>JAUIDE010000049.1 GCA_030429105.1 Alphaproteobacteria bacterium
GCTGCGGCTACACTGGGGACATGAAGGTCCACCACCTCAACTGCGCCACGCTCTGCCCCCGCGGGGGGCGCTGGGTCAACGGGGCCGCGTTCCCGTTGGCCAAGGCGCGGCTGGTGTGCCATTGCCTGCTGATCGATAGCCCGGCGGGGCTGATCCTGGTCGAGACCGTCTCCAACCCCACGCTCCGCGTCGCGGACATGGCGGGCATCGCCGCGGCGGCGAAGGAGGCCGGCGTCCTCCTCGCGGTGGACAACACCTTCACCACGCCCCGCGGCTGGAAGCCGTTCGAGAACGGGGCGGACATCGTGATCCACTCGCTCACCAAGCTCCTCGCCGGGCATTCGGACGCGATGCTCGGCTATGTCGCGGGCCGGACGCCGGAGATGAACAAGGCGTTCTACGACGCTGCGGTGACATGGGGCTTCGCGCCCTCGCCCTTCGACTGCTGGCTGACGGAGCGCGGCCTCTCGACCTTCACCCTGCGCTATGACCGGGCCGAGGCGACCGCCGCGGCGCTGGCGGACCGGCTGGCCGGGCTGAAGGGTGTCAAGCGCGTGCTCTATCCGGGCCGGTCCGACCATCCGGACCATAACCGCGCGGGCGACCTCCTGAAGGGCCGGTTCGGGAACATGGTGAGCTTCGTGCTCGACGGCGGGCGGGACACCGTCAACCGCTTCCTCCGCGCCGCTGAGCATATCCCCTTCGCGCCGACGCTGGGGGATGTCGGCACGACCCTTTCGCATCCCGCCTCCTCCTCCCATCGCGGGCTGACGGTCGAGGCCCGCGCGGCGATCGGGATCGAGGAAGGCTTCATCCGCACCTCCGTCGGCGTCGAGGAGCCGGAGCAGCTGATCGGCGAGATCGAGCGCGCAGTCGCCGCCTCGCGCGGCTGACCCCTCAGCCGCCGCGGAGCCCCTGCATCAGCCGCCCCGGCGCGGCAGCGGCCGGCTGCAACCCGGCGAGGGAGAGCATCCGCCAGCCGAGCGCGAGGTTGGAGGAGAGGAAGGGCCGGCCGCTCTCCGCCTCCATCGCCTCGACGATCCCGAGCGTGCGGAGATTGGTGCAGGAGGCGAAGACGGCCTCCACGCCCGGCGCCGCGGCGAGGCGCAGCGCGGCCTTCAGCGTCGAGGCTTCCGCGATCCGCGCCACTGTCGCCTCCCGTTCCTCCTCGAAGGAGGCGAAGGCGGCGATCTCGACCCCCGCCGCCTCCAGCGCCGCCCGCATCGCGGCGGAGACCTCGGGGCGGTAGGGCGTGAGGAATCCGAGCCGCCGCGCCCCGAGCGCGCGAAGGCCGGCGATGACGGCGGAAAGCGGTTCGGTCACCGGAACGCCGGGGAGCGCGGCGCCGACCAGCGAGGCGACCCGTTCCGGCCCGATCACCGTCGCGCCCGACGTGCAGCCATAGCCGACGGCGCGGAGGACGGGAGCGGGGAGGAGCGCGGCGGAGGCCGTCATCTCCCCCGCCATCGCCGCCAGCGTCTCCTTCGTCACGGTCGGGGCGGAGGGGATGCGGCTGTGGTAGAGCGGCGCGTGCTCGGGGATCATCCGCCGCATCTCTGGTTCGAGCGTCTCGTCCGTCGCCAGCACGATGAGGCCGAGCGCGCCGTTCGCCGCGAAGCCGCCATCCGTCTCGAACCCCGCGCGCATGGGCGCCTCCTCAGATCACGGGAAGCTCAGGCGGCGCGCGCTCCGTCAGGAGCCGCGCGCCATCCTCTTCGACGACGATGACCTCCTCCGCCACCATCATCAACCCCGGCCCCGTCTTGACCGAGGGCTCGAGCGTGAGGACCATGCCGGGGCGGAGCGGCGTCTCGTCCCAAGGCCCGAGGCTCGGCGGCTCGGTGAGCTGCATCCCGAGCCCGTGGCCGAACCGGCCGACATCGCCCCCGGCCCCGGCCCCGAGGCTCTCCGCCATCGCCCGCCAGAGCCCCGCGCAGGTCTCCCCCGGCCGCGCCGCCGCGAGCCCGGCCTCGACCGCCGCATGAAGCCGCGCATGGCCCCGCCGCGCCGCGTCCGAAGCATGGCCAAGCGCAAAATTGCGGTCGAAATCGCAGAAATAGCCTTCGAGGCTCGCGCCGGTGTCGAGCATCAGCACGTCGCCCTCGCGGAGGGGCTCGGCGCCGGGCGGCGAGATCACGTCCGCATAGCCCTCCGGCCCATGCCCGCCGACGAGATAGGGTATTTCCTCCGCCCCCTCCTCCAGCAGCGCGATGCGGAAGGCGCGGAAGGCCGCCGCCATGCTCATTCCGGGCGCGAAGAGCGCGGGCGCGCGGGCGAAGGCGGCGGAGCCGATCCGGCAGATCGCCCCGATCTTCGCGATCTCCGCCGCGCTCTTGACCATGCGGAGTTCGCGGAGGAGCGGGGCGGCGTCCCGGAACTCCCGCCCGAGCGCGCGGAGATCGCCGAGTGGCATCCTGAGGCTCGTCTCCGGCCCCATCGGGAGGCCGAGGCGGGGATAGGGGCGGAGCGCGTCGCGGAGGAGGCTCACGCCGTCATCATCGGGGCGGGGCGCGGGCCAGGTCCGCACGTCTTCCACCCATGTCTGCGCCATCAGCGCAGCGCCGATCTCCGGGATGACGGCGAAGGGCCGCCCCTCCCGCGGCAGGATCAGGAACCAGGGCCTCGTCGGGCTGAGCCAGAAGGCGGTTCGGAAGCCGCTGAAATACCGGAATTCGGGCTCCGTGGTGAGGAGGATTGCATCGAACCCCGCCGCGGCCATCGCCGCCTGCGCGCGCGCCGTCCGCGCCTCGTATTCCGCTTGCGGAAAGTCAGGCATCTTCCGGCCCTTCGCTGAGAAAGACCAGCGCGCGGCTCTCCGGCCCGAGCCCCGCCGCCCCCGCCCGCGCCGCCGCTTCGAGCCCGGCGAAGCCCGCGCCGCCCGAGGGCGTGGTGGGAAGCCCCGCCTCGCCGAGCGCCCGCGCGGCCCCTTCCGCCTCCGCCTCCGTCACGGTCATGAAGAGGTCCGCGTCCCGCGCCAGCGCTGCGAGGGCGAGGTGGGAGGGCTCCTTGCAGTCGAGCCGCCCCATGATCGAGACGGGCCCGGGCGCTACCGCAGGCCGCCCCGCTCGCACGCTTTCGAGCAAAGCGGGCGCGAAGGCGGGCTCGACGACGGTGATTACCGGCCCCGCGCCCCAGATCCGCCGCGCATGGGCGGCGACGGCGGCGGCGAGCCCGCCGACCCCGGCCTGGAGGAAGAGATGCGTCGGCGGCGCAGGAATCGCCTCCGCCGCTTCCGCCGCCATGATGAGGTAGCCTTCCATCACGTCCCGCGCCGGGGCGGCATAGCCCGTCCAGCTCGAATCGGAGAGGAGGAACCAGTCCTCCCGCGCCGCCGCCTCCGAAGCCGCCGCCATCGCCTCCTCATAGATCGCCCCGCGGCGGACGACGCGCGCGCCGCGGGCGCGGAGCCTTTCCGCGAAGGCCTCCGGCACGGTTTCCGCCACGAAGATCACGGCCTCGGCCCCGAAAGCCGCCGCACCCGCGGCGACGGAGAGGCCGTGATTGCCGGCGGAGGCGGTTACGATGACCTCGCCGTCGAGCCGCCCGCCCCGCGCCTCCGCCCGCTTCGCGATGGCGTGCGCGGCGCCCAGCGCCTTGAAGCTGCCGAGCCCCATCCGCCCGCGCTCGTCCTTCAGATGAAGCGCCCCGATCCCGAGCCGGGCGGCGAGGTCGGGCCGGTCCAGAAGCGGCGTCTCCGCCGCCTTCGGGCAGCGGAGGAAAAGCGCCCGCGCCGCCGCCGGGTCGCTCTCTACGCTTCCGGGTTCGACCGCCGCATCGGCCGGCAGGCCCCGGCCGCGATACGGATTGGCGAAGATCGTCAAGGGCTTCCCTCCCGGCGTCTCGGGGCGGGCTTGCCGCGGGGGCCGCCCTTCGCTCTATCTGTCGGCCATGCGGGGACCGGGGCGCAAGAACCAATCCGATTCGCCGGCGCGGCCATGAGCGCGCCGCATCGCTTCACGCGCGGGGCCGGGGCGGGGGAGGCGCATCTGCGCCTCATGGCGAGTTCCGACCTTCACGCCCATGTCCACCCTTGGGATTACCACGCCGACCGGCCGGACGGGACAATCGGCCTCGCCCGCCTCTCCGCCCTCGCGCGGGATATGCGGGAGGGGGCGGCGAACGCGCTCCTCCTCGACAACGGGGATTTCCTTCAGGGCTCGCCCCTGGCCGACCATGTCGCCTTCGAGACGGGTTCGGGAAAGGGCCACCCAGTCATCGCCGCGATGAACGCCGCCGGCTATGACGCCGCCGCGCTCGGGAACCACGAATTCAATTACGGGCTCGACTTCCTCAGGGACGCGCTCTCCGCCGCCGCCTTCCCCGTCCTCTGTGCGAACGTGACGGACGAAGCCGGCGCCCCGCTCTTCGCGCAGACCGCCATTCTGGAGCGGCGGCTCGCGGACGGCGCGGGGGGCGAGCACGCTGTCCGCATCGGCCTCTTCGGCGTCCTCCCGCCGCAGATCATGGTCTGGGATTCGCGCCATCTCGAAGGCCGCGCCCGCGCCGGCGACATGGTGAGGGCCGCGGAGGCCGCCATCGCCGCGCTGCGGGAAGCGGGCGCCGATCTCGTCGTCGGCCTTTGCCATACCGGGATCGGGCCGGAGGCGCATAGCGAGGGGATGGAGAACGCCGCGCTCCCCCTCGCCGCGCTGGAGGGGCTCGATGCGATGATCCTCGGTCACAGCCACCGCATCCTCCCGGGGCCGGACCATGCCGGCGCGCCGGGCGTGGACGCGGCGAGGGGGCTCGTCGCCGGCAAGCCCGCCGTCGCCCCGGGCGCCTTCGGCTCCCATCTCGGAATTATCGACCTCCTCCTTCGCAGCGAGGGCGGGCGGTGGCGCGTCGCGGAGGCCGAATCCTCCGTCGCCATGCCCGAAGAGGGCGGCCCTCTCGACGAGGCGGTGCTGGAGGCGGTGCGCGCCGATCATGCGGCGACGCTCGCCTATGTCCGCCGCCCGGTCGGGCGGAGCGCCCAGCCGCTCCATTCCTGGTTCGCGCTGGCGGCGGAGAGCCCGGCGGTGCGGATCGTGGCGGAGGCGCAGGCGGCCTACATGCGGCGGATGCTGGCGGGCACGGAATGGGAGGCGCTGCCGCTCCTCTCCGCCGCCTCGCCCTTCAAGGCGGGCGGGCGCGGCGGGCCTGGCTACTACACGGACGTTCCGGCGGGCGACCTCGCCATCCGCAATGTCGCCGACCTCTACCTTTATCCGAACACTGTCCGCGCGCTCCTCGTCACCGGCGCCGAGGCGCGGGACTGGCTGGAGCGCGCCGCCGGGCTCTTCAACCGCATCGCCCCCGGCGCCGAGGATGCGCCGCTGATCGACCCGGGCTTCCCGGCCTTCAACTTCGACACCCTGCTCGGCCTGACCTGGGAGTTCGACCTCTCCCGCCCCGCGCGGTTCGACGCCGAGGGGGCGCCGGCTTCCCCCGGTCCGGGCCGGGTCCGGAACCTTCTCGTCGGGGGGCGGCCGGTGGAGCCGGGCGAGCGCTTCGTGATCGTGACGAACAGCTACCGCGCCTCGGGCGGCGGCGGCTTTCCGGGCGCCTCGGAGGAGCGGGTGATCTTCGACGGGCCGGACGCGAACCGGGACATCCTCCTCGCCCATATCCGGGAGGGCGGGGCGGAGCGGCCCCCCGGCCCGCCCTCCTGGCGGCTGACCGGCCCGAAGGGCGCGACCGCGATCTTCCGGAGCGGGCCGGGCTCGGCCTTCCACGCCGCCTCCGCGCCCGGATTGCGGCTGGAGGAGGCGGGGATGGACGAGGCGGGCTTCCTCCGCTGGCGCATCCGCTTCTAGGCTGGACCTGCCGCGCCGGCGCGCCATGTCCCAGCGCATGAAGACGCTCCTGATCCTCGCCCTCGCCCTCCTCTCCCCGCTTCTCGCCCGCGCCAGCGAGGAGGCCGCATGGGAGGCGCTCGCCCGCCCCGGCGCGATCGCCCTCATGCGCCACGCGCTTGCGCCGGGCACGGGCGACCCGCCGAATTTCACGCTCGGGGAATGCGCGACGCAGCGCAATCTCGACGAACGGGGGCGGGAGCAGGCGCGCCGGGTTGGCGCGGCGCTGCGCGAGCGGGGCGTCGCCTTCGACCGCGTCTTCACCTCGGAATGGTGCCGCGCGCGGGAGACGGCGGAGCTGCTCGGCCTCGGCGCGCCGGAGCCGCTGCCCGCGATCAACTCCTTCTTCGGCGAGCGCCGGCTCGGCCCGGAGCGGACGGAGGCCGCGCTTTCCGCGCTCCGTGCGCTGCCGGAAGGCGCGCGCGTGATGCTCGTCTCGCATCAGGTGAACGTCACTGCGCTTTCCGGCGTCTTTCCCGGCTCGGGCGAGATCGTCGTCGGCTTTCTCGGGCCGGAAGGGTTCGAGGCGGAAGGGACGATCCTGATCGCGCCCTGAACCGGTTTCGCCGCCCTCGCCCGCCATGCTAGAAGCGGGGCGGGAGGAAAGCTCATGAACGCCGAAAGCCAGCCCCTCATCCTGCGCGAAGACGCCGGCGGCGTCGTCACGCTCACGCTCAACCGCCCCGGTGCGCGGAACGCGCTCTCCCGCCCGCTCATGGCGGCGCTGATGGAGACACTGGGGGAGGTCGAGGCGGACGAGGCCGCGCGCGTCGTCGTCATCGCCGGCGCGGGGCCGGGCTTCTGCGCCGGGCATGACCTGCGGGAGGTGCGGGCGAATCCGGGCCGCGCGGCCTATGAGGCGCTCTTCGCAGAATGCTCCGCGCTCATGCTCCGCATCCAGCGGCTGCGGCTCCCGGTCATCGCGCGGGTTCATGGCGTCGCGACGGCGGCGGGCTGCCAGCTCGTCGCGACCTGCGACCTCGCCGTGGCTGACCCGGGCGCCCGCTTCGCGACGCCGGGGGTGAATATCGGCCTCTTCTGCTCGACCCCGATGGTCGCCCTTTCCCGCGCCGTCGGGCGGAAGGCGGCGATGCGGATGCTGCTGACAGGGGAGATGATCGGGGCGGAGGAGGCGCTGCGCCTCGGCCTCGTCTCCCATCTCGCCGCGCCGGGAGCGCTGGAGGCGGAGACGGCGGCGCTCGCCGCCCTCATCGCCGCGAAGTCGCCGCTGACGCTGGAGATCGGCAAGCGCGCCTTCTACGAACAGGCGGAGAAGGAGACGGAGGCGGCCTACGCCTTCGCCTCCGAGGTGATGACCCGCAACATGCTCGCCCGCGACGCGGAGGAGGGGATCGACGCCTTCCTTCAGAAGCGGGAGCCGGTCTGGGAGGGGCGGTAGCCTTGAAGCCTCACCTATGCTCCTGATCTCAGATAGTGCAAGCCGTTCTTCTTCGTCGCGCGCTTGCATAGAACGCCACGACCATTGCAGATAAATAAAATACAATGGATGCCGGTAGTGGAACTGTTGATATTGGCGGGCCAATCCCAAGGTCCCAAAGCTGAATTATATATTCATCTTGACTTTTGTCTTTCAGGGCAATTTGTGCCATCTGTACGACTTCATTTCCAAAAAATGCTTGGCTGATTAAGAAATTGCTGCTGAGTACGTCCCAGACAGCGCCCGATCCGTATTCTTCGCTTCTTAATCTAAAGGCTCCTCGAACGCTATCGTTATATAAGCTTCTACTATATACATTTATTGCCGGCCCATCTATTTTCGGAAGCCTAAAGTATAAATTTGGTTCAGGTTGTGGGTAAATTACAAAATTTACGTTTATTATTTCTTTATAGCTTGGAACATAGACGAGTATATCTCGCTCATTGCTATAGTAGATAATATTCGCAGTTTCCCAATTATCTACCGTGCGAAATTCAATTTGTGCTCCTCGATATTTTGGATATGGCGATGTATAAGTGCCATTAGTGCTATACTCGTGTCGATTTTCATAAACTGAAAACAAATCATTGTCTTGCTGAAGCGTAAGTGCACTGCTGCTCGCAGCAAATCCAACCGCAAGTACGGCAGAAAAAAGACAGAAAAAATGCCTCATACTCGCCCCCTGTTAACATACCGTTAAGACTTTAAGATATGTTCCGAGCAAGTCAACGAATAAATATAAGTATATCATTGGCTGTATGATAATTTTGATTTTCAGCCTATAGTAGATTTTTATTACTTTAGCGCGAGACAAAAATGAGATTTTGCCTCTCACGTGATCATCACGGAAAATGCTCGTCCGCGACGCGGAGGAGGGGATCGACGCCTTCCTCCAGAAGCGGGAGCCGGTCTGGGAAGGGCGGTGGGGACTCTTCGCTGTCCCGGCCCTGGGCCGGGACCCCGACGAGCAAGGAGTCCGCGGAACGCTATTTCTGATATTTTAATAATATCAAATACTTGATCCCCCTGCTCACTGTGAGCACACACGCCCCGGCCCCCGTTAAGCCCGCCTTAGGCGCGAGCGCGCAGTCTCCCGTTCTCTCAACAGGGACGCGCGATGCCGGATGGTGGGGATTTCGGGGCGGAGGCGGGGGCGGATCGGCTGATCGGCTCCTCGCCCGCGATGCGCGCCCTTCGCCGCCGCCTCGCCCGCGTCGCCCGGTCGGAGGCGACCGTCCTCCTCACCGGGGAGAGCGGGGCGGGCAAGGAGCTTTGCGCCGAGTCGATCCACGCCGCCTCGCCCCGTGCGGCGGGGCCCTTCGTGCCGGTCAATTGCGGGGCGATCCCGGCCGAGCTGATCGAGGCGGAGCTTTTCGGCCATCGCCGCGGCGCCTTCACCGGCGCGGTGGCTGACCGGCCGGGGGCGGCGCAGGCGGCTTCGGGCGGCACGCTTTTTCTCGACGAGCTCTGCGAATTGCCGCTCGCCTCGCAGACGCGGCTCCTCCGCTTCCTCGAGACCGGCGCGGTGACGCGGGTGGGCGACCCGACGCCGCGCGCGGCGGACGCCCGCATCGTCGCCGCCACGAACCGCGACCCGGCGGCGGAAATGGCCGCGGGGCGGCTGAGGGAGGATCTCTACTGGCGGCTCCATGTCCTCCCCGTCCACGCCCCGCCGCTCCGCGAGCGGGGGGAGGACGCGGTGGAGATCGCCCGCGCGCTTCTGCCGCGCCTTGCGGCAGAGGAGCGCGTGCCCGTGCCGCGGCTTGGCCCTGAAGCGGAGGCGGCGATCCGCGCCCATCGCTGGCCCGGCAATGTTCGCGAGCTCGCCAACGCCCTCCGCCGCGCCGTCGTGCTGGGGGAGGGGGAAGCGGCTACGCCGGAACTGCTCGGCCTCGCCGCTTCGCCCGCCCCCGCGCCGGAAAACGGCGCCGAGGGCGCGGCGGAGGCGCTGCTTGGCCTGCCTTTCGCGGAGATCGAGCGCCTCGTCATTTCCGCCGCGATCCGCCGCTGGGGCAGCGCGCCGAAAGCCGCCCGAGCCCTTGGCCTCTCGCCCTCCACGCTCTATCGCAAGCAGGAGGGATGGGCGGAGGGCTGAGCGCCCCGCTTGCCACGGGCGGGCATCGGCGTTACGTCCGCCCCGCAAACCGGAGCCCCGCCCATGCCGACCCGCCCCCTCCTGATCGGTATCGTCGCCATGGCGGCGGTCGTCCTCGCGTCGAACATCCTTGTTCAGCACCTGCTGGGGGACTGGCTGACCTGGGGCGCGCTGACCTATCCGCTCGCCTTCCTCGTCACCGACCTCACCAACCGCGCGCTCGGCCCCGCTGCGGCGCGGCGGGTGGTGGCGGCGGGCTTTGTCGTCGGCGTAATCGCATCTCTCGTCGCCAGCCGCTTCCTCAACGAGTTCGGGGACCCGCTGGTGACGCTCCGCATCGCGCTCGGCTCCGGCCTGGCCTTCCTGACCGCGCAGCTGCTCGACGTCGCGATCTTCGATCGGCTTCGCGCCGGGGCCTGGTGGCGGGCGCCGCTCCTTTCCTCGCTCGTCGGCTCGGCCGTCGATACGGCGATCTTCTTCTCTGTCGCCTTCTCCGCCGCCTTCCTCTTCCTCGATCCGGCGGACCCGAACGGCTGGGCGAGGGAGATCGTCCCGCTGCTCGGCTTCGGCCCTGCCGCCCCGCTCTGGGTCTCCCTCGCGGTCGCGGATTTCGGGGTGAAGCTGGCGCTGGCGGCGGCGGCCCTGGCGCCCTTCCGGCTTCTGTCCCGACGGTTCGCATAATCGCTTGCGTTCCTGCCGGTTCGTGGCATCCTTCTCGCAGTCGCAACAACTGAAAGGAGGTGATCCGATGCATCATGAGTTCGTCGGCGCGTCGGACGGATCGCAGCTCGCTACGCGGAAGGGGCAGCCCTCTTTCAGCTGATGCGCGCCGCCCGCCGGGGTTCGCCCCGCTGCGGACGACGCCCGTGACACTCAGGGGAGCCGCCTTCCGGGCGGCTCCTTTGCTTCTTGGGGGCCCCGATGATCCGGGTCAACGACGAGATCGCCATCGCCGAATGGGAGCTGACGGAGAGCTTCGTCCGCGCCTCCGGGCCGGGCGGGCAGAACGTCAACAAGGTCTCCACCGCGGTCGAGCTGCGCTTCGAGGCGGAGCGCTCGCCCCATCTTCCCGGCCCCGTGAAGGCGCGGCTCAAGCGCCTCGCCGGCTGGCGCTGGACCTCCGAGGGCGCGCTCATCGTCACCGCCTCCGAGCACCGGACGCAGGGGCGGAACCGGGAGGCGGCGCTGGAGAAGCTGGTGGCGCTGATCGCCGAGGCGGCGGTGCGCCCGAAGCCGCGGGTGAAGACTCGGCCGACCCTCGCCTCGAAACGGCGGCGGCTGGAGGGAAAGGCGCGGCGCGGCGCGGTCAAGGCGCTGCGCGGGGAGCCTGAGGCGGAGTAGGCGGGCGCGCTCCGCGCCCGGCCGGCCCGCTGAAGCCAATCGGAGCAAAGGGCTGCTTCTGAAGGCCCGCAGGGCGGGCCGAAGCCGCGCGCACGTCCTCAAGACCGGTTTCCCATGTTAGCGGTGGACCGGCCTTGCCCGGCGCCCGCTCGAACCGCCAGCGGGGCTTGCCGCCGCGCGACGGCAGGGGCGCGCAGCGCCAGCGGCTCTCCACCGCGCCGGAGCTTCCCGCCTCGGGCGGGAGGAGGAGGCAGAGCGGGTTCCCGCCCGCCTCCGCCGCCAGCTGCAGCCGGCGGAGCGGAGTGAGGCCCGGCGCCGCCTCCGGTTCCGCCACGACGAGCGGCGCCGCGCCGGAGCGCAGCGCCTCCTCCGCCGTCCAGAGGATATCCGCCCCCCGCATCGGCGCGGTGAGAACGAGGCGCGACGGGTCGAAGAAGGGCGGCAGCGCCTCCGGATGCAGCGAATCGCGCCGCCAGCCGGGGCGGATCCACAGCACGGGGCCCGAGAGCCGCCCCGCGGCGAGCGCGGCGAAAACGGCGGCCGCCGGCCCCGTCGCCTCATGCGCCCGCCCGAGAGCGAGGCCGGGCGCGCGGTCGGGCCCGAGCGGGAGGAGCGGGCGCAGGGCAGGGGCGAATCCGCGGGATATGTTCATTAAATGTTCCATATCGTATTCCCGCTCCTCTTGCGAGCGGCAGGCCGCCGCGCTGAAAAGGGCGTCATCGTTGCGTCGCAATATGGTCAAGAAGGCCGCAAACCCGCTCCGGCGCCCCTCATTCGGTCATTTGTTAACCAGATTCCGATTTACAGCGCCCCGCAGCCGGTGTTCTGTGCTGCACTGCAACGCGCGCAATCGGGGGAACGCCATGCCGGAGCGGAAGACAGCCGTCGTCACAGGATCGTCGAGCGGAATCGGGCTCGGCGTCGCCACCGCTTTCGTGGAGGCGGGCTACAATGTCGCGCTCAACGCGCGGAAGCTCACGCCCGAGGTCGAGGAGATCATCGCGGGGCTGAAGGCGAAGGGCGAGGGCGAGGTGATTTTCGCCGCCGGCGACATGTCGGATCGCGCGCAGTGCAAGTCCATGATCGAGGGCGTGGTCTCCACGCTCGGCGCCGTCGACGTGCTCGTGAACAACGCCGGCGTGCAATACGTCGCCCCGATCGACGAGTTCCCGGACGAGAAATGGGACCAGATCATCGCGATCAACCTCTCCTCCGCCTTCTTCACGACGAAGGCGGCGCTGCCCTCGATGAAGGCGAAGGGCTGGGGGCGCGTCATCAACATGGCCTCCGCGCACGGGCTCGTCGCGTCGGCTTACAAGTCCGCCTATGTCGCCTCCAAGCACGGCATCATGGGCCTGACGAAGGTGACGGCGCTGGAGACGGCGGAGCTCGGCATCACCGCCAACACGATCTGCCCCGGCTATGTCTGGACGCCGCTGGTCGCCAAGCAGATCCCCGAGCAGGCGAAGGCGCACAACATGTCGGAGGATCAGGTCGTGCGCGACGTGCTCCTCTCCAACCAGCCGAACAAGAAGTTCGCGACGGTGGAGGAGATCGGCTCCATCGCCGTCTTCCTCGCCTCTGACGGCGCGGCCTCGATCACCGGGGCGACGATTTCGGTGGACGGCGGATGGACGGCGCGTTGACCGAGCAGGCGGGGAAGCCGAAGCAGTCCGCCAAGCAGGCGGCGCCCGCGAAGAAGCCGCTCTCCCTCGCGCTGCAGGGCGGGGGGAGCCACGGCGCCTTCGCCTGGGGCGTGCTCGACCGCATCTTCGAGGCGGACGTCTTCGACGTGAAGGCCATCGTCGGCACCTCCGCCGGCGCGATGAACGCCTCCGTCGCGGCCTACGGCCTCGCGAAAGGCGGCCCGGCGGGGGCGCGGGAGGCGCTTTCGGGCTTCTGGGGCCGCATCTCGGAAGCGGCGCGCAAGGGCCCGATGCAACCCACCTGGTTCGACCGGATGATGGGCGTCGGCAATGTCGAATACTCGCCGGCCTTCATGATGATGGACATCATGAGCCGCTTCGCCTCGCCCTACCAGCTCAACCCGATGAACGTGAACCCGCTGCGCGACGTGCTGGCGGCGAGCATCGACTTCGACTGGATGCACGAAGAGAAGGCGGTGAAGCTCTTCATCTGCGCCTCCAACGTGATGACGGGGAAGATCCGCGTCTTCACGGAGAAGGACCTCTCGATCGACGCGGTGCTGGCCTCCGCCTGCCTCCCCTTCATGTTCCAGGCGGTGGAGATCGACGGCGAGCATTACTGGGACGGCGGCTACATGGGCAACCCGCCGCTCTATCCGCTGATCTACGAAGGCGGCTGCCCGGACATCCTCGTCGTCCAGCTCAACCCCATCGTCATCGACGAATTGCCGAAAACGAGCCAGCAGATACTCGACCGGATCAACACGCTCTCCTTCAACTCGTCCCTGATGCGGGAGATGCGGGTGATCTCCTTCGTCTCGAAGCTGATCGACAAGGGCTTCGACGATGACGGGAAGCTGAAGCGCGTCTTCATCCACACGGTCGACGGGCAGGAGACGCTGAAGGGCTTCGGCGTCTCCTCCAAGCTGAACGCCGACAAGGCCTTCCTCGCCCATCTCTTCGAGGCGGGGCGGCGGGAGGGCGAGCGCTTCATCGAGAACCATCTCGACGATGTGGGCGTCCGCTCCTCCACAGATATCGACGCGAAATTCCTCTGACCGGCAGGCGCACATGAACAAGGCCGAAATCCTCGCCCTCCCCTCCATGCCCGCGGCGGGGCCCTCCTATCCGCGGGGGCCCTACCGGTTCGTGGACCGGGAATACATGATCATCATCTACGAGAGCGACCCGGACGCGATCCGCGCGGCGGTGCCGGAGCCGCTGGAGCCGGACCCGTCCAACCAGGTCTTCTACGAATGGATCAAGATGCCGGACAGTTCCGGTTTCGGCGACTACACCGAGTCCGGCGTCGTCATCCCATGCAAGTTCAACGGCGAGGCGTGCAACTTCGTCGCCCAGATGTATCTGGACGACGATCCGCCCATCGCCGCGGGCCGCGAGATCTGGGGCTTCCCGAAGAAATACGCGCATCCGAAGATGGAGGTGGTGGAGGACACGCTGACCGGTCGTCTCTCCTACGCCGGGGTCGAGGTCGCGGTCGGCACGATGGGCTACAAGTTCGAGAGCCATGTGCGGAACCCGGAACGCTCCGCCGCCGCCCTCGCCAAGACGCAGTACAACCTGAAGCTCATCCCGGGCGTGGACGGAAAGCCCGCCATCGCCCAGCTGGTGAAGTACAATCTGACCGAGATCACGGTGAAGGGCTCCTGGTCCTCCCCCGCGCGGCTCCATCTCGTGCCGCATGTGAACGCGCCGGTCGCGGACCTGCCGGTGCGGAAGATCGTGACGGGCCGGCACATCATCGCCGACCTCACGCTGCCCTATGGCGAAGTGGCGGTGGACTATCTGAAATAGGCGGAGCGGCGGGCGGCTTTCCTTTCGGCGGGCTCCGGGATAGAGGGCGCCATGCCCGAAAGCGCCGCCGCCCGCCCCGTCATCCGCCTGCGCCCGAACCGGGGGCGCCGCTTCTTCGAAGGGGCGCCCTGGCTCTATGACGACGAGATCGTGACGGACCGGCGAACGAAGGCGCTGGAGCCCGGAACGATCGCCACGCTGGAGAGCGCGGATCGCGCGCCGCTGGCTACCGTCACCGTCAATCCGGGCTCGACCATCATGGCGCGGGTGCTGGACGCCGACCCGGAGGCCGAGATCGGCCCGGACTGGCTGCGCCGCCGCCTCGCCGCGGCGCTCGCCCATCGCGAGCGGCTCTACCCCGATCCCTACTACAGGCTCGTCCATGCCGAAGGGGACGGATTGCCTGGCCTCGTGATCGACCGCTTCGGCGCCGCCGCCGCCGTCCAGCCGAACGCGGCATGGGCGGAGGCGATGCGGAGCGAGATATGCGACGCGCTGGCCGCGGTCGCGGGCGTCACCACCATCGTCGTCAACGGCGCCGGGCGCGCCCGCGCGCTCGAAGGGCTGGAGGCGGATGTCTTTGTCGAGCGGGGGGACGTAGCCGGGCCGCGGCCCGTGCCGATGAACGACGCCTTCTACCTCGCGGACCTGCTCGGCGGGCAGAAGACCGGGCTCTTCTACGATCAGCGGCCGAACCATGCCTTCGTCGCCGCGCTGTCCGCCGGGGCGGAGGTGCTCGACGTCTTCTCCCATGTCGGCGGCTTCGCGCTCGCCTGCCTCGCGCGCGGGGCGGCGACGGCGCTGGCGGTGGACAGTTCCGCGCCCGCCCTCGCGCTGGCCGAACAGGGCGCCGCGGCCGGCGGGGCGGCGGACCGCTTCGCGACCCGGCGCGGCCAGGCCTTCGACGTGATGCGCGCGCTGAGGGATGAGGGGCGGAGCTATGATGTCGTCATCTCCGACCCGCCGGCCTTCGCACCGGCCAAGGCGGCGCTGGAGAAGGGATTGCGGGCCTACGAGACGGCGGCGAAGCTGGCCGCCTCGCTCACCCGGCCGGGCGGCTATCTCTGCCTCTGTTCCTGCTCCCATGCCGCCACGCCGGATCTCTTCCGCGCCGCCTGCGTCGCGGGGATCAGGGCGGCGGGCCGCACGGCGTCACTCGTCCACGAGGGCCGGGCGGGGCCGGACCATCCGGCGCATTTCGCCCTGCCGGAGACCTCCTACCTGAAGGCGCTGGTCTTCCGGCTCGCATGATCCTCTGTCTCGACGCCTGCGCGCTCTATCCGGTCGCGCTCCGCGAGATGCTCATCGCCTATGCGAAGGTCGGGGGCTTCACCCCCGTCTGGTCCGCGCGGGCGGCGGAAGAATGGGCGCGGGCGGCGGGCGCCAAACAGGGCGAGGCGGCGGAGATGCTGGCGCGGGGGGATGCGGCGCGGATGCGCGCGGCCTTCCCGGGCGGAGAGATCGAGGCCGAGGGCGCGTTCGACGGCCCCGACCCGGCGGACGCCCATGTCGTCGCGGCAGCGCTTGCGGGGGGCGCCGATGCGATCCTCACCTTCAACCTGAAGGATTTCCCATCCCGCGCGCTCCGCCCGCTCGGCCTCGTCGCGCTCCATCCGGACGCGTTCCTCGCCGGCGCGCTGAAGCGGGACCCGATGCGCCTCCGCGCCGCGCTGGCGGAGATGGAGCGCGCCGCCGCCGGGCGCGGAATGCGCGCCTTCCTCAAGCGCGCGGGACTGCCGCGCTTCGGCAAGGCCTGGGAGCGGGGAGAGGATCAGACGGGCGAAAGCCCCGTGCGATAGCGCCGCATCCGTTCCCCGTAATGGCGCGCGGAGAGGGCGAGCCGCTCCAGCGCCGCCTCGTCCAGCTCCCGCACCGGCTTCGCCGGCGCGCCTACGATCAGCCAGCCGTCCGGGAATTCCTTGCCTTCCGTCACCAGCGCGTTCGCGCCCACGAGGCAGCGCCTCCCGATCCGCGCGCCGTTCAGCACCGTCGCCCCCATGCCGATGAGAGAGCCCTCGCCGACCGTGCAGCCGTGGAGAATCGCCTTGTGCCCGATCGTACAGCCCGGCCCCACCGTGAGCGGGAAGCCCGGGTCGGTGTGAAGCACCGCGCATTCCTGAACGTTGGCGTTCGCGCCGATCTCGATGGGCTCGTTGTCGCCCCGCAGCACCGCGTTGAACCAGATCGAGGTTCCGGCGCCGAGCCGGACATTCCCGATCACGGCCGCGCCTGGCGCGATCCAGAAATCCCCGTTCTCCGGCGTCTGCGGCGCGACGCCATCGAGCGCGTATAGACCCGTCATGCCTGCCTCCCTTCGAATTCCTCGCCGAGCCGCCGTACGAGCCCGGTAAGACCAGGCCGCCGCATCCGGCGCAGCCGCTCCGCCTTCAGGATCGCGAAGACCTCCGCGGCGCAATCGTCGATGTCCTCGTTCACTAGGACATAATCATAGGCGTCCCAGTGGCTGATCTCGCTCAGGGACTTCTCCATGCGCCCAGCGATCACCTCCGCGCTGTCCTGACCGCGGGCGCGGAGCCGGGCCTCAAGCGCGGCTATGGAGGGCGGCAGGATGAAGACGGAGACAGCCGCGTCCCGCAGCGGCGAGTTGGCGATCTGCTGGGCGCCCTGCCAGTCCACGTCGAAGATGACGTCGCGCCCGGCGCAGATCGCCGCCTCGACCGGCGCGCGGGGCGTGCCGTAGCGGTTGCCGAACACCGTCGCGTGTTCAAGGAGGTCGCCCGCCGCGACCATCTCCGCGAAGCGCTCCGCGCTGACGAAGTGATAATCCGCCCCGTCCCGCTCCCCCGGCCGCGGCGGGCGCGTCGTGGCTGAGACGGAGAAGCCGAGATCGGGCTCTGCGGCGAGGAGCCGGCGGGAGATCGTGCTCTTCCCCGCCCCAGAGGGCGAGGAAAGGATGAAGAGGAGGCCGCGGCGCTGGAGATCCATGCTCATTCGACGTTCTGCGCCTGCTCGCGGAGCTGGTCGATCACGACCTTGAGGTCGAGCCCGATGGCGGTGAGCGCCGCGCTCCCGGCCTTGGAACAGAGCGTGTTCGCCTCGCGATTGAATTCCTGCGTCAGGAAATCCAGCTTCCGGCCGACCGGCCCTTTTGCGGAGAGGAGCGCGCGGGCGGCTTCGACATGGCCCCGGAGCCGGTCCAGCTCCTCCCGCACATCCGCCTTCACGGCGAGGAGGGCGAGTTCCTGCGCCAGACGCTCCGGCGCGGGCTCCGCTCCGGCCTCCTGCAGCCTCGCGACCCGTTCGGCGAGCCGCGCGGGCGCGCCGGCCTCCTGCTCGGCGAAGGCCGCCTCCGCCGCGTCGGTCAGCGCCGCGATGCGGTCGATCTGCCCGGAAAGCGTCGCAGCAAGTCGCGCGCCTTCCTCCGCCCGCGCCGCATCCATCGCGGAAAGGAGCCGGTCGAACGCGGCGCGGAAGGCGGGTGCGGCCTCCTCGTCCGGGGCCGACGAACCCGCCTCCAGCACGGAACGGAGGCCGAGAATCTCGCCGAGGCTCGCCGGCTGAAGGTCCAGCCCCGCGGCGGCGGCGCGCGCCTCGACGATCTTCGCCGCCGCGATGGCGGCGTCGAGCGCGGCGAGATTGAGCGCGGGCGCGCCCGTCTCACCTGCCTCGTCCGGCCGGAGCGCCACCGAAACGGAGCCGCGGGAAACCCGCTTCGCCGCCGCGGCGCGGAACTCGGGCTCCAGCCCCTCGGTCCCCTCGGCGAGGCGGAAGCGCAGCTCCAGCCCCCGCCCGTTCACGCTGCGGGCCTCGAAGCGCCAGCGCCGCCCCCCCGCCTCGAACGCCTCTGCGGCGAATCCCGTCATCGACCGCATAGAGCCGCCCTCCCGATTCCGGGCGCAGGTTATGGCGGAGGCGCGCGCCCGCCAAGAGCGGCGCGGCGGCTCCCTGCGAATGGCACGGCATTTGCGAGGCATTGTTGGCAAAATCCCCGAAAACCGGGGCCCTGGCGAGACGGATGAGGAAAAAGAACATGGACATCATCGGCGGCGGCGATCACTCTGGGGGCCTGTGTTCCGAAACGAAGCGGCATCGCGGGAAACCGAGGGTCGAAATGAAACATCCGGGGTCGGAAGCGCTCTATCACTTCTGGTCCGCGCTCCGCGCCGGCCGCTCCGCGCCCTACAAGGCTGAAGTCACGGCGCAGGGCCTGGGGCGAACCCTCTCGGCCCATGTCTTCATGCTAGAGGCTTTGACGGGCGGCGAGTTGCGCTTCCGCCTCGGCGGCTCCGCGCTCCATGATCTCTTCGGGATGGAGCTTCGCGGCATGAGCGCGCTTTCCGTGATGGAGGGGGAGAGCCGGGCGCGGTTCGCCGACCTCGCGCAGGAAGTGCTCGCCTCCGGCGTCGTCGGCGTCCTCTCGGGGGAAGCCGTGGCCGCCGATGGGGAGGCGGTCGGGATCGAGATCGTCATCGCCCCGCTCCGCAGCGATTTCGGGCGAATGGACCGGCTGCTCGGCGCCGTCCATACGCTCGACGGCGCGCGCGAGATAGCGCCCGCGGCGCGGCGCTGCCGTCTTTCCGATGGCTCGATCCGCGGCCACGCCGCGCCGGAGGCGCCGGCGGCGGCCCTGCCGGGCTTCGCCGAGGCGCCGGCGGGCTTCGCAGGCAAGAAGCCCGAGCTTCGCGTCGCCGGCGGTGCCTCCACCCCCGCGCCCCGTCGCGGCGTGCGGCGGCGTGACCATCTTCGGGTCGTGAAGGGCTGAAGCCTCAGCCGCCCATCGCGCCGGAGAGGGCGGCCGTCAGGTCGCCATAGCCGGTGAAGCGGCGTCGGTATGCGAGCCCGAGCCGCCGCGCCGCCTCCTCCGCCTTCGCATCGAGCGAGGGATCATTCGTCTGCGCCAGATAGATCAGCGTCTCGTAATTGCCGAACAGCATGTCCCGCAACTGCGGATGCCGGTCCAGCCCCATCGGCCGCCAGACGAAGGCGTCGAACTGGCGGACAAGAAAATCGGTGAGGTAGAAGGCGCGCATCTCTTCGTCGCCCCGCGCCGCGAAGGCCTCGTTCCCGTCGAAGAAGCTGTAGCAATGGGGGCCGGCGATCCGCTCGACCCCTTCCTCCTCGCACATCCGGTCCAGCATCCCGCCCGTGCCGCAATCGGCGTAGAGGACATAGATGCGCCGATGCCCGCCCGCCCGGCCCTTCATCACCGCCTCGCGCACCGCGCCGGGAATCTTCTCGGGAAAGAGATGCAGCTTAGCGGGCAGGCAGACGAGATCGAGATGCGCCCAGCCGTTCAGCCGCTTCAGCGCCAGCACCTCATGCGCCAGCGCGCCGCAGGCGATGACGAGGAGCCGGCCCTCGCCGGCCGGCTCCGAAAGGTCGAGCCCGGTTTCGGTCAGCGTCCTGTCGCTGACCGGGGCCGTCAAGCCGGGGCCCGGTTGTGCTTGCGCGCGACGAGGCTCTTCGCCGTCTCCACCGCCACCGCGGCGTCCCGGCAATAGGCGTCGGCGCCGATGGCCTTGCCAAATTCCTCGTTGAGCGGTGCGCCGCCGACGAGGATGATGAACTCGTCCCGCATCCCTTTCTCGACCAGCGTGTCGATCACGACTTTCATGTAGGGCATGGTCGTGGTGAGGAGGGCGGACATGCCGAGGATGTCCGGCTTCTCCCGCTCAAGCGCCTCGAGATATTTCTCGACCGCGTTGTTGATGCCGAGGTCGGTGACCTCGAAGCCCGCGCCTTCCATCATCATGGCGACGAGGTTCTTGCCGATGTCGTGGATGTCGCCCTTCACCGTGCCGATCACCATGCGGCCGAGCCGTGGGGCGCCCGTCTCGATCAGGAGCGGCTTCAGGATCGCCATGCCGCCCTTCATCGCGTTTGCGGCGAGAAGCACCTCGGGGACGAAGAGGATGCCGTCCCGGAAGTCGATGCCGACGATCCGCATCCCCTCCACCAGCGCCTTGGTGAGGATGTCATAGGGCGTCCAGCCGCGTTCAAGGAGGATGTGAACGGCCTCCTCGATCTCCTCCTTCAGACCGTCATAGAGATCGTCGTGCATCTGCTGCACAAGTTCGTCGTCGTCGAGCTCGGAGAGGATGATCTCTTCGTCGTCGTCTGCGGCCATGTCTCGCCCCTTCGGCTCCGGGCGGCGCGCCCGATACCCCGCCTCAATCTACGGATATGATGCGCTTCGCGCAGCGAATGGCGACTTCGCGATGCGACAAAACGACAGATGGCTCAGCCGCGCCGCCTCCGGCCCTCGCGCTTCGCCGGAGCGCCGGCCGAGCCGTCATCGGCGGATGTGAAGGCGCCGAGCTTCGCCTCGACCTCCTCCAGCGTCGGGCGGCGCCCGCCCGGCGGCGTCGTCTCCAGCGCACGGCGCATCGCGGCGATGTGCTCCGGCTTCGAGCCGCAGCAGCCGCCGATGATCCGCGCGCCCGAATCGCGGGCGAGGAGCGCGTAATCCGCCATCAGCTCCGGCGTGCCGGAATAGACGATGGCGCCGTCCTGGTAGGAAGGGATGCCGGCGTTCGCCTTCGCGATGAGCACCGCATCCGGCGCCGCGGCGGAAAGGCCGAGAAGCGTCCGCACGAGGTCGGAGGCGCCGGTGCCGCAATTGGCGCCGAAGGCGATGGGCGCCTTCGGGAGCATCGGCGCGATCCCGGCATAGCCCGGCGGCGTGACGCCCATCATCGTGCGCCCCGCCGTGTCGAAGCTCATGGTGCCGCAGAAGGGCGCGCCGAGCCGCGCCGCCGCCTCCGCCGCCGCGCGCATTTCTTCCTCGGAGGAGATCGTCTCGGCCCAGAGCACGTCCGCCCCGCCGTCAAGGAGGCCGCGCGCCTGCTCCTCGAACATCTCCACCGCGGCCTCGTGCGTCAGCGGCCCGACCGGCTCCAGCAACTCGCCAGTCGGCCCCATCGAGCCGGCGACGATGACGGGCCGCCCCGCCCGGTCCGCCTCCGCCCGCGCCAGTTCCGCGGCGCGGCGGTTGAGCTCATAGGCGCGGTCCTGATGGTTGTGGAGCTTCAGCCGCGCGCGCGTCCCGCCGAAGGAATTCGTGAGGATGAGGTCCGAACCCGCCTCGATGAAGCTGCGATAAAGCGCGCTGATCCGTTCCGGGTGATCGACGTTCCAGAGCTCGGGAGGCTCCCCGGCCTCCAGCCCCATCGCGAACAGGTTCGTCCCCGTCGCGCCGTCGGCCATGAGCCAGGGGCGGATTTCGAGCAGGCGGGTTAGGGCGTCGGTCATTGCGGTGTGGCTCCCTTGCGCGCAACGCTGAATACAGCGTCGGGCGAGAATAGAAAAGCCCGTCGCCGGGCGCGGAAGGACGCTTCAGAACAGGAAGTCGTCTTCGGTGAACGCGCCGGCATTCTGATTCTGAAAGAGAATCGAGCCCCGGTTATAGGTTACGAGCACGTCGTCTCCCCGCTGCTCGATCGACAGCGCCGCAAAACCTGGAACGCCGCTCTTGAACTCGACGAGGTCGCGCCCTTGCTGGAACTCTTGAATGACATCGTCCCCGTCCCCGGGCTTCACGCGAAAAAGGTCGGCCCCTCCACCGCCCTTAAGCGTGTCATCAGCCTTGCCGCCCTCGATCGTGTCCACGCCGCCGCCGCCGATGATCCGGTCGGCGCCGCCGCCGCCCTTTAGGAAGTCCCCGGCGCCGCCGCCATTCATCGTGTCGTCGCCGCCCTGGCCAAACATTCGGTCCGCGCCGCCTCCCCCTTTCAGATTGTCGTCGCCGCCGCCGCCCCGCAGCACGTCATCCCCGCCTTGGCCAAGGAGGGTGTCGTCTCCGCCGCGTCCCCGCACCGTGTCGTCCCCGCCGCGCGCGGCGATGCGTTCCGACCCGGTGGTTCCGTTCAGCGCATCGTCTCCGGTCGTGGGGCCTGCGCCCGGTTCTGGCGCCACGCCGCCAGAGAGCGCCGCGAAGGCGAAATCGACACCTGCGAAGCGCAACGTTTCGACATCGGCGGCCACGATGTCGACGTCGCCGGTCGCCCGCTCGACGATTCGCAGCGCGCCGCCGACGACGGACAGGTCATGCGCCACGAGTGCGCCCGCGAAGACCGCGAGATCGGCGCCCGCGCCGCCGATAAGGCTGTCCGACCCTGCGCCGCCGGTGAGCGTGTCGTTTCCGGCGCCGCCAGAGAGCGTGTCGTCCCCGCCCCGCCCGTCGAGATCGTCCGCGACGGAATCGCCGGCGGCGAACTGACCGGCGCCGTCGCCCCGGAACACGAAAGCGCGGGCGAGGAACGGCTGGTCGACGGCGACGAACCGCTCGAAGCCGGATATCGCCGCCCCGACGAGGCCATCGGAGTTCGCCGCCGGGTTCTCGAGATCGAGCACCGTCGCGCCGAAGCCGGCGAGAAGGCGGAGTTCGTCCGTCCCTGCGCCGCCATTCGCCGCAAGCGACCCGGAGGAGCGGTTGAGTTCGAGAATGTCGTTTCCGCCGCCTAGATCTGCAATCGTGTCGCCGCTCGTCGCCCGTACGGTCTGCGCCGCGCCGTCGCCAAGGAACTCGAAGACCGAGGCGAGGGGCAGGAAGTCGGTCCCGCGCTCAAAGCGTTCGAAGCCGCTGAAGGTCCCGTTCGCGAATATGCCTGCGTTGCGCGACTGGTCAGTGAGATCGAGGCGGAGGAGCCCGTCGTTGGCCTGGAAGAAGAGCGTGTCGGTTCCCGCGCCACCCTCGGCCGTGACGCCGAGAGAGGTAGGCGAGAGCTTCACGGTGTCGTCGCCGCCGCGCCCGTCGATCACGTCGGCGCCGCCGTCGAACTGGCCGTCGCCGAAGACGTTTGCGCCGCCGTCGCCCCGCAGGGTGTCGGTGAGGCTGGTGCCGATCAAGTTCTCGACCTCGGTCAGCGTCAACGCGCCGCCATAGGGGTTCGTCCCCGTCCCCGCGGCGAGATCGACAAGGGCGCCGGAGACAAAGGGGGTGGGGAAGACCTGCCCCTCGAAGGCGCGGAAGGCGAGCGTGTCCAAGCCCGCGCCGCCGTTCATCTGAAGGTTTCCGGCGCGGGACTTGTGGACGACGTCGTCCCCGCCGCCGGCCGCGACGGCGTCGTTCCCCGCGCCGGCGACGATTACGTCCGCGAGGGCGCCGCCGGTGAAGCTGTCATCGCCGTCGAAGAGGTTCTCGAAACGCGTGGCGAAATCGCGGCTGTCGGTGATGATCGAAATGAAGTCTTCGATGGCGAGCGGCGTGAGGCCGCTCACCTCGAACTCGGCGACGAACGCCCCTGTCGGATCGTTTCGGCCGAAGGTGAAGCCGTCGATCTCTCCCGGCCCGGTCGCAGCCGCAAGCTGCGCAGCGCCGGCCGCCGCGGCGCCGGATGGCGCGGAGGCGCCGCCCGGTCCGATGGGGAAGCTCCGGGACGTTCCCGGCGGCAGCGCGAGCGGATTTCCGGAGACGGTGAAGATGCAGTCGCCGTTGATCTCGATGCCGCCGCCCTCGGCCGGAAGGGCCACGATCAGCGACGTGACGAGCGGGCCCCCCGGCCCGTCCGGGCCCACGCTGGCGAGGACCGAAACGCCATTCTTGAGGCAATCGCCATAGGCGAACTGCTCAAGGACGCCGCCCGCGACCACGAATCCCGCCGCCATCATGCCCCTCTGAACGAACCACCGTCGGACATCACGCGAAAAGACTCGCATAGATTAACACGGCGCGGGGCGGCGCGACCACTCCCAAACGGGATGGCGCAGTCGGCCCGCCGCCGGTGCGGCGGGCCGAAGGCGGCTCAGACCACGCCGAAGGCGAGCATCGCGTCGGCGACCTTCTTGAAGCCGGCGATGTTGGCGCCCTTCACGTAGTCGACATAGCCGTCCGGCTCGGAACCGTGGCGGACGCAGGCGTCATGGATGTCGTCCATGATCTTCCGGAGCGCGAGGCGCAGGTCCTCCTCCGTGCGGTGGAGACGGGCTGAGTTCTGGCTCATCTCGAGGCCTGACATGCCGACGCCGCCGGCGTTGGAGGCCTTGCCCGGGGCATAGAGGATGCGGGCCTCGTGGAAAGCGGCGATGGCCTTCATGTCGCAGGGCATGTTGGCGCCCTCCGCCACCGCCTTGCAGCCGTTCTTCAGCAGCGTCTTCGCGTCGTCCCCGAGAAGTTCGTTCTGCGTGGCGCAGGGCAGGGCGACGTCGCAAGGGACGCCCCAGGGCGTCTTGCCCTCGTGATATTCGCCTCCGAATTCCGCGACATAGGCGGAGATGCGGGCGCCGCGCTGCTTCTTGTGCTCCTTCACCCAGTCGATCTTCTCCTGCGTGAACCCGTCCGGGTCGAAGATGAAGCCGCCGGAATCCGAAAGCGTCACCGGCTTGCCGCCACGATGGAGGATCTTCTCCGCCGCATGGGTGGCGACGTTGCCGGAGCCGGAGACGACCGCCGTCTTCCCCTCGATCTCCTGCCCGATGTGGTGAAGCATGTCCTCGAGGAAATAGACCGCGCCGTAGCCTGTCGCCTCCGGCCGCATCAGCGAGCCGCCATATTCGAGGCCCTTGCCGGTCAGCACGCCCTCGAAGCTGTTCGTGATGCGCTTGAACTGGCCGAACATGTAGCCGATTTCCCGGCCGCCCACGCCGATATCGCCGGCCGGCACGTCGATATTCGCGCCGACATGGCGATAAAGCTCGGTCATGAAGCTCTGGCAGAAGCGCATGATCTCATGCTGGCTCTTGCCCTTCGGGTCGAAATCCGCGCCGCCCTTGCCGCCGCCCATCGGCAGACCGGTGAGCGAGTTCTTGAAGGTCTGCTCGAAGCCGAGGAATTTCAGCACACCCTGGTTGACGGAAGGGTGGAAGCGGATGCCGCCCTTGTAGGGCCCGATCGAGTTGTTGAACTGGACGCGGTAGCCCCGGTTGACCTGAACCTCGCCGTTATCGTCCGCCCAGGTGACGCGGAAGGAGATGATGCGGTCCGGCTCCGCCATGCGCTCCAGCACCTTGATCTTCTCGTAGACCGGGTTGGCGTTGATGAACGGGATCACCGTTTCGGCGACCTCGTGCACCGCCTGATGGAATTCGGTCTCGCCCGCGTTGCGGGCGACGACCCAATCCATGAAGTCGCTCAGATTGACAGCCATTGCGTTTCCCCTGCTTTTCCGGCGGCCGTTCTCGGCCGGCCCTTGTCATAGCGGGGGAACCGTGCGCCCCGCCGCCGGCGCGGGTCAAGCGGGTTCCTGCCTCTGGCGGGTTCCGGCCTGTGCGTTCCTGCACGATATCCGCCACTCTCCCGCCGTTTCGGGGGCTTGAAGCGGACATGTTTCGCGATGATTATGAAAACTTAAGGATATGCGGGCTTTGTGGGCGAAGCGCGACGGGATCGGGAGGGGCGGATGGCTCTGACATTGCGGTTGGCGGGGCTTGGCGTCGCCGGTTTCCTGCTGGCCGGTTGCGCCGTGCCGCCGCTCGACCCCACCACGCAGCTTAAGGGCGCGGGGCCCGGCGCCGCCAGCTGGTCGCTCATCGAGGTGCGCGTCTCCATCCCCGAGGCGATGCCGGTCTCCGAGGATCCGAACATCCGCTATCCCTCGCCCGAGACGCTCGTCTGGTGGGGCGATCCGCCGGGCGACCGGAAGGCGCAGGTCGCCGCCCTGCTGGCCGAGGCGGCGCGCGAGGGCGCGGCGGCAGCGATGACGGGTGATCGGCCCGTGGACCTGACCCTGGCCGTTATCCAGTTCCACGCCATGACGCCGAAGGCGCTGGCGACCGACATCCAGCTCGGCGTTCACGAGATGCGGTTCGACCTCGGCGTGCGCGATGCGGCGACCGGGGAAATCCTCGCCTTCGAGTCCAATGTGAGCGCGGACATCCGCGCGCCAAGCGGGCCGGACGCGCTGATCGCCGAGGAAGAGGGGCGGGGGCAGAAGCCGCAGATACAGGCGCGCATCCGCGCGCTGATCGGCCGCTGGCTCGCGGGCTGAACTCAGCCGGCGGCGCGCGCCAGCTCCCTCACCCGCGCCACCATCGCCCGGAGCCCGTTCGACCGCTGAGAGGAGAGGTGCTGGTCCAGTCCAAGCTGCGCCAGCCGGCCCTCGACATCCGTCTTCACGATCTCGCCCGGCGTCTTTCCGCTCAGCATAAGCCGAAGCACCGCAATCAGCCCGCGCACGATCATCGCGTCGCTGTCCCCGACGAAATGAAGCCGCCTCGCCGCGCCCTCTCCCTCCAGCGACGGCGCGATCCAGACCTGGCTGGCGCAGCCGTCCACCTTGGTGAGCGGGGATTTCAGCGCGTCGTCCATCGCCGGCATCTCCCGCCCGAGGTCGATGACATAGCGATAGCGGTCTTCCCAATCGTCGAGAAAGGCGAAGGTCTCCGCCACGTCGTCGAAAGTCTCGGCGCTCATCCGCAGTCCTCCCTCCGGGGGCACATAGGCGGCGCAGGGCGGCGCGTCCAGAACCGGCCTTTGCGCGGCGGGGCCTTTCCGGTTATCTCGGCTTCGTGATGCGGGGCAGGGAGGAACCATGACGCGGATCAGGCTCATCGTCGCGGCGCTCTTCGCCGCGCTCGCCCTCTCGGCCTGCGACATGGGGCCGATCTTCGACCCGGAGAAGGCGGAGGCGGAGCGGCTCGCCTCTCTGCCCGCGAAGGTCCCCGTCGACCGGATCGAGACGCTGGAGCTCGGCCGGCTCTATGACGGCTATGTGTTGACCGCCTTCGGCCTCGCCCCCGGAGCCGGCCATTATCAGCCGGAGCTGCGCATCCGCTATGACGGGCGCCCTGCGGCCGACGGTTTCTACGAATACGACTTTCTGGTGCGCCCGCCGGCGGATGCGGCGACGCTCGCCGGCGCGCCCGAATCCGCGAGGCGGATGCGGGCGGACGTCACGATGCCGGTCGCCATGCTGCGCGGCGCGCGGGGCGTTCGCGTCTGGTCCTCCCGCGACTCGATCGAGGGGCGGTTCTAGCGCCCCGCGCGGAGCGCGCCGTCCCAGAACGCCGCCTCCAGCCGGCACGCCTCCGCGAACAGAGACAGGAGCGCCGGCCAGCGCGCCGACGCTTCCGGCGCCGGCCCAATCCGTCGCGCCGCGGCCCGCTCGAGGAGCCGCGCGTCCCGCGCGGCGGCCGCGCCGTAATCCGGCCCGGCATAGGCGTCGATCCAGGCCGCGAAGCGCCGGTCCGCCGGGCGCGGCCCGGCGGCGAGCCTTCGCCCGATCTCCGCATAGCCGAGCACGCAGGGCGTGAGCGCGACGATGAGGTCGAGCTCGTCCCCCGCCAGCCCCGCATCGATCACGAAGCGGGTATAGGCGACCGTCTCGGGCGCCTCCCGCCCCGCGGCGAGCGCCGCGCGGTCGATCCCCTCCGCGGCGCAGAGCCCGACATGAAGCTCGAGCTCCGTCTCGACGAGGGCGAGGGAGACGCGCGCCGCCTCCCGCATCGTCTCGGAGTCCCCCGCCTTGAAGGCGAGGAGCGACCATGCCCGCGCGAACTGCACAAGGAAGAGGTAATCCTGCCGCAGATAGCGGAGGAAAGCCGCCTCCGGCAGGTTACCCCGACCGAGCGCGCGTACGAATTCATGGTCCACATAGGCGTCCCAGTCGGCGCGCGCGGCTTCGCGGAGCCTCGCAAAAAGGGGGGAGCCGAAATCGCTCATCTATCAGTCTCCGTGCGGTGGAAGTGGTGGATCGGTCCCGCCCCGGAGCCGACGGAGAGCCGGCCAGCCGCCGTGATGGCGGCGGCGACGAAGGCCTTCGCCCGCCGCGCCGCCTCTTCCGGCGCCGCGCCCTTCGCAAGCTCGGTCGCGAGAGCGGCGGAGAGGCTGCACCCGGTGCCGTGCGTGTTCCGCGTCGCGACGCGCGCGCCGGGCAGCCACGTCTCCCCGGAAGCGGTCAGCAGGAGATCGGGCGAGGCTTCGCCGCCGAGATGACCGCCCTTCAGGAGGACGCCCCGAGCGCCTAGGGCGCGGAGCGCCGCCGCCGCCTCCGGCATCTCCTCCGCGCTCCTGGCCTCCGGCAGCCCGGTCAGCGCCGCCGCCTCCGGCAGGTTCGGCGTCACGATGTCCGCAAGTGGAAGAAGGCGCCGGCGCACCGTCTCCACCGCCTCCGGGTCGAGCAGCCGCGCGCCGCCCTTCGCCACCATCACCGGGTCGAGCACGACATGCGCGGGCCGCCGGCGGGCCAGAAGCTCCGCGACCGCCTCCGCGATCTCCGCCGTCGCGATCATTCCGATCTTGACGGCATGGACGGCGACATCCGCGAACACCGCGTCGATCTGTTCCGCGACGAAGCTAGGCGGGACAAGGTGAAGGCCGGTCACGCCTTGCGTATTCTGCGCCGTCAGCGCGGTCAGCGCCGCCATCGCATAGCCGCCCGAGGCGGAGATGGCCTTGATGTCGGCCTGTATCCCGGCGCCGCCCGAAGGGTCGGAGCCGGCGATGGAGAGAATATTGGGGATCATGCGCGCCTCCAGACTTCGAGGAGCGCCCGCGCCGCCGCTTCCGGCTCGGGCGCCGAGGCGATGGCGGAAACGACGGCGAGGCCCGCCGCCCCCGCCGCCTTCAGCCCCGGCGCATCCGCCGCGACGACCCCGCCGATGACGACGACCGGTCGCCGGGCGTGGCGGATGCAGGCCGCGACGCCCTCGACGCCGAGCGGCTCCGCCGCATCCGGCTTCGTCGTCGTCGCGCGGAGCGGGCCGGCGCCGAGATAATCCGCCGCTGGATCGGCGGCCTCTGCATGGGCCGGCGTCTCGACGGAGAGGCCGATCAGCGCCGAGGGGCCGAGCAGCGCGCGCGCCTTCGCCGGGCTCTCGTCCCCCTGGCCGAGATGCACGCCCGCTGCGCCCGAGGCGGCGGCGACCCCGATCCGGTCATTGATGATCAGCGGGACGCCGAAAGGCGCGAGCGCGGCGACAAGCGCGCGCGCCGCCTCCGCCAGCGCGGCGTCGCCGCTCCGCTTGTCGCGGAGCTGGACGACCCCGGCCCCGCCGCGCACGGCGGCGAGCGCCGTCCCGATCAGGCCGCCGGGCGCGTCCGGGTCGGTCACATACATCAGCGAGTAGTCCGGCGCGGGCCTCATGCCGGCTCCACCTTCGCCATCCGGTCGAGCGCGGCGCCGTCGAGCCCGAAGAGCGCGTCGGGGAAGCGCTGCGCGAAATCGCCGGGCCCGGCCGCGCCCGCCGCAGCCCGCTCCCCGGCGACGCCGTAATAGGCGAGCGCGGCGGCGGTGGCTTCGAGCCGGTCGCCGCCGCCCGCGAGGAAGGCGGCGACCACCCCTGTCAGCGCGCATCCGATCGCGGTGGCGCGGGTCATTACCGGATCGCCGTTCGCGATGCGGAAGGCCCGCGCCCCGTCCGTCACGAAATCCACCGGGCCGGTGACGGCGACCACGCCGCCGGTCACGCGCGCCAGCGCCCGCGCCGCATCCTCCGCCGCCGCGACCTCGTCGCCCGCCTCCACGCCGCGCCCGGCGCCGCCCGCGCCGGCGAGGGCGAGAATCTCGGAGGCGTTGCCCTTCACAGCGTCCGGCTTCAGCGCGAGGAGGCGGGCCGAGACCTCGCGGCGATAGGCGGTCGCGCCAGCCGCTACCGGGTCGAGAACCCAGGGCCGCCCTGCGCCGCGCGCCGCCTGCGCCGCCTCCGCCATCGCCGCCGCCCATTCGGGCGAGAGCGTGCCAATGTTGACGGTGAGCGCGGAGGCGATGTGGGCGAACTCCGCCGCCTCCTCCCGCGCATGGATCATCGCCGGCGCGGCGCCGGCGGCGAGCAGGATGTCCGCCATCCGCTGCATCGCCACATAATTCGTGATGTTGTGAACGAGCGGGCAAGCGCGCCGCATCGCCTCAAGCCGATTTCCGATCTCCATCGTCCCTCCTCTGGCGGAGGGGGGCGGCGGATGCGCGGGCGAGGGGAGCCGGCGGGCGCCGCGACTTCCTCCGCCGGCATGATCCGGTTCAGGTTCAAAGGGTTCTTCTCAGCCCGGTCGCCCGGACGCCCCTGTCGCGCCGCATTCGTGGCACGCCGAGCCCGGCGGCGCAACCCGGGCGATCAGCGGTCGAGCGAGACGATCTTCACGCCGCGCGGCCCGGCGGAGAGCGCGATCTCCCCCCGCTTGAGCCGCAGCGCGTCCTCCCCGAAGGCCTCGCGCCGCCAGCCTTCGAGCGCCTTCACCTCCGGCTCGTCCGCATGGGCGAGCTCGTCCAGCTCGGCGGAGGAGGCGATGAGCCGCTGCGCCACGCCGAGATCATCCGCCTTCGCCTTGAGCAATACGCGCAAAAGCTCCGCCAGCGCCTGCCCGCCCGGCCTCTGCTTCGGCCTGTCGGGCGCTGGGGGGAGGCGAAGCGGTCGCGCCTGCCCGGCGGCGACAGCTTCTAGGATCTGGTCGAGAATCTCGGGCCGCCGCCCCTCGCGCTGGAGCGCGCGGGATTCGAGCAGCTTCTCCCGCGTCGTCGGGCGGCTCGCCGCGATTTCGAGGATCGCCTCGTCCTTCAGGATGCGCCCGCGCGGCTGGTCCCGCTCCTGCGCCAGCCGCTCCCGCCATTCGGCCAGCGTGCGGACGACGCCGAGGAACCGCGCGTCGGTGGAGCGGGTCTTGATCCGCTCCCAGGCCGCCTCGGGTTCGGTGACATAGGTCTCCCGCGCCCTGAGGGCCTCCATTTCCGTTGAAACCCAGCCGGTTCGCCCCGTCTCCTCAAGCTGGGCGGAAAGCTTCTCGTAGATCACGCGAAGGTGCGTCACGTCCCCCGCGGCATAGACCAGCTGCTTTTCCGAAAGCGGCCGGCGCGCCCAGTCCGTGAAGCGGGAGGATTTGTCGAGCGAAGCGCCCGCAAGGCTCCGCACCAGCGTC
>JAUIDE010000166.1 GCA_030429105.1 Alphaproteobacteria bacterium
ACGAGATCCTGACGCTCGACGTGCTCGCCAACGACACGGACCCGGACTCCGATCCTCTCAGCATCGTCGCGGTGGACGGCCAGGCCTTCGACGCGAACGGGCAGGTGACGCTCGCCAACGGCGTGGTCGTCAGCCTCGTGAACGGCGAGCTGGTCTTCGACGGGCTCGGCTCGCAGGAGCTGATCGACCTCGAGATCGGCGAGTCCCTCACGGTCGGCTTCACCTACACCGTCTCCGACGGGATCGACTCGGCGGTTGCGAACGTCTCGGTGGAGGTCTGCGGCTCGGCGGAGACGCTGGAGGACATCGGCGAATCGCTGCCGGCCTTCGACCCGGCCGGGGCGCTCTCGGTGCAGATCACGGACAACTACCTCGCGCCGGCGAACGGCGGGGCCTATGACATCCTGATCTCCGGCGGCGACGCGCGGCTCGACGGGCTCTTCGTCGATCAGGCCTACTGCCTTTCCGCCTTCCTCGATGTGAACGGCGTGAACGGGGAGACGCCGATCATCGTCGGTCCGGTCACGAACGTGAACGTTCTGCTCGCGGACGGATCGGACCCGGCGGTTGTCGCGGCGCTTGACGGCTCCCGCGGCGGCCTGAACTTCCAGAGCGCGGCGGCCAACCTCGACCTCGTCAACTATATCCTGAACCTCGACTTCGACGGCGCGGACGCCGACCGCTTCAACTTCACCAACGGCGTGAACGATGCGGAGATCCAGGGGGCCATCTGGCTTCTGACGGACGGCGCCAACGCCCAGGTGCGGAACAATCCGACCTTCGGGCTCGGCGAGCGGGCGGACGCACTCGCGATCTACAATGACGCGATCGCCTTCGGCGAGGGCTTCGTCGCCGGGGAGGACGACATCGTCGGACTCCTGCTCGATCCGATCGATCCGGTCGGCGGGCCGCGGCTGCAGCCCTTCATCATCGGCGTCGAGTTCTCCGAACTCGATTGCCTGTGCTGAGGCTGGAAGGTCCGGCGGCGTGACGCCGGACCATTGAGAACCGCGGCCCCGGGGCAGGGGTCGTGGATCGGGGGGGTAGCCCCCGAGAAAGCCGGGCGATTTCGCTCGGCGGAGTGTAAGATCAGATCGACCAGGTCGATCGGGGCAACGAAAGGACTGAAACCATGAAGATCACCATCGCGCTCGCCGCCATCCTCGCGCCGGTCGCCGCCTTCGCCGGCAACTTCAACGACGTTCCCGAGATCGACGCGCTCGCCGGCGCGGCCGCTCTCGCGGTGGTCGGCGGCGTCGTCGCCCTCGTGCGCGAGCGCACGAAGCGCTGAGCCTCGGTTCCGGCGGCGGGGCGACCCGCCGCCGACCCTTCCCTTAGCCCCGCGCGGGACGCGACGGGCCTCTTCACCCCTGAGAAGGGGTTTTCGTGTTTGTGGGGCGCGCCATGACCGACATGACCACCTCGGAAAACAGAAGCGCGGGCGGGGCCGCGCGGAGCTGGGCGCCGGCGCTGCTGACAGGGGCGCTGGTCGCCGTCGAGCTGGCGCTGATCTCGCTGCTCTACATCAACAATTTCGAATTCGTCTGCGAGGATCGGGCGCCGAAGGCCTTCTGCGGCTTCCTCTCGCTGGCTCCGGCCCGCGCCTTCACGCTCTTCGCGGCGCTCGCGCTCGTGCTGCTGCCGCACCGGCGGGCGGCGCTCGCCCTTCTCGCGGCGGCCCCGCGGGGCGGCGCGCCGCTCTGGCTCGGGCTGAACCTCGCCGGCTTCGCGCTGCTGATGTCGCCGTGGTTCTTCCTCTCCGATGCGAGCGGCGGCGGAACCTTCGCCGCCGCGGTGTTCCTCTGGCTCGCGGGCGCGGCTGCGGCCTCGGCCGGCGCCGCGCTTGCGCTTGCGCCGGCGGCGACATGGGCGGGGCTCCTCCGCCTTGGCGGAACGCCTCTCTTCCTCGCCATTCCCGTCGCGATCGCGGCGCCGGACCTCGCGGCCTTCGCGCAGCAATTCTGGAAATGGAGCCCGCTCGCGGAGATGACCTTCCGCGCCTCCGCGGCGCTCCTTCAGGTGTTCGAGCCTGACGCCATCACCATTCCCGAAAACGTCGCGCTGAAGGTGGGGGAGTTCGGCGTCCGCGTCGGGCCGCAATGTTCGGGGATCGAAGGCTTCGCGCTGATTTCGGGCTTCACGGCGCTCTACATCGCGATGTTCCGGCGCGACCTTCGCTTTCCGCATGTGCTGCTCCTGCTGCCGATCGGGATTCTTCTCAGCTGGGTGCTGAATGTGGTGCGGATCGCCGGCCTCGTGCTCCTCGGCGCCCATGTCTCGCCGACGCTGGCGATCGAGGGCTTCCACAGCCATGCCGGATGGCTGATGTTCACGCTCCTCTCGCTCAGCCTCGCCGCCGCCGCCCATGCGACGCCGTTCTTCCGCAAGGATCGCGGCGCAGCCGTCGCGCGCCCGGCGGCGGCGCCGCTCCCGCCGCTGGCGGAGGACTGGAACGCCGCGCGGCTCATCCCCTTCATCGCCTTCATGGCGACGGCGCTGCTGGCCTCCACCTTCTTCGAGATTCCGGGTGAGGCCTATCCGCTCCGCTTCGTCGTCACCCTTGCGGCGCTGCTTTTCTTCTGGCGGCTGCTGGCGCGGCTCGACTGGCGGATCGACCCGCTCGCGGCCGGGGCCGGCGTTCTGATCGGCCTCGCTTGGGTGGCGACGGCGCCCGAGCCTGCGGCGGACGATCCGCTCGCCGCCGCGCTCGCGGCGCTGCCGCTCTGGGCCTTCGCGATCTGGGCGGTTTGCCGCGTCCTCGGCACGTCGCTGCTGGTGCCGGTGGTGGAGGAGCTGCTCTTCCGCAGCTACCTGCAGGAGCGGCTGAACTTCTCCGCCCGGCTCGGCCCCGTCGCGGGCCTGCTCCTCGCGGTCGGGGTGAGCACGGCGCTCTTCGCCGCCTTGCATGACCGCTGGATCGCCGCGGGGCTCGCCGGCCTCGTCTTTGCGGGCTTCGCGCTTCGCCGCGGGCGCATCGCCGACGCGATCTGGTGCCATGCCGCGGCGAATGCGGTGATCGCAGGCTTCGCCCTCGCCGCCGGAAAGTGGAGCCTCATCTGAAACGAAGCCGCCGCCCCCGTGAAGGGGCGGCGGCGCTCATGCCCGGCGGTGCGGATCAGGCGAGCGGCCAGGCCGCCTCGAACGCCGCGACGGAAGCCCCGGCGAAGAGCACCTCGACAGCCCCCGCGCCATCGCCCGCCGTGAGCAGCGCGTGGCCTTCGCCGATCCGCTCCAGCGAGAAACCCGCCTCCGACCCGAGGGCGAGGAAGTGGGCCATGTTCAGCGCCGCTGCGCCGGAGCCGTCGGCCGGGCCGAAGGCGTAGCCCTCGCCGAAGGTTCCCGCCCCGAAATGCGCGAGGTTGAGTCGGTCCCCTTCCGCGAAGTCGAGATCGACGATCACGTCGCGGGCGCCGCCCGCGATATCGGCGCCGTAGAAGACGAAATTGTCCGCCCCGCCGCCGCCGATCAGGAAGTCGGACCCTTCCCCGCCGGTGAGGCGGTCATTCCCCGCGCCCCCTTCGAGCCAGTCGTCCCCGCCTCGCGCGAAGAGAACGTCAGCCCCGCCGCCGCCGATCAGCGCCTCGGCGCCTCGGCCGCCGTAGAGCTTGTCGCTCCCGTCGCCGCCCTCCTGCACGGCCGCCTCCGCGCCCCGCACGGCGACGAAGACCGAGCCGAGGCCGATCGCGCCGTCTCCGTCCGTCACGGCGAAGTCCACCCGGTCGAGCCGGTGGCCGGGCGCGGCCTCCGCCTCATAGGTCAGCGCCGCGCCGTCGACCGAAGCCGAAGCGCCGGAATGCGCGGCCGCCGCCCCGGAAATCCCGTCCGCGGCGAAGGCGAGCGACACCGCCTCGCCCGGCGCGACCGTCACCGCCCGGGGCGCGGGGAGGAAGGCGAAGCCCTCCGCGGTCTCGATCCCCGCGAGATCGATGTCGATCACGCGCAGCCCGCCCGCCGCCTCCTCCACGAAGCGGAGATCGGCGCCCTCCACCGCCTCCGCGCCCGAAAGGGCGGCGCGCGCCAGCAACCCGTCCAGCGAGTCGATGGTCTCCGACTCATCGATCAGGATCACGTCGCCCGCCGCAAAATCGACGGAGTCGAGCCGGGTCCAGCCTTCTCCGACCACATGGACGACGCCCGGAGCCGCACTCTCCTCCGGCGGCGGCAGCCGGCCCGCCACGGTTTCGGGCAGTTCGGCCCGGAGCACGGCCATCGCCGCCTCCTCCCAGCTCGCATGGTCCGCAAAGTCCTGCCTGTCCGGCAGGACGATGGAGGACCAGTAGTTCGCGACGATGCGGCCCTGGTCGAGCACGGTCACGTCGCCATAGACCACGCCGCGCGCCTCGTTATCCTCCGCGCTGAGCTTGGACGGGTTGAAGACCGGGTCCCAGCCCAGCGTCAGGATGTTGTCCGCGATGAGAATGTCGCGCAGCCCGTCGGTCACGACGCCGCCGCTGACGGAGATCAGGGGCCGCTGCGCGCCCGGCTCTCCCATCACGAAGGTGCGCGGGATCAGCACGTTGTCGGTGATCTCCGCCCCGGTCACGTCCCCGAGCGTGATGCCGTGGAGCTGGCTGTTCTGGATGAAGTTGCCCGTGACGACGAAGTTGGTG
>JAUIDE010000050.1 GCA_030429105.1 Alphaproteobacteria bacterium
GCGACGGCCTCGGCATCTCTCCCCCGGAGAGATGCCCGTCGAGGCAGGGGAACGAGACGGCGCCGGCGCGTCGAGATCGGCGACCGCGCCCGAGTCGCCGCGCCGTCTGGAAATGCCCGTCCGCTTGCCCTAGAACGCCGGCGCGGGCCGGTTGCGGCCCCCGAGCGAAGGAGAAACGGGATGACATCTCCCTGGACCCGCGATTCCTGGCGCGCGCGCCCCGCGCTTCAGATGCCCTCCTATCCGGATGCGGCGGCGCTTTCCGCCGTGGAGGCGAAACTGGCCAAGTATCCGCCGCTCGTCTTCGCGGGCGAGGTGCGGGCTCTTCGCGCCCGGCTCGCCGAGGTGGCGAAAGGCGACGCATTTCTGCTCCAGGGCGGCGATTGCGCGGAAAGCTTCGCGGAGTTCACGGCGGACAACATCCGGGACACGTTCCGCGTGCTCCTGCAGATGGCCGTCGTCCTCACCTTCGCGGCGAAGCGGCCGGTGGTGAAGGTCGGCCGCATGGCCGGCCAGTTCGCCAAGCCCCGCTCCGCCGACACCGAAACCGTGGACGGCGTGGAGCTGCCCTCCTATCGCGGCGACATCATCAACGGGTTCGACTTCACGCCGGAGGCGCGCATCCCGGCGCCGGAGCGGATGCTGGAGGCCTATCTCCAGTCCGCCGCCTCGCTGAACCTGCTCCGCGCCTATGCGCAGGGCGGCTTCGCGAGCCTCCAGCGCGTGGCGATGTGGAATCTCGGCTTCGCCAAGGGCAGCCCGCAGGCGGACCGCTACATGCGGCTCGCGGAGCAGATCTCCGCCTCGCTGGATTTCGCGCAGGCCTGCGGGATCAACGCGACGAATTCGAACCAGATGAAGGGCGTGGACTTCTATACGAGCCACGAGGCGCTGCTCCTCCAGTATGAGGAGGCGCTGACGCGCGCCGACCTCGCGACGGGGGACGTGATCGCGGGTTCGGGCCATATGATCTGGATCGGGGACCGGACGCGCCAGCCCGAGGGCGCGCATGTCGAATATTGCCGCGGCGTCGCCAACCCGATCGGGCTCAAATGCGGGCCGTCGATCTCCGAGACGGACCTCCTCAAGCTCATCGACATCCTCAACCCGAAGAACCAGCCCGGCCGGCTCACGCTCATCGCCCGCTTCGGCGCTGGGAAGGTGGAGCAGCACCTGCCCCGCCTCATCAAGGCGGTGGAGCGCGAGGGGCGCTCCGTCGTCTGGTCCTGCGACCCGATGCACGGCAACACGATAAAGGCGGAATCGGGCTACAAGACCCGGCCCTTCGACAAGGTGCTGCAGGAGGTGCGCGAGTTCTTCGACATCCACGAGGCGATGGGCACCTATGGCGGCGGCGTGCATTTCGAGATGACGGGGCAGGACGTGACGGAATGCCTCGGCGGGATGCACCGCCTGCAATCGGCCGATCTCTCGGACCGCTACCACACCGCCTGCGACCCGCGGCTCAATGCGAGCCAGGCGCTGGAGCTGGCCTTCCTGCTCGCCGAAGAGCTGGAGAAGGCGGCGCCGGCGAGCCGGGCCGAGGCCGTCTGACGCCTTGGACTTCGTCCTCGTCCTGACGGCTTCGGGGCCGCTCGGCGACGATCTCGCGCGCCTCGCGCTCGCCGCCGTTCCGGGGGCGGGGCCCTTGCGGCGGCTCGGGCCGGAAGCGGTGGAGGCGGCGTTTCCGGGCCCGGCGGCCCTCGCTCTCGAAGCCGCCCGCGCGGCGCTCGGGCATGCGCCGGTGGACGCGAACGCGGTTCCGGCGGCGGGGCGGCGGAAGCGCCTCCTGATCTCCGACATGGATTCGACGATCATCACGGTCGAATGCATCGACGAGATCGCGGATTTCGCCGGGATCGGCCCGCATGTCTCCGCGATCACGGAGCGGGCGATGCGGGGGGAGCTGGATTTCGAGGCGGCGCTCCGCGAGCGGGTCGCGCTCCTCGCCGGCTTTCCCGAGGCGGAGCTGGCGCGGGTGCATGAGGAGCGGGTGCGGCTTTCCCCCGGCGCGGCTTCGCTCGTCTCCGCGATGAACGGGGCGGGGGCGCTCACCGCGCTCGTCTCGGGCGGGTTCGACTTCTTCACCGCGCGCGTCGCCGCAATGGCGGGATTCGCGCGGCACCGGGCGAACCGGCTGCTGATCGAGTCGGGGCGGCTCACGGGCGCGGTGGCGGAGCCGATCCTCGGGCGGGAGGCGAAGCTGGAGGCGCTGATGGCGCTCTCGGCTGAGATCGGGGCCGGGCCGGAGGATGCGGTGGCCATCGGCGACGGGGCGAACGACCTCGCCATGATCGGCGCCGCGGGGCTCGGGATCGCCTGGCGGGCGAAGCCGGCGGTGGCGGCGATGGCGGATGCGCGGCTCGACCATGCGGACCTGACGGCGGCCTTGCGCCTGCAGGGGATGCCGGCGCCCGGCTTCGACTGAAACCTCGCTGTCGGCCCCGTGATTGGACCGGGGGCGGCGCGGCGCCTATCTTTCCGGCAGTCACAAGGGGATCGTCATGCGCTATATCCGCCGGCCCGACTGGGCCCTGCCTGAGTCGAAGGTCACGCCGGAATCGGCCTTCCTCAACCGCCGCGCCATTCTCGCCGGGATGGGGCTCGGCGGCCTCTCCCTCGCCCTCCCGGCCCGGGCGGCGACGGACCCCTACGCCGCGGCCCCGCGCAACCCGGATTTCGCGGATGCCGGCCGGCCCGTGACGCCGGAGGAGATCAACGGCAACTACAACAACTTCTACGAATTCGGCTCTTCGAAGGACATCGCGGCGGCCGCCCGCAAGCGGCTGAAGACCGACGGATGGACTGTCACCATCGACGGGATGGTCGAGCGGGAGGTTACGCTCTCGATGGACGACCTCATCGCGCAGGTCGGGCTCGAGGAGCGCATCTATCGGCACCGCTGCGTCGAGGGCTGGTCGATGGTCGCGCCCTGGATCGGGGCGCCCGTCTCCAAGGCCATCGCCCTCGCGGCGCCGCTCTCCTCCGCCCGCTTCGTCCGGTTCGAAAGCTTCCTCGACCCGGAGATGGCGCCGGGCCAGCGGCAGAGCTGGTATCCCTGGCCCTATGTCGAGGGGATCACGATCGAGGAGGCGGCGAATCCGCTGCCGCTTCTCGTCTTCGGCGCCTACGGGAAGATCCTCGCCAGCGAATACGGCGCACCGGTGCGGCTGCACCTGCCGTGGAAATACGGGTTCAAGTCGATCAAGTCGATCACCCGGATCACCCTGACGGACGAGCAGCCGCTCGGCCTCTGGGAGGAATTGCAGGCCTCCGAATACGGGTTCTGGGCCAATGTGAACCCGGAGGTGGCGCATCCCCGCTGGTCCCAGGCGACGGAGCGGGACATCGGGACGGGCGAGCGCATCCCGACGGTGATCTACAACGGCTACGGGCCGACGGTCGCCTCGCTCTACGAGGGGAACCCCGTGGCGATGGCGGCGGGAGACCGGCTCTGGCGGTGAGGGAGGCGGTTTCTCCCTGCAAGCCTTCCGATCCTTGGCGCCGATGCCGACCCGCCTGAATCGGCCGGGCGGAGGCGCCGCGCTCCGTTCGCGCGCCGGCCGGCCTCGCTTCCATTCCGGATGATCGGTTCTCGCGCCCATCACGGCGGGAGGCGCGCCAAAAAAAAGGCCGAGCTTGCGCTCGGCCTAGTCCAACAGGGAGGTAGGAGATGCAGAGCCGCAACAGTGTCGCGCCGAAGCATCGCCTGCCCTGACAAATAGGCGCGATGGTGCGGCGCATCAAGAAATAACTGCCCGGAAAGCGCGCAAACCAGCCCTGCGCCTGACGCATGGCTCGGCAGATCAGCCCGCGGCGGCGGAGGAGCGGAGCGTGGCGAGTTCGGCGAGAACGAAGTCCCTGAAGGCGAGGACGCGGCGGGAGCGGCGGAGTTCCTCCGCATAGGCGATGTAGATCGTGAAGTTCGGGCTCACGAGATCGGGCGCGACCTGAACGAGATCGGCGTTGAGCGCGGAGAGATAATCGGGCAGCGGGGCGATGCCGATGCCGCTTTCCGCCGCCTGCATGACGGCGAAGTAGTTGTTCACAGAGAGGTCGCTCTTGTGCTCGATCTCCATCGTCGTCGCCAGCCAGTCCGTCACCGCGACGGGGAGCGGGGATTTCTGCTCCGCGCGGTAGGAGATCAGCCGGTGATGGCGGAAGTCGAGGCTGGAGGCAGGGGCGCCGTAGCGCTCGATATAGCCGCGCGAGGCGTAGAAGCGGATCGCAGCCTCGGTGAGCGGCCGGCGGATCAGCTCCGCCTGTTCGGGCTCGCGCAGCATCAGCGCCACGTCCGCCTCCCGCATCGGCAGGTCGAGCACCTGTTCGGTGAGGACGAGGTCGATGGAGATGTCCGGATACTCGGTGAAGAACCGGCCGAGCCGGGGCGCAAGCCAGAGCGAGCCGAGCCCGTGCGTGGTGGAGACGCGAAGCTCCCCCCCGTCCCTGTCCTTCGCGTCGCGGATGCGCGCGGCGGCGAGGTTGAGGCGGGACGCCATGTCCCGCGCCGCGCCGTAGAGAAGCTCGCCCTGCTCCGTCAGGATCAGGCCGCGGGCGTGGCGGTGAAAGAGCGTCGCGCCGAGGCTTTCCTCCAGCCCGCGGATCTGCCGGCTGACGGCGGACTGACTGAGATGCAGCGCCTCGCCGGCATGGGTGAGGCTCCCCGCCTCCGCCACCGCGTGGAACACTCGCAGCTTGTCCCAGTCCGTAGGCATAAGCCCCCCTTCCCGTGTTTCGGCTCACGCCTTTATCGCGCCGCGGCGCTGCGGTAAGTCTCTATAGCCGTCCCGGCCCGAAGGACAAAGCATGACGACGCCGCGCCTCGCCGCCCTCGCCCTCCTCGCGCTGCTCGCGCTCCTGCGCCCGGCGGCGGCGGAGGTGATGGGCGGCTATTTCGGAATCGATTCCGCCGCGGGCATGCGCCTCGACTTCGCGCCAGCGCGGAAGGGGCTCGACGCGCGGCTGACCTGGCCGGACGGGGCGGTGTTCGAGTTCGAGGCGACGCCGCTGGAGACGGGCGCGGAGGCGATCGTGGACGCGCCGGGCGGCAAGGCGCTCTATGTCGTGACGGCGGAGCCGCTCGGACTCGTCTTCACCATGATCCCGCTCGGGGAGGACGACCTGCCCCAGCCCGCGGGCACGGTCGCCTATCTCTTCCTGAGGGACGGGGTGACGGCGCCGCCGAGGCCCGCGCGCTATGTGCCGCCGCCCGACGGGCCCGGCGGGACGATCGACCCCCGCGCCTTCGTGGAGAGCTATTCCTTCTGGCCGTCGAAGAACGTCGCCTGGGGCTACGAGATGGTGCGGGGGCGGTATCGCACGCTGATCCGGCTGCATCCGGTCGTTCAGGCGGACATTCTCTGGAAGCTCTGCCGCGCGAACGCCGCGCCCGCCGCGCTGGCCGAGGCGCTGCGCGGGCAGGCGGTGAGCTGCGACGACGTGCTGGCGGCCTTCGGGCGGATGCTGCGGCCGGGCGGCTCAATCGAACCCTTCAACGCCTTCCGGCGGGACGTGGAGGCGCAGAAGGCGGCGCTCGTCGAGGCGATCCACTGCTCGCTCGATTATCGGCGCAACGACCCGGATTGTCGCCGGGCGGGCGCGCGGGTCGCGCTGGCCGCGGCCTCGCTCGAAACGGTCAAGACTGTGCTGGATCGCTACTGAGCGGCGGGCGGGCGCATTTCTGCCCGCCCCGGCGATCAGTTCCGGCGGTTCAGCCGCTGCGGATCAGGCCCGGCCCCAGGAACGGATCGGGCCGCTGTCGATATGCGTGAAGCTGCGATAGCCGCCGACGCCGCCGGCGCCGAGCCGCTTCGCCGCGCGGCGGATCTGCGAGGGGGAGCGGCTCTTCATCTGAAGGTCGATCGCCATGCCCTTCGTGTGGTAGCTGTCCCGCGCCACGCCGCGGGAGTTCCGGCGGAGGAGCGCGTTCGTCACCGGGCTGCGATAGCCGGAGACCACGCTGATCGGCTCGTTCGTCTCCAGCAGCCGGTAGGTGGCGGCGAGGATGTCGACGGCCCGGAGGTCATAGTCGATCAGGAGATTCTCGCGCCAGTCGCGGAGGATGAAGTCGATCTCCGCCTTGGCTTCCGGGATATACTCCCCTTCAACCCAGTAGACGGTGTTCACCGCTTCCCCGGTCCGCGGGTTGCTGAGCTTGACGCGGCGAATGTCCCCCGCGCCGGTGAGGACGGAGGGCGCGGCGAGCGCGGCGGGGGCGAGGGCGGCGGCCATGCCGCCACCGATCAGACCCAGCAGACTCCTTCGCGACCACGTCACGTTCTGTTCCGTGTGGAAAGTCACATTGCCCTCGGTTCGTTCTCTATGACCCCGCTTATCCCGCGGGATTCATTACGGCTTCCTTTAAATCCTACGGATGGGAGGCGAGGGGCAAGTTGCAGATTCGCGTCACTCCGCGGCCCGGTTTCCGCCGCAATGGGCCGAATTCGGCGTTCGAGGTGCGGCTTTTTTCACACTTCGCGAGTGAAAGTTGCAGGCAGGGCCTGCGCAGGCGTGGCGGAGCGTCGAAGGGAGCTTAAGATGCGGAAGTCGTTCCAAGACTGTGCCTCAGGAGCAACAGTGACCAGCATTTCGACCATACTGCGCGCTATTGTCGCACCCGCCTTCATCCTCACCGCAGGCTTCGCCGCGGCCGATTCGGATCGGGAGGCGCTGCGCATCGCCCTGATGCAGCCCGAGAGCGGCCCGGAGGCCGCGGTCTCGCATTATGAAATGCACGACTACCGGCGGCTCTGGGCCTCGGATGAGGCGGCGGCGGCGCTCTTCGCCGCGCTCCGCTCGGCCCCGGAGCATGGCCTGCCCGAGGCGCGCTATGGCGTGGACCGGCTGGAGCGGATGCGGGCGGAGGCGCTCGACGCGCCGGCGGAGATGGCCGCGGCCGAGCTGGCGATGACGCGGGCGGCCCTCCTCTTCGCCCGCGACCTTTCCTCCGGCCTGCTGGAGCCGCGGAGAATCGACCGGGACCTTCACATCGCGCCGCCGCGGCCCGACGAGGCGGCGCTGCTCGCGCGGCTCGCCGCCGCGCCGGCGGCGACGCTCTCCGGGCTCGCCCCGGCCGAGCCGGGCTATGCGCGCCTCGTTTCCATGCTCGCCGCCTTGCGCGCGTTGCCGGAGGACGCCTGGGGAGAGACCGCGCCCGGCGGCGCGACGCTCCGCCTCGGCGACCGGGACCCGCGCGTCGCCGCGCTCCGCGCCCGGCTGGTGCGGAAGGGAGACCATGCGGGCGCGGCCCCGGGAGCCGACCCGGAAGTGTTCGACGCCGCGCTCGAAGCCGATGTGCGCGCCTTCCAGCGCCGGCACGGGCTGAACGACGACGGCGCCGCAGGCCAGCGCACGCTCGATGCGATCAACACGCCGCTGGCCGACCGGATCGGGCAGGTCATCGTCAGCCTCGAACGCGCGCGCTGGACGAACCGGGAGCGCGGGCGGCGGCATGTCTATGTCAACCAGGCCGACTTCACGGTGCAGCTCGTCGAGGACGGAGCGACGATCTTCGAGGAGCGCGTGGTCGTCGGCGCGCGGCGGCACCGGACCCCGGAATTCTCCGACGAGATGGAGCATCTCGTCTTCAACCCGACCTGGCATGTGCCGCGGAGCATCGCCGGGGAGGAGATCCTGCCGCTGCTGCAGGAGGACCCGGAATATCTCGCCAAGAAGAACATGCGCCTCGTCTCCCGCACCGGCGACGACCCGCCCGACCCGGCGATGACGGACTGGTCGCTCTATTCGCGGGCGGACTTCCCCTATGCGATCAAGCAGGCGCCCGGCGCGGGCAATGCGCTCGGCCGGGTGAAGTTCATGTTCCCGAACGCGCATGCGATCTACCTCCACGACACGCCTTCGAAATCGCTCTTCGCGAAGGACGCCCGGGCCTTCAGCCACGGCTGCGTGCGCGTGCAGGACCCGCTTCGCTTCGCCGAGATGCTGCTCGCGCCGCAGATGGAGGACCCGACGGGGCGGATCGCGCGCATCCTCGACACGGGGCGCGAGACTGTCGTGCGGCTGGAGACGCCGGTTCCGGTCCATCTCGACTATCGCACCGCGTGGACGGACGAGGCGGGGCTCTGGCAGTTCCGCGACGACGTCTACGGGCGGGACGGGCGGATCCTCTCCGCGCTCCTCGCCGCCGGGGTCTCGCTCACGCCGGAGGCGGGCGGCTGAGGGGCGCTTTCCGCCTTTCCGCCGCCGCGGGGAGTCGGTAAAGGTTCGGCGACAAGAGCACCCGGGGGCCGCGCAATGAGCGACGAGATCGCGCGAAAAGTCATCGAGATCATCGCCGAGCAGGCCCTGCTGAAGCCTGAGGAAGTGACGCTCGATTCCTCCCCCGAAGATCTCGGGCTGGATTCGCTCGGCCTTGTCGAGATCGTCTTCGCGATCGAGGAGACGTTCGACGTCTCCGTCCCGTTCAACGCCAACGACCCCACGGCCTCCGACTTCGACATTTCCAGCGTCGGCAAGATCGTCGACGCGGTGCGCGCGCTCGCCGGCGAGCGGGCCTGAGCCGCGTGGCGCGGCGCGTCGCCGTCACCGGGCTCGGGCTCGTCTCCGCGCTCGGGCTCGACAGGGCCGCCCATTTCGCGGGATTGCGCGAGGGGCGTAACGGGGTTTCCGAACTTCAGATCACGGATGTGGAGCGGCTCAGCGTGCGCATCGGCGCGCAGGCGCGCGCCTATCTCGGCGAGGAGCGGTTCGACCGGCAGGAACTCGCGCTCCTCGACCGCACCACGCAGATGGCGCTGACCGCGGCGGCGGAGGCGATGGCGGAGGCCGGGCTCTCGCTCTCCGAGGAAGAGGCGCTCAGGGCCGGCGTCGTCATGGGCACGGCGCTGACCGGCATGGAGACGATCGACGGAAATTACCGCGCCGTCTTCCAGGAGGGAAAGAACCGCGTCCACCCCTTCATCGTGCCGCGGCTGATGACGAGCGCGGGGGCGAGCCAGATCTCCATGCGGCACGGGCTCCGCGGGCCGAGCTGGACGGTGACGACCGCCTGCTCCTCCTCCAACCACGCGATCGGGCAGGCCTTCCACCTCGTGCGCTCCGGCGCGGCGGACGTGATGCTGGCGGGGGGCGCGGAGGCGCCGCTCGTCTTCGGCGTGATGAAGGCCTGGGAGGGCCTCCGCGTCATGTCGAAGGATGCGTGCCGCCCGTTCTCCCGCACCCGCAACGGCATGGTTCAGGGCGAGGGCGCGGCGGTGCTGGTGCTGGAGGAGATGGAGCGGGCGAAGGCGCGCGGCGCGCATATCTGGGGCGAGGTCGCCGGCTTCGGCATGACGGCGGACGCCTCCGACATCGTGACGCCGAGCCAGGACGGCGCGGCGCGGGCGATCCGCGCGGCGCTCGCCGACGCCGGCATGGCGACGGACGAGGTGGGCTATGTGAACGCCCACGGCACGGCCACGGCGGCGAACGACCGGACCGAATGCGCCGCGATCCGGGAGGCGCTGGGGCCGGCGGCGGAGCGCGTCTCCGTCTCCTCCACCAAGTCGATGCACGGGCACGCCATCGGCGCGGCCGGGGCGCTGGAGGCGGCGGCCGCGCTCCTCGCGCTGTCGGAAGGGGTGATCCCGCCGACGATCAACCATGAAGAGCCGGACCCGGATTGCGACCTCGACGTGACGCCGAACGCGGCGCGGGAGCGGGCGGTGGGGGCCGCGCTCTCCAACTCCTTCGCCTTTGGCGGGCTGAACGCGGTGCTGGCCTTCCGCAAGGTCTGACCCGGCGCGCACACGGCGTGCAAGGGGCCCAAGCCCTTGAGAAGGTTTGCTTTCCGGAAGATGCGGGCGCCGGCGGACGGCGCCCGCGGATTGTCAGGAGGGCCGGCGCCCCGCCCCGCTCAGAGCAGCTTGCCCATCGCGACCGCGACGTCGCCCATCCGGTTGGAGAAGCCCCATTCGTTGTCATACCAGGTGAGGATGCGGCAGAGCCCGCCCTTCATCGCCTTGGTCTGGTCGAGATGGAAGATCGAGGACCGGGGATCGTGGTTGAAGTCCATCGAGACGTTCGGCTGGTCGGTATAGCCGAGCACGCCCTTCAGCGGCCCGTCCGCCGCCGCGCGGATCGCGGCGTTGATCGCCTCCACGCTCGCCGGCTTCGTGGTGCGGAACTTGAGGTCCACCACGGAGACGTTCGGCGTCGGCACGCGGATCGCCACGCCGTCGAGCTTGCCGTTGAGATCGGGGAGGACGAGGCCGACGGCCTTCGCCGCGCCCGTCGAGGTCGGGATCATCGACATCGCCGCGGCGCGGGCGCGGTAGAGATCCTTGTGCATCGTGTCGAGCGTCGGCTGGTCGCCGGTATAGGAGTGGATCGTCGTCATGAACCCCTCCTCGATCCCGAACGCATCGTTCAGGACCTTGGCCACCGGCGCGAGGCAGTTGGTGGTGCAGGAGGCGTTGGAGATGACGATATCCTCCGCCGTCAGCTCGTGATGGTTCACGCCGTAGACCACCGTGCGGTCCGCGCCCGTGGCCGGGGCGGAGACGATCACGCGCTTCGAGCCGTTCTTGAGGTGCAGCGCGGCCTTCTCCCGGTCCGTGAAGATGCCGGTGCATTCGAGCGCGATGTCGACGTCGCCCCAGGGCAGATCGGCCGGGTTCCGCTCGGCGGAGACCTTGATCGGCCCGCGGCCGATGTCGATCGTGTCGCCCGCCACCTTCACCTCGAAGGGGAAACGGCCGTGCACGCTGTCGAAGCGGAGGAGGTGGGCGTTCGTCTCCACCGGGCCGAGATCATTGATCGCCACGACCTCGATATCCGTGCGCCCGCTTTCCGCGATGGCGCGGAGCACGTTCCGCCCGATCCGCCCGAACCCGTTGATCCCCACTTTCACGGCCATGCGCGCCTCCTCACGATTCCTGCGGCTTCTTTCCGTCGCGCGCGGCCATACGGCGCGGGGCGGAAAAATTCAATGCGACGGAGGGGCGAAGCGGGGCCCTATGGCCTATCTCCACCTTCACGGGGGAGGAAAAGGAGAGATCATGCGCGTCATCGCCGCCCTTCTCATCGCGCTCTGCGCGCTTCCCGCCGCCGCCTTCGAGAGCCGCCGCATCACCATCGAGCATGACGGGCGGAGCCGGACGGCGCTTATCGACGCGCGCGCGGATGCGCGGAACGCGCCGGTGCTGATCGGGCTGCATGGCGGGCTCGCCGGGCCGATGTCCGTCCGGCGCCGGGCGCAGGTCTCGCTAGCGGCGGAGGGCTGGGTGGTGCTCTGGCCCTATGCGGTGGAGGAGGGGGACTGGAACGACGGGCGGCGGGACGATGACGGGCGGCTCTTCGACGAGGCGGACGATGTGGGCTTTCTCCGCGCGCTCGTCGCGAGGCTGGCGGAGGCCGGGGTCGCGGACCCTTCCCGCGTCTATGTGGCCGGCCCCTCGCTCGGCGGCACCATGGCGCTGAAGCTGCTCTGCGACGCGCCCGACCTCGTCGCCGGCGCGGCGGTCGCCATCGCCAGCCTGCCGGTGGGCGCGGACTGCGCGGAGGGGCCGCCCCGCCCCGTGCTCCTCCTCCACGGCACGGCGGACCGGATCATGCCGGAGGATGGCGGGCGGATCGGCGGCTGGAGCCCGCTGGTGCGGGAGCGGGGGGACGTGCGGCCCGTCTCCGAAACGATGGAGATCCTCGCCGCGCGGAACGGCTGCGCCGGCTATGAGGAGCGCGCCCTGCCCGACCGCGCGGCGGATGACGGATCGACCGTGCGGCTCCGCGCCTATGAGGGCTGTGCGGCGCCGCTGCTGCATTACATCGTGGAGGGCGGTGGCCACGCCTGGCCGGGTTCCCGCGCCTCCCGCCTCGAAGGGATTGTCGGCGCGACGAACCGGGACATTTCCGCGACGGAGGAGATCGAGCGGTTCTTCCGGGCGCTGGCCGGTTGACGGCCCGCGCGCGCCCCTATTCCACACGCGCGAAGGTCATGACCTGCCAGGAGATGGAAACATCCTCCTGATCCAGCAGCCCGTGCTCGCGCAGGCTCTCCTCCGCCTCGACCGGCGACGCAGCCGCGACAAACCGGAACTGATGAACGCCGCCTGCTTCGAGCGCGGCGAGGAATTCGAAAGTCCGGGTCTGCCCGGGCAGAACTGTCGAACTGAGCGCGCCGTCATAAGGTGACCCATAGCCGAAGAGGGCGACCGCTTCGTAGGCGGGGAGCGCACCCTCCGCGACCGCGACCCGGCTGACGCTGAGCCCGCTTTTCGCCCACTCGATCAGCTCCGAGCGATCGCCGACATTTTCGACCCCGACCTCCACCCGAACCAGCCGGGCCCGGTCGCCCGTCGCGTCCAGCGTCTCGACGCGCAAGGTCAGATTGAGAACGCCGCGCTCGCGCAGCTCCCGCCGAACCTGTTCGAGCTCGGCGCGCGCGCGCTCGATCTCCTCAAGGCTTTCGAACCGGTAGAGCGCCCAGCCGCCGCCCACGACCACCGCTGCGGCGACGACGAGCGCCTGCACGCCCGTCGCGATCCTGTTGAACCGTTCGTAGCCCATGCCGAAGCCGTCCGCAGCGCCCGGAGTCCAGCCTCGGGCCGGGTTCAGAATAGCTGCAATGGGCCGGCCAGCCTACCCTGCGAGCCGCTCCCGCAGGTCCCGCTTCAGCACCTTGCCGGTGGCGTTCCGCGGCAGCGCCTCAACGAACTCCACGCGCGCCGGGATCTTGAAGCGGGCGAGCTTGCCCTGGCACCATCCGATCACGTCGTCCGCCGTGAGCGATGCGCCGGGCTTCACCGCTACGAAGGCGCAGCCGACCTCGCCCCAGCGCTCGTCCGGCATGCCGACGATAGCGGCCTCGCCGACGCCGGGGAGGGCGTAGAGCACGTTCTCCACCTCCGCCGGATAGACGTTCTCGCCGCCCGAAATGTACATGTCCTTCCAGCGGTCGACGATCCAGAGGTCGCCCTCCGCGTCGATCTTCGCGGCGTCGCCGGTGCGGAACCAGCCGTCCACGAATTCCTTGGCGTTCGCCTCCGGGCGGTTCCAGTAGCCGGGGGTTATGTTCGCGCCCTTGCACCAGAGCTCCCCGATCTCGCCCGGCGCGGCCTCCGCCCCGTCCTCCCGCACGATCTTCAACTCGGTATGGAGCGCGGGGCGGCCCGCGCTGCCGGGCTTGGCGAAGGCGGTTTCCGGCGTCTGGATCGAGACGCAGGGGCTCGTCTCCGTCATCCCGAAGCCCTGCACGATGGCGATTCCCTTGGCCTTGTAGGCTTCGAGGAGGGGCACCGGCGTCGGCGCCCCGCCCACCGCGGCGGTGCGGACGCGGGAGAAATCCGCCTCCGCGAAGCCGGGATGCTGGCTCATGAAGAGATAGACGGCGGGGACAGCGAGGAAGTGGCTCACCTTCCGCGCCGGGTCCGAGATGACCTCCAGCGCCGGGCCGGGCTCGAAGGCGCGCATGATGAGGGAGGAGCCGCCGGCGTGGAGGAGGACGGTGGTGAAGGTGTTGAGCCCGCCGGTGTGGAAGAGCGGCAGCATGGTGAAGCCCACGCTTTCCGGCCCGACGCCGGAGGGCGTGCCGAGATTGACGGCGTTCCAGAAGCACATGCCGTAGGTGTTCGGCGCGCCCTTGGGTCGGCCGGTGGTGCCGGAGGTGTACATCACCGTCCAGGTGTCCTCATGCGCCATGATCTCGAGCTTCACGTCGCCGTCCGAGGCCGCGATGGCCTGCTCGTAGGGCGAGGGGGCGCCGCCGCCGGTCGTCTCGATCACATGCGGCGCGCGATGGGAAAGCGCGGAGACGAGCTCGGCCATCGCGCCGTCATGGATGAGGACGCGGGGGGCCGAATCGCTCAGGATGAAGTCCACTTCCGGCGCGGCGAGGCGCCAGTTGATGGGGAGGAAGATCGCCCCGATCTTTGCGCAGGCGGAATGGACCTCCATCACGTCCGTCGAGTTCATCGCCAGCACCGCCACCCTGTCCCCCCGCTTCACGCCGCAGGCGCGGGAGAGATGGGCGGCGAGGCGGCGGCACCTTTCCTCCGCCTCCGCATAAGTGAAGGCGCGGCCCGAATGCAGGTCCTCCCAGCAGGGGGCGGCGGGGCGGTGGAGGGCGTGGTGCGACAGCCAGTCGTAATGGCGCATGCGGGGCTCCCTTGGCGCGCCGGTCTCCGCCGGCGTGGGCCGAAGGTAGGGCCGGGGCGCGGGCGGGCGCAAGCCGCCGCCGCCGTTTGCGTTCGCGAAGGCTCCGATGGTAGAGAGGCCACGGAGGGGCGCGTTCGGATGAGGTGAGTCATGGCGTCTTCTCGGGGCCCCGGCGGCCGGTTGGTTGTGACCGACCTGGCCGGAATCGGCATCAACATGCGCGACACCAGCGCATTCAGCGCCAATGACGGCGACTTCATCCAGGAAGACGGCGCGATCACCGGCGGGACCTTCGCGGTCGAGGGTCGCTACACGACCTCGGAGCCGCGCTTCGGCTTCGGCTCCGGGCTCTTCGTGAACAACACGCTGATTTTCGAGACGTTCATCCTGAGCGCGACCCGGATCGACCTGATCGACACGACTGCGCCGCAGGACGGGTTGGACGGGCTCATCTGGCTGATCGACGGAATCGCGACGACCTTCTCCCCCTCCCCGAGCGGCGGCGACCTCTCCACCTTCGACCTTTCGGGGAACGAGACGCTGGAGGGGGCGAGCTTCGCCGACACGCTCTTCGGCGGCGAGGGGGACGACAGCCTCCTCGGCGGCGGCGGGGATGACGATCTTTCGGGCGACGGGGGGAACGACACGATCTTCGGCGGCGCGGGGGAAGACAGGATCGCCGGCGGGGCGGGCGCCAACGTGATCGACGGCGGCGCGGGCGACGACATTATCTTCTTCAGCGGCGCGTTTTCAGACTACACGGTGACCCAGACCGGTTCGGGCGTGACGCTGACGCGGGGCGACGAATCCCATTCCGTGCTCAATGTCGAAGCGTTCCAGTTCACGGACGGGCCGCGGGACTTCGCCGATCTCTTCCAGCCGGAAGCGCCGACCGGCCCGACCGGGGGCGACGACCTGCTGACGGGCACGCCCGGCCCCGACAGGATCGCCGCGCTCGCCGGCAACGACACGGTGCGGGGGCTCGGCGATGACGACACGCTCCTCGGGCAGAGCGGCGACGACATCCTCCGCGGCGGCGGGGGAGACGACAGCCTGAAGGGCGGCGGGGGCGACGACACGCTGGCCGGCCAGGGCGGCAACGACACGCTGAAGGGCGGCGGCGGCGACGACAACCTGAAGGGCGGGGCGGGGACCGACCGTCTGCTCGGCCAGGGCGGCAACGACACGCTGAAGGGCGGCGGCGCGGACGACTTCATGAAGGGCGGCGGCGGCGCGGACCGTCTGATCGGCGGCGGCGGCGACGACACGATCGAGGGGAACAAGGGCGACGACACCCTGATCGGCGGAAACGGGGCGGACTTGTTCCGCTTCGCGCCCGGCGACGGGGACGATGTCGTCCTGCGGTTCCAGCAGGGGGTGGATCAGGTCGACTTCAAGCGGGGCGTCGCGGGCTTCGGCGCGCTCGAGATCGAGCAGCAGGGCGACGATGTGCTCGTGACCTACACGCGCGGCTCGATACTCTTCGCTGACCAGAACGCCGGCGCCTTCAGCGCCGACGACTTCATCTTCTGACCCTCAGCAGAACCGCTCCGGCCCGACCCATTGGGCGGCGTTGTAGCGGTCCCCGTGCGCCCAGCCGACGGGGAGGATCGCCTCGACGGCCGCGACCTCCTCCGGCGTGAGGGGCTTCGCCTCCGCGGCCTCGCGGAGATGGGCGGGTGAGCGGGTGCCGGGGATCGGGATGACATGCTCGCCCTGCGCGAGCAGCCAGCCGATGGCGAGCGAGGCGGCCGGGCGGCCCCATTCGGAAGCCAGCGCGCGGAACCGCTCCGTCAGCGCGAGGTTGGCGGAGAGGTTCGGCTCCAGAAAGCGCGGGTTGCCCTTCAGGAAGTCGATCTTCGCCACGGCCTCGGGCCCGTGCGGCCTGTCCGTCAGCAGGCCGCGGCCAACGGGGGAGAAGGCGACGAGGGCGACGCCGAGTTCGGCGCAGGCCTGGAGGAGGCCAAGCTCGGGCTGCCTTGTGGAAAGGGAGTATTCGGACTGGACGGCGGCGACCGGGTGGACGGCGTGGGCGCGGCGGAGGGAGGAGGGCGCGATCTCGGAATAGCCGGTCGCCTTCGCCTTGCCGGACTTCTCCAGCGCCGCGAGCGTCTCCGCCACCTCCTCGATCGGAACCTCAGGGTCCCGCCTGTGGACATAGTAGAGGTCCACCGCCTCCAGCCCCATGCGCCGGAGGCTCTTCTCGAGCTCCTCCGTCAGATGCGCGCGGCTGTTGTCGAAGCGGCGATTCCCCGCCGCGTCGCGCGTGATGCCGCCCTTGGTGGCGATGTGGAAGGGGCAGGCGCCGCCCCGGCGCTTCAGCCAGGCGCCGATCCGCTCTTCCGAACGGCCCATGCCATAGACGTTAGACGTGTCGATATGGTCGACGCCGAGGTCGAGGCAGGAATCGAGGATCGCGAAGGAGCTTTCCTCGCTCGCCGGGCCGTAGAAATCGGAGAAGGACATCGCGCCGTAGCCGACGGAGCCGACCTCCGCCCCGGCGATCTTCCGCCGGATCATTTCGGCGCCATCCGGATCGCGCCGTCGAGGCGGATCGTCTCCCCGTTCAGCATCGGGTTCTCGATCATGTGGCGGGCGAGCGCGGCGTATTCCGCCGGCTGACCGAGGCGGGAGGGGAAGGGGACCTGCGCGCCGAGGCTGCGCTGCGCCTCCTCCGGCAGGCCCTGCAACATCGGCGTGATGAAGAGGCCGGGCGCGATGGTCAGCACGCGGATGCCGGAGCGGGAAAGGTCCCGCGCCATCGGGAGGGTGATGCCGGCGACGCCGGCCTTCGAGGCCGCGTAGGCGATCTGCCCGATCTGGCCGTCGAAGGCGGCGACGGAGGCGGTGTTGATGATGACCCCGCGCTCCCCGTCGTCGTTCGCGGGCTCCGAAGCGGCCATGCCGGCGGCGGATTCGGCGGCGCAATGGAAGGTGCCGATCAGGTTCACCCCGATGACGGCGGCGAATTTCGCGGCGTCATGCGGCTTGCCCTCCCGCGTCACCGTCCGCTCGGCGGGGGCGATGCCCGCGCAGTTGACGAGCACGCGCTCCGTCCCGTGGGCGGCGCGGGCGGCTTTGAACCCGGCGGCGACGGAGGCGGCGTCGGCCACGTTCACCTTCACGAATATCCCGCCGATCTCCTTCGCCACGGCCTCGCCCGCCGCCTCGTTCATGTCGAAGAGGGAGACCTTCGCGCCCGCGCCCGCGAGCATCCGCGCCGTCGCCTCGCCAAGCCCCGATGCGCCGCCGGTGACGACGGCGGCGATTCCGTTGATGTTCATGCGTTTCGTTCCCGTATCTCTGGCGCCCGCGCGCCCGGCCCAGGGCCTGAGTAAAGGCGGGGCGGGCGCATCGCAAGGCGGGGGGGCGGGGCGGCGAGACGCGCCCGGCCGATACGCCCCGCGTATCGGCCCGCGGCCGCCCGCCCCCAGGCGGCCGCGGGCCGATGCAGCCGTTCGGGAAGGCTTGGCGCCCCTCGGGCTCCGGCTTGCGCCTCCGCCCGAACGGCCCCTGCGGCTCTCCCCCGGAGAGCCGCTTTCCGGGGCCGTGGCGCGCCTGCGAAACCGTTGCGCGAGGGGTCCGGACCCTACTCCGCCAGCATCTCCCCCGAGCCGCCCGCATCCTTCGGCAGGTCGCGGAATTTCGGCAGCCCGTCCTTCAGCGGCAGCACGCTCTCGCCATAGAAGACATGCATCATCGGCTTGAACGGAAAGTCGGGGATCGTCGCCGCGTAAACGTCGGTGAAGCCCATGCCGGGATGGGCGGACATGATGTGGCCGCCGCATTTCCCGCACCATTTCCGGTAGCTGTGCTCGGTCTTGTTGAAGGTCTCGATCAGCTCCTCGCCCTTCGTCACCGTCACCGCGTCCGGCGCCCAGAGCGAGAAGGCGTTGACCGGGCCAGCGGACCAGCTCCGGCAGCTCTCGCAATGGCAATAGCCCATGAGCGCGGGCGCGCCCTTCGTCTCGATCTCCACGGAACCGCAGAAGCACTTGCCCTTGTATGTCTCGGTCATGTCGTCTCCTCCATTCGCCCCGGCTGTTCCGCCGGCGGGGGGAGACTGCGCCCGCCGGGCGCGGCGGGCAAGGGCTACCGCCCGAAGGCCGCCTTCATCAGCGCCTGCGTATAGGGATGCGAGGGCGCGTCGATCACGTCGAGCGCCTCGCCCTGCTCCACGATCTCCCCGGCCTTCATCACCATCACCCGGTGGGAGACGGCGCGGATCACCTTCAGGTCGTGGCTGATGAAGATGTAGGCGAGGCCGTATTTGCGCTGGAGGTCGCGCAGGAGGTCGATGATCTGGGTCTGCACCGTCATGTCGAGCGCGGAGGTCGGCTCGTCCAGCACCACCAGTTTCGGCTTCAGGATCATGGCGCGGGCGATGGCGATGCGCTGGCGCTGGCCGCCGGAGAACTCGTGCGGATAGCGGTCCATCGCCTCGACCGGCAGGCCGACCTCGCGGATCACCGCCGCCACCGCCTCCCGCCTGTCTCCCTCGACGATCCCGCGATGGACGCCGAGCCCCTCCGCCACGATTTCGAAGCAGGACATGCGGGGGGAGAGGGAGCCGTACGGGTCCTGAAAGACGATCTGCATTTCCCGCCGGAGCGGACGCAGCGCGGCGCGGGAGAGCCCCTGCACGTTCCGCCCCATGAAGACGATGCGCCCTTCGGACTGGATGAGGCGCATGAGGGCGAGGGCGACGGTCGTCTTCCCCGAACCCGATTCGCCGACCACGCCGAGCGTCTCCCCGGCGCGGACCTTCACCTCCGCCCCCGTCACCGCCTTCACATGGCCGATTGTGCGGCGGAGGAGGCCGCGCTTGATGGGGAACCAGACCTTCAGGTCGGACGCCTCGGAGATCACCGGCGCGTCGGCGGCGACCGGGTCTGGCCGCCCGCGCGGCTCGGAGGCCAGCAGCGTCTTCGTGTAGTCGTGTTCGGGGGCGGAGAACACGCGCGCCGTCTCCCCCTGTTCCACGATCTCCCCCCGCTTCATCACCGCCACACGGTCCGCCATCCGGCGCACGATGTTGAGGTCATGCGTGATGAAGAGCATGGAGAGCCCCTCGTCCCGCTGGAGCTGTTTCAGGAGGTCGAGGATCTGGGCCTGGATCGTCACGTCGAGCGCGGTGGTCGGCTCGTCCGCGATCAGGAGCTTGGGGCGGTTGGCGAGGGCCATCGCGATCATCACGCGCTGGCGCTGGCCGCCGGAAAGCTCGTGCGGATAGGCGGTGAGGCGGCGCTCCGCGTCCGCGATCCCCACCTTGGCGAGAAGTTCGAGGATGCGGGCGCGTGCCGGGGCGCCGGCGAGGCCCTGATGGACGGCGAGGCTCTCCCCGATCTGCTTCTCGATCGTGTGGAGCGGGTTGAGCGAGGTCATCGGCTCCTGAAAGACGAAGCTGACATCATTGCCCCGCACCCGGCGCAATTCCGCCTCCGGGGCGCCGACCATCTCCGCCCCGTCGAAGGCGGCGGAGCCTGAGATCACGGCGGCTTTCGGCAGAAGCCCGACGGTCGCCAGCGCGGTGACGGACTTGCCGGAGCCGGATTCGCCGACGAGCGCCAGCGTTTCGCCCCGTTCGATATGGAGGGAGACGCCCTTCACCGCCGGGTGCAGCGCCCCCTCAGATCGGAAGGAGACGGTGAGATCGCGGACGGAGAGGAGGCTCACGCGAAGGTCTTCCGCGGGTCGAACGCATCCCGCACCGCCTCGAAGATGAAGACGAGGAGGGAGAGCATGATGGCGAAGGTCAGGAAGGCCGTGATCCCGAGCCAGGGGGCCTGGAGGTTGTTCTTGCCCTGCAAGGCGAGGTCGCCCAGCGAGGGGTAGGAGGCGGGGAGGCCGAGACCGAGGAAGTCCAGCGAGGCGAGGATGGAGACGGAGCCCGCGAGCAGGAAGGGCATGATCGTCAGCGTCGCCACCATCGCGTTCGGCAGGAGATGGCGGAACATGATCGGCCAGTCCGAGACGCCGAGCGCGCGGGCGGCGCGGACATATTCGAAGTTCCGCGCCCTGAGGAACTCCGCGCGCACCACGCCCACCAGCGCCGTCCATGAGAAGAGCGTCAGCAGGAACATCAATATCCAGAAATTCGGCGTGATGATCGCAGAGACGATGATGAGGACGTAAAGGGTCGGGATGTTCGACCAGATCTCCACGATCCGCTGGAAGAAGAGGTCCACCCAGCCGCCGAAGAAGCCCTGCGTCGCCCCGGCCAGCACGCCGATCAGCGAGGCCATGATGGTGACGGAAAAGCCGAAGAGGACGGAGATGCGGAAGCCGTAGATCACCCGCGCCAGCACGTCCCGCGTCTGGTCGTCCGTCCCCAGCCAGTTCTGCGCGGAGGGCGGGGCGGGGGCCGTGGCCACGTCATAATTCGGCGTGTCGTAGCTGAAGGGGATGAGCGGCCAGATCATCCAGCCGGGCGCCTCCCCCTCGTCCAGAACCTCGTCGCCGTTGGTGCGGATCAGGTCCTGCACGAAGGGGTCGGTGTAATCCGGCTCCGTCTCGAAATCGCCGCCGAAATAGCTCTCGGGGTAGAAAGTGACGAGGGGGACGTGCAGCTCCCCCTTGAAGCGCATGAGGAGCGGCTTGTCGTTCGCGATCACCTCCGCGAAGAGCGAGAGGATGAAGAGCGCGAGGAAGATCCAGAGGGAATACCAGCCGCGCCGGTTCGCCTTGAAGTTCCGCCAGCGACGGCGGCCGATGGGGGAGAGGCGGAACACTCAGCGCCCCTCGAAGTCGATGCGCGGGTCGATCTGTACATAGACGAGATCGGTGAGGAGCTGCATCACGAGGCCGATCAGCCCGAAGAGATAGAGCGTGCCGAAGACCACGGGATAATCCCGCTTCACGATGCTCTCGTAGCCGAGGAGGCCGAGGCCATCGAGGGAGAAGATCGTCTCGATCAGCAGCGAGCCGGTGAAGAAGATCGAGACGAAGGCGGCGGGGAAGCCCGCGATGACGATCAGCATCGCGTTGCGGAACACATGGCCGTAGAGCACCCGCCGCTCCGCCAGGCCCTTGGCGCGGGCGGTGACGACGTATTGCTTGCCGATCTCGTCAAGAAACGAGTTCTTCGTCAGGAGCGTCAAAGTCGCGAAGCCGGAAATCGCCATGGCGAGGACGGGGAGGGCGATGTGGTGCAGGTAATCAAGCGCCCGCTCCCAGAACGGCAGCTCTGAGGCGCCCGAGGAGGCGAGGCCGCGGAGCGGGAACCACTGGAAATAGCTCCCCCCCGCGAAGAAGATCAGCAGCATGATCGCGAAGAGGAAACCCGGGATCGCGTAGCCGATGATGATGACGCCCGAGGTCCAGACATCGAAGCGCGACCCGTCCTTCACCGCCTTGCGGATGCCGAGCGGGATGGAGACGAGATAGGCGAGCAGCGTCGTCCAGATGCCGAGGGAGATGGAGACGGGCATCTTCTCCAGCACGAGGTCGATGACGGAGACGGAGCGGAAATAGCTCTCCCCGAAGTCGAAGGTCAGGTAGTTCCAGACCATCGTGAGGAAGCGTTCGAGCGGCGGCTTGTCGAAGCCGAACTGGCGTTCGAGCTCGGCGATGAATTCCGGGTCGAGGCCTTGCGCGCCGCGATACTGCCCCTCCCCGCCCTGCGCCGCGGCGCCGAGATCGCCGCCGCCGCCGGCGAAGCGCTCCGTCGCGCCGCCCGTGGCGTGCGTCAGCTCCGCGATCACCTGTTCGACCGGGCCGCCGGGCGCGAACTGGATGATCGCGAAATTGATCGCCATGATCCCGAACAGGGTCGGGACGATCAGCAGCAATCGGCGGAGGATGTAGGCGGCCATGCGCCCAAGGTGGGCGCCAGAGCGCCGAGGTCAAGCGCCGCCGCTCAACCCTCGCGCGCCCGCGACAATCGGGGCCCGATCTCCGCCATGATGGCGCGGGCGTCATAGGCGAGCGGGTCCTCCGCCGGCTTCTCCCCGGCGCCGACGATGATCTCCGCATGGGCGGAAAAGCGGCTGATGCGCCGCGTCTCGATCGTGTCGAGGCCGTAGCCGGGGCCGAAGCCGAAGCGGTGGTCGAAGCGGCTGCGATAGGGCCAGGGGCCGAAGCCGCCGACGACCGCGACTTCCCGCACAGTCTCGTCCGTCCCCTCATCCACGATGCGGAACCAGTCCCCACCCTCGCGGAGCGCGACCTCGGCGGCGCGGTGGAGCATGGCGATCTCCACCGTCTCCCTGCTTGTGACGCTGTTGCCGGAAAAGGCGACGCGCCAGCGGCCGGGCTCGATCTTCAGCTCCGTATAGCCTTCGGGCGCGCGGGCCTCGGGGTCGGCCGGGGCGTAGGCGGTCGGCTCCGCGCAGGCGGAGACGAGAAGGGCGAGGATGAGAAGGGTTCGGCGCATGAAGGGCCTCCTCCCCCGGATATGGGGGCGCTGGCGGCGCGGGGGAAGGCCGGGCGCTTCCGCCCCCGGGGCCCCGGCTCAAGGCCGGGACCGGGAGGAGCCTCAGCCGCCCCGCCGCGCGTCGAGCGCCGCGCTCTTCTCGGCGTCGAACCACCAGGTGTCCACGATGGCGCGGGAATAGGGCGGCTTCGTCTCCGGCCTATCGAACCGGTCCCACCACGCCATCGTGTGGCTGGCCTTTGACCATTGCGGGACCCAGAGATGCATCGAGCGGAGCGCCCGGTCGAGCGCGGAGACGGCGACGGCGTGCTCCTCCGCGCTCTCCGCCCCGATGATCGCCTCGATCAGCGCATCGACCGCGGGGTTGGCGACGCCGGAGAGATTGAGCGTGTCCTCCGCCGCGGCGGATTCCGCGCCGAAGAGGTTCCAGAGTTCGACGCCGGGCGTGGGCGACATCGGCATCCGGGCGACGGTGACGTCGAAATCGTAGGTCTTCATCCGCGCCTGATATTGCGCGGCGTCCACCGTCCGCATTTCCGCCGTCACGCCGAGCTGTTCGAGGTTGCGGATATAGGGGCCGGTGATGCGCTCGAAGGTCGGGCTGTCGTCGAGGAACTCGATTGTGAGAAGTTCCCCCGCCGCGTTCCGCCGCTTGCCGTCGCCGCCGACCGTCCATCCCGCCTCGTCGAGGAGGACGCCCGCGGCGCGCAATTCCCGTCGCATCCGGCCCGAACCGTCCGTCACGGCGGGGACGAAGGCCTCGCCCAGCGCCTCGGGCGGCAGATGCTCCATCAGCGGCTCGAGGAGCGCCCTCTCCGCCTCCGAAGGGGCGCCCTTCGCGGCGAGGGGCGAGCCCTCGAAGAAGCTCGTCGTGCGCTGGTAGAGATCGTAGAAGAGCGTCCGGTTCGACCATTCGAAGTCGAAGGCCATGCCGAGCGCCTGCCGCACGCGCGGGTCGGCGAATTTCTCCCGCCGCGTGTTGAACCAGTAGCCCTGCGTGCCCGCCGGCCGCCCGTCCGGCAACGTGTCGCTGATCACGCGGCCATCGTTCACCGCGGGGAAGTCGTATCCGGTGGCCCAGATCTTCGAGAAGAACTCCTCGTGCATCTCGTAGGCGCCGGCCTTGAACGCCTCGAATGCGGCCGTGTAGTCCCTGAAATACTCGTATTCGAGCCGGTCGAAATTCCAGCGGCCGACATTCACGGGGAGGTCCTTCGCCCAGTAATCCTCCCGCCGCTCGAAGGCGATGGTCCGCCCCGGCTCGAAGGCGCCGATGCGGTAGGGGCCGGAGCCGAGGAGCGGATCGAGCGTCGATTCGCCGAAGGCGCGCCCCTCCCACCAGTGTTTCGGCAGGATCGGGATGGAGGCGGCGAGCATCGGCAGGTCGCGGGTCGAGGCGCCCGGGCGGAAGGTGAAGCGCACCCGGTCCTCCGCCAGCGCCTCCGCGCTCTCGATGGCGCCATAGGCGATGCGGTAGCGCGGCGCCCCCTCCGCCTTCAGGATGTCGAGGGAGAAGACGACATCCTCCGCCGTGACCGGCTCCCCGTCCGCGAAGCGGGCCTCGGGGCGGAGGCGGAACTCGGCCCAGGCGCGGTCGACGGGCCAGGTGACGCTTTCCGCGACGAGGCCATAGACGGCGTCCGCCTCGTCCATCGCGCGCACCATCAGCGTGTCGAAGACGTAGAGGGAAACCTCCGCCGGCGCCTCGCCCTTCAGGATGAAGGGATTGAGGCTGTCGAACGTGTTCTGCGCGAAGGTGGAGCGGGTCTTCAGCGTTCCGCCCTTCGGCGCTTCGGGGTTCACATAGGCGAAATGGGCGAAATCCGCCGGGTATTTCAGCGCGCCGAAGGCGGAGACGCCGTGCGCGGTCGTCTCCGCCGCAACGGGCGCGGCGAGAAGGAGGGCCGCGAGGGCGAGGCGGATCATCGCGCCGCCTCCACCGCGGCGGCCTTCGCCTCGTCCCACCACCAGACGGTCGGGAACGCCTCGCCCCGCGGCGGGAAGGGTTCGGGATGCCCGAACCTGTCCCACCACGCGATGCGGTCGAAGGGGGTGTAGAGCTGCGGGATCATGTAGTGGTTCCAGAGCAGCACACGGTCCAGCGCGCGGCTCGCCGCTTCCAGCGCCGGCCTGTCCTCCGCGAAGATGATCCTGTCGATCAGCGCGTCCACCGCCGGGTCGGCCACGCCGCCGACATTGCGGGCGCCCACCCGGTCCGCCGTCGAGGAGCCCCAGAATTCGCGCTGCTCGTTGCCCGGGCTCTCGGAATTCGAGACGCCCCAGATGATCATGTCCCAGTCGAAGCTTTCGTCCTGGCTGACGCGGCGGATGTATTGCGGCGCGTCCACGATCCGGAAGCTCGCCTCGAAGCCGAGCTGCTTCAGGTTGTTGATGAAGGGGTTGATGACCCTCTCCTGCGCGTCCTGCGAGGAGAGGAACTCGATCTCGAAGGGCTGGCCCTCCGGCCCGGCGAGCTTGCCGTTTCGCACCTCCCAGCCCGCCTCCCGCAAAAGCTCCGTCGCGCGGCGCAGCTCCCGCCGGTTGCGGCCCGAACCGTCCGTCTCCGGCGGGGTCCAGGCGGGGCCGAACACCTCCTCGGGGACCTGACCGCGCAGGCTTTCGAGAAGGGCCAGCTCCGCGCCCTCCGGCGCGCCCGTCTGCATCAGGCCTTCGGAGCCCTGGAAATAGCTGCGGGGCCGAGCGTATTGCGAAAAATAGATCGTGCGGTTCGTATGCTCGAAATCGAAGGCGAGGCCGATCGCCTCCCGCACTCGCCGGTCCTGGAATTTCGGGCGGCGGAGGTTGAAGGCGAAGGTCTGCGTGGTCTTCGGCCCATCGGTGACGACCTCCTCCCGCTTCACCAGCCCGGCGCGGGCGGCGGGGAAATCGTAGCCCTGCGCCCATTTCGAGGCGGAGTTCTCGTCCCGGAAGTCGAACTGGCCGGACTTGAAGGCCTCGAAGGCCGCCTCCGCGTCGAGGAAGATCTCGTAGCGGATGCTGTCCATGTTGTGCTTGCCGATGTTCACGGGGAGGTCGGCGCCCCAATAGTCCGGCACGCGCTTGTATTCGACGAAGCGCCCGGTCTCGAAATCGCCGATCTTGTAAGGGCCGGAGGAGAGCATCGGCTCCAGCGAGGAGCGGTCGAATTCCCGCCCCTCCCACCAGTGCTTCGGCAGGATCGCGAGCTGGCCCATGATATGCGGCAGCTCGCGGTTCCCCGTCTGGTCGAAGTCGAAGCGCACGACGCCCTCGCCCATGTCGCGCGCGCCGGTCACGTTCGCGTAGTAGAAGCGGTATTGCGGGTGGCCCTTCGTCACGAGGATGTCGAAGGAGAAGACGACGTCCTCCGCCGTGACGGGGCGCCCGTCATGCCAGCGCGCGCCGTCGCGGAGCTTGAACGCCGCCCAGGACCAGTCCGCCGGGTGCTCGTACCATTCCGCGAGGAGGCCGTATTGCGTCGAGCCCTGGTCGAGGGCGGAGACCATCAGCGTATCGAAGATGAGGCCGATGCCGGTCGGCGAATTGCCCTTCACGATGAAGGGATTGAAGCTGTCGAAGGTCGATTGCGTCGCGAGGCGGGCGATACCCCCCTTTGGCGCGGCGGGGTTCACATGGTCAAAATGCGGGAAGTCGGCGGGGTATTTCAGCTCGCCGATCAGCGAGGCGCCGTGGGAGCGGACGACCCCTTCCGCGAAGGCGGGCCGGGGCAGGAGCGGGGCCGCGGCGGCGGCGGCGAGGGTCAGCGAAAAGTCGCGGCGGGTCAGGCGCATCGGTCCGGCTCCGTCATTGCTCTCTGGCGAAGCTAGGAGCGGGAGGGGCCCGGGGCAAGCGATGCGCCGCAGCCGAAACGCGGCGCCGCGCTTCGCTTTCCGCGAAGCGCGCCGGTCGCGGCGGCGCGAAGCGTGGGCGACGTCCTGTTCCGGGGGAAGAGCATGAAAGCCGCCGTCGCCCGCGCCTTCGGCGCGCCGCTCGCAATCGAGGAGCTTTCGCTCGCCGCGCCGGGGCCGGGGGAGGTGCGGCTGCGGGTGCGCGCGGTCGCGATCTGCCATTCCGACCTCATCTTCATCGCCGGCGGCTGGGGCGGCGCGCTCCCCGCCGTCTATGGGCACGAGGCGGCGGGGGAGGTGCTGGAGACGGGCGCGGGGGTGACCGGCTTCGCCAAGGGGGACCGGGCGGTCGTCACCCTCATCCGCTCCTGCGGGGAATGCGCCTGCTGCGCGAAGGGGCAGCGGACCTATTGCGCGGAGCCCTTCGCGCTCAACGCGGCGAGCCCGCTATCGGACGCTTCGGGCGCGCCGGTGGCGCAGGGGCTGAAATGCGGCGCCTTCGCGGAGGAGGTCACCGTTCACGCCTCGCAGCTCGCGAAGATCGAGGGGGAGATCGGCTGGGCCGAAGCCTCGCTCCTCGCCTGCGGGGTCATCACCGGCTATGGCGCGGTGACGAATACGGCGGCGATGGAGGCGGGGGCGAGCGCCGTCGTGATCGGCGCCGGGGGCGTAGGCCTCAATGCGGTGCAGGGCGCGGCGCTGAACGGGGCGTCGCGGGTGATCGTCGCGGATGTCTCCGCGGAAAAGCTGGAGATCGCGCGCGGCTTCGGCGCGACGGATTGCGTCAAGGCGGGGCCCGAGGCGGCGGCGGAGGTGCGGCGGCTGACCCGGGGCGGCGCGGATTACATCTTCGTCACGGTCGGGGCGGAGGCGGCGATGGCCTCGGCCTACGAGATGCTCGCGCCCGGCGGCGCGGCGGTGCTTGTCGGCATGGGCGCGCTCGGCGCCCGCTCCACCTTCGACCCGCTGACGCTGGCGGACGCCGGGCAGCGCATCCTCGGCTCGAAGATGGGCAAGGCGGCGCCGGCGCGGGACATCCCGGCGCTGATCGGGCTCTATCGGGCGGGGCGGCTCAAGCTCTCGGAACTCGTCACCGGCCGGTTCGGCTTCGAGGAGATCAACGCGGCGCTGGACCGGACGCGGGCCGGGACAGGCGTGCGCAACGTGGTCCTGATGGAATGAGCGCGGCGCGCGCAGGGCGGCCATGCGCCGCATGCGCTTTCCCCGCTCCGGAGAACGGGTTAAGGGCGCTGATCGACAGGAAAGGCCCGCCCTCCGCCCATGTTCGCGATCTTCGGCGTCACCCTCCCCTATTTCGCGCTGATCGGGTGCGGCTACGCCGCGCGCTGGCGGGGCGTGATGGTCGAGGGTTCGGCGAAGGCGCTCAACGCTTTCGTCCTCTATTTCGCGTTGCCGGCCCTGATGGTGCGGACCATCGCCGCGATCCCGTTCGAGGAGGTGTTCAACCCCGGCTTCTTCGCCGCCTGGGGCTCCGTCTCCGTGCTGATGTTCGTGGGGACGCTGATCGTCTCCGGCCTCGTCATGCGGCAGGGCGGCGCGGCGGCGACGGTCCATGCGGCGGCGACGACGCATGGCAATGTCGGCTATCTCGGCATCACGCTCGTCGTCAGCCTCGCCGGGGAGGCGGCGGCGGCGCCGGTGGCCATGGCGATCATCTTCGACATGCTCTTCGTCGTGACGCTCACCATCGCGCTTCTCAGCCGTCTTTCGCCCGGCGCGGGGGCGGAAGTGCCGAGCCTTCTCGCGACGGCGCGCTCCGCGATCCTCAACCCCTTCGTGCTGGCGATCGGCGCGGGGCTCCTGCTCAGCCTTTCGGGCGCGGAGATTCCGAAGCCGGTGGACGATTTCATGCGCATCCTCGGCATGGCGGCGGTGCCCGCCGCGCTCTTCGCCATCGGGGTGACGCTCTATGGCCAGCCGATGCGCGCCGCGGCGTCGGAGCTCGGGTGGATTTGCGCGGCGAAGCTGCTGATCCATCCGCTCGTCATGATCTTCGTCGCGACGACGGACGTGTTCGGGCTGACGCGGGAGGAGATCATTATCGCCGTGCTCCTCGCCTCGCTGCCGGTGGCGAACAACGTCTTCATCCTCGCCCTGCGCTACGAGACGCGGCCGAACCGGATGTCCGGCGCGATCCTGTTCTCGACCGGCGCGGCGCTGGCGACCTTCAATCTCTGGGCCTGGCTGCTCCTCTCGGGATAGACGCGCCGGCGCCCGGGCGGCAAAGCTGGCGAAACCGGGCGCGGGAGGAACGAGCGTGAAACTGGCCGATCTGGAAGTCTTCATCGTGGGCAACCCGCCGCCGCGGCGCGGCGGGCGCTATTTCATCTTCGTGAAGCTGACCACCGCCTGCGGCGTCGTCGGCTATGGCGAGATCTACGCCGCGAGCTTCGGCCCCGCCGTGATCGAGGCCGCGACGCGGGACGTGTTCGGCCGCTGGTTCGAGGGGGCGGACCCGCACCGGATCGAGCATCTCTACCGCCTCACCTACAGCTCCGGCTATTCGCAGCGGCCCGATCCGACGCTGATGGGGGTCTTCTCCGGCCTCGAAATCGCCTGCTGGGATATCGTGGGCAAGGCTGCGGGCCAGCCCGTCCACCAGCTTCTCGGCGGGCGCTGCCATGAGCGGCTCCGCACCTACACCTATCTCTATCCGGGCGGGGAGGCGGACGCGCATTCCGACAGCCCGGTCTATTCCGACCCGGATGCGGCGGCGGCGCGGGCGGCGGATTACGTCTCGCAAGGCTTTACCGCGGTGAAGTTCGACCCGGCGGGGCCCTATACGAGCTATGACGGCCGCCAGCCGGACCTCGAGGCGCTGGAGCGCTCCGCCCTCTTCTGCGCGCGCATCCGCGAGGCGGTGGGGACGAAGGCGGATTTGCTCTTCGGCACGCACGGGCAGTTCACCGCCTCGGGCGCCAAGCGGATGGCGCGGCGGCTGGAGCCCTATGACCCGCTCTGGTTCGAGGAGCCCTGCCCGCCCGAAAGCCCGGAGGCGATGGCCGAGATCGCGCGCGCGACCTCGATCCCGGTGGCGACGGGGGAGCGGCTGACGACGAAATACGAGTTCCAGCGCGTGCTCGCGGCCGGCGCCGCCTCCATCCTGCAGCCCGCGCTCGGGCGGGTGGGCGGCATCCTCGAGGCGAAGAAGATCGCCGCGATGGCGGAGCCGCATTACGCGCTGATGGCCCCGCATCTCTATGCCGGCCCCGTTGAGGCGGCGGCGAACGTGCAGCTCGGCGCCTGCATCCCAAACCTCCTCATCCTCGAATGCATCGAGAGGTGGGAGGGGTTCCACCGCGACCTCGTGAGGGGAGTCGAATGGGAGGAGGGCTATCTCATCCCGCCGAAGGAGCCGGGGCTCGGGATCGTCTTCGACGAGGCGCTGGCCCGCGCGCATCCGTGGAGGGGGGGCGAGCTCCATCTCGGCATGGGGAGCGCGGCGCGAATGCCATGAACGAAAGGGGCCGCCCGAAGGCGGCCCCGTCTCGTTCCCGTCAGGCGAGGATCACTCCAGCGGGATCGGGTTATCGCCCTGCTGGTTCAGCCAGGCGATGACGTTCGCCCGCTCCTGCGAGGTCTTGAGCCCGGCGAAGGCCATCTTCGTGCCCGGGGCCCAGGCCTTCGGATTCTCGAGATAGGCGTAGAGGTTCTCCGGCGTCCAGACCTTGTCGGCCGGAAGCGCGTCCGAATACTTGTAGCCGTCCACGGAGGCGATCGGCCGGCCGACGACGCCGTGGAGATGCGGGCCGACGCCGTTCGCGCCGTCCTCCGTCTTGTGGCAGGCGCGGCACTTGCGGAACACCTTCTCGCCCTCGGCGAGGTCGGCGGAGGCGAAGACGGCGGCCATTTCGGGGCTCATGCCGCCCGCGGCGGGCGCTTCGGCGGCGGGCGCCGCGGGCGCGGCGGGGGCGACGGCGACCTGCTCGTCCGCAGGGGCCTCTTCCGTAGCCGCCGCATCGTCGGCGGGGGCTTCTTCCGTGGCGGCGGGGGCCTCCTCCGTCGCGGGCGCCTCGGTCGTGACCGCGGCGGGCACGACGGCGGCCGTGTCGGTCCCGGCCAGCATCGTCAGGGCGACGGCCTGCTGGCCCTCGACGGCGAGGACGCCGGCGACGAGCTTGGCGGTGATCGGATCGGCGATCGAGCCG
>JAUIDE010000051.1 GCA_030429105.1 Alphaproteobacteria bacterium
GCATCAGATGGGCGAGATCGTTGGGCAGCAGCGCTTCGCAGAACTGGTGCGAAGGCTTGCCGATTTGCGCCGCCACAGCATCGCGGCTGGGAATCTTGAGAGTGCGGTGATTGGGCTTGAGTGATTCGAAGGCCTTCAGCACGCAATCGGTGGCGAAGCCGCGCGAATCGAGCAGCGTGCCATCCATATCGAACGCTATTGCATCAACCTTGAAACCCACTCATGCCTCCGATGGAGGAAGCTGCCTGAGGGGAATCTCGGGCTTGCTTCCAGCCCTGCGATAGTAGATGAAGCCCCAGCGCCATTACAGCTTTGTTGCGGATTCGGAAGAGAATTCGTGGGGGTGTTGATTGGGTACGCGAGAGCTACTCGCCAGAGGTAATCGCTCACGCTTCCTCAAAGCGGTCCGGCGCATCGTGCGGCTGGTCGAGGAAGCCGAGGCGAGCCGCGCGCCGACCGAGCGGTTCATCGACCAGTTCAGCCGCATCTACATGCCGGCGATCGTCGCCTCGGCGATCCTCGTCGCGATCGTCCCGCCGCTCGCGTTCGGCGCAGATTGGGGCGAGTGGACCTATCGCGCGCTCGCACTCTTGCTGATCGGCTGCCCCTGCGCGCTGGTGATCTCGGTTCCAGCCGCGATGGCCTCGTCGCTCTCCGCGGGCGCCCGGCGCGGGCTCCTTTTGAAGGGCGGAGCCATTGTGGAGGCGGCGGCGCGGACGACTCTCGTCGCGTTCGACAAAACCGGGACCCTGACAGAGGGGGCTCCTGCGCTCACGGATCTTCGCGCATTCGACATTCCGGAGAACGAACTCCTCGCGCTCGCCGCGGGCGTCGAGCAGGGCTCCACGCACCCGCTCGCACGCGCCGTCGAGGAGGCGGCCGCGGCGCTAGGCGTTCGCCCGCGCTCCGCCACGGCGGCCGCGGCGCTTCCGGGCCGCGGAGTCCGTGCGGATATCGACGGAGTAGAGGTGATCGTCGGATCTCCGGGTCATGCGCGGGAACGCGGCGCGCTCGATGGGGTGACGGAGGCGGAGATCGCCGCGCTCGAAAGCGAAGGCAAGACCGTCGCCGTCGTGCTCAGGGACGATGCCGCGCTTGGGTGGCTTGCGCTCCGGGATGAACCGCGGGCGGATGCACGGCCCGGCGTCGATGCGCTGAGGGCGCTCGGGGTCCGGTCTATCATGCTGACGGGAGACAACGCCGCGACGGCGGCGGCCATTGCAGAGAGCCTCGGCATGGAGAGCCGCGCCGGCATGAAGCCTGGCGACAAATCCGAGGCGATCCGCGCTCTCGGAGCAGGCGATCACGTGATGATGGTCGGGGACGGGATCAATGACGCGCCGGCCCTTGCCGCGGCGTCGGTCGGACTTTCGATGGGCTCGGGCGCCGATGTCGCGCTGGAAACGGCGCACGGCGCGCTTCTGCGCAACCGCGTCACCGATGTCGCCGCGCTCATCCGGCTCGCCCGCGCGACGATGACGAATGTGCGCCAGAACATCGCTGTCGCGCTGGGGCTGAAGGCTGTGTTCCTCGTCACTACGGTCTTGGGCGTGACCGGCCTGTGGCCGGCAATTCTTGCCGATACCGGCGCAACGGTGCTGGTCACTCTGAACGCACTCCGGCTGCTTCGTTTCGATCCAGAGAAAACGTGATGACGGCCCCGAAGGCCACAGCCGCCGGAGGCGCGATGCGGTGGCCGCTCGAAACAGGTCGAACTACATGACATGCTTGTCTCTGGAGCTGCGAGGAGAAGGAAAGACGATGGATCGCAGGAAAGTTCTCGGACTTATCATCGGTTCTCTCGCCGCGCCGGCGGCGGCGCAAGTCGTCACGGGTGAAGCGCTCGCGATCGACGTGGCGAAGACCAGCTCCTGCGGGTGTTGCCTCGCCTGGACGAAACGGCTTGAAGCCGCCGGTTTCGCGCCGACCACCCGCGACCTCTGGGCTGGAGAGCTTATTCAGCACAAACTGAAGCTTGGCGTACCGGAGGACGCGATCTCGTGTCACACGGCCACGATCGAAGGCTATGTCGTCGAAGGTCACGTGCCGCCCGAGGACATCCGCCGTCTTCTCGCCGAGCGGCCCGACGCCGTAGGACTCGCCGTGCCGGGTATGCCGCTCGGTTCGCCCGGCATGGACCAGGGCGACGACCGCGAGCCCTATGACGTTCTCCTCATCCGTCGCGACGGCTCGACGGAAGTGTTCGCGTCCTATCCCGGATCATGACGGAATGCGGTCGGGGCCCAGGCGCCCTTCATCGCGCCTCTGCCAGCTCCGCCTCGATCGCTGCGGCGAGCGCCGCCTCGAGGTCGGGTCCGGGGCTGACGAGCCGGCCTTCGACGAAGAAGGTCGGCGTTCCCGTAACGCCGAGGGAGAGCGCCTCGGCTTCCGAAGCGGCGACGCGGGCGGCGGTCGCCTTGTCCGCGAGGCAGGCGGCGAAGTCGTCGGCGTCGAGGCCGAGCTCGGCGGCAAGCAGCGGCGGCGTCTCGGCGGTCAGATCCGCGCGCTGCGAGAATGCGCGGTTGTGATAGGGCCAGAATGCGCCCTGCGCCGCAGCGCAGACGCCGCCCTCGGCGACCCTTCGCGAGACGCCGGAGGGGTTGACCGGTAAGTCGCGAAAGACGACGCGAATCCGGTCCCCGTAGATCTTCATCAGATTGTCGATCGCCGTTGTCGCCGCCTCGCAATAGGGGCACTGGAAATCGGCGAACTCGATGATCGTGACATCGGCCTCGGCCCCGCCCTTTACAGGATAGCCTTCGGTCGCGATCTTGAGTTGCGGCGCGCGCGGTGTCTCGACTTCGGCGACATATCCCTTTTCGGCTGCGATGCGCGCGAGCAGCGCGACGACGTTCTCCTGCGCGATCCGCTGGGCGAGGAACTGGGTGAGCTGGTCCTTGACCTGATCGAACGGCGCGCCGATCCGATCCTTGTTGTCGTCGTAGAAGGCGCGAAGCGTCGCTTCGTCGGGCGGCGGGCCGACGATGAGTTCGCGCCGCATCTCGTCGACCGGACGATCCGCTAGAATGGCGCGTTCCGTCACGTAGAGGTCGAGGACATAGCGGTCGATCTCTTGCCTGCTCCGCTCGGCGGCTTCGAGAGCGATCTCGTGGAGTCGCTGGCGCAGCGATTGAGGCAGGGTCTCCCCGGCATAGGTCACGCCGTCATAACGGAACGTCGTGTTGCTCTCGGCGGAGGCGATTGTGGCCGCCGCGAGAAGAGCGAGCGCGCCGAGCGTGGATGCGGTCAGATTCATGCGGATCGGTTTCCCTTGCTTGCTGAGGTCGACTTGTTGCTTCCTATGGCCGCTTGAGGGTCAAGCCTCTCGACTTGCGTAACGCGAAAGTGAACGGCCCTCGATCACGCGACGCGCCGCCTGAGAGCCCCGTTCAGCGCCTCGATCAGCAGCACGGCGGCGACGACGGCGAGCGTGGCCGTCGCCGCTTTCTCGAACTGAAACGAGCGCACATAGGTCTGGATGTGAAGCCCGATCCCGCCAGCGCCAACCACGCCGAGGATGAGCGACTCGCGGAGATTGAGCTCGAAGCGGAAGATCGTGTCGCGCAGCGCAGCCGGCGCCATCTGTGGCCAAACTGCGAAACGGAGACGCTGCAGCAGGCCGGCGCCCGCGCTCTCAAGCGCCGCCGCCGCCGCCGGATCCACGTCGTCGATGGCCTCGGCGTAGTATTTCGCGAGCATCCCCGTCCCGTGGATCAGGACGGCGAGGATTCCGGGCAGCGGGCCGAGCCCCACCGCGCTCACCATCAGCATCGCGACGATGATGAGGGGCACCGCGCGAAGAAGCGCGAGGAGCACGCGCGCCGGTCGCACGATCCAGCCGGGCGATACGGTCGCGGCGGCGGCCGGGCCGAGGATCGCGGAGAGGAGGATCGCGCCGAGCGTGCCGACGACCGCGATGCGGAGCGTCTCGAGGAGGCCGTCGAGCACCTCCGGCCAGACCGAGAGGTCGGGCGGAGCCATGCGTGCGATAAACGCGCCGAGACGCGGCCCCGCAGCGGCGACGCGCGAGAGATCCGCCTCCAGCGTGGCGGCGGACCAGAGGACGAGCGCGGCGACGAGGAGGCCGGGCCACCATGAAGCGAGCGCGCCGGCGCGGCCGGTCATCCGGCGAGCCGGAGCGAGGCCCGCGGCGCGGCGCCGTAGACATCTTCAAGCGCCGTTTCGGTCAGCTCCTTCGCGGGACCGTCGAAGGCGATGCGCCCTTCGCGGAGCGCGACGGCGCGGGTCGCCACTTCGAGCGCGAGCGCGGGCTGATGCGAGGAGAAGATCAGCGTCGCGCCGCGGGAGATCGCCAGGTCGGCGAGAAGGCGCAGCGCCTCCCGGGCGCGGCGCGGATCGAGGCTGGCGACCGGCTCGTCGGCGAGGATCAGCCGCGGCTCCTGCGCGAGGCAGCGCGCGAGGGCGACGCGCTGGCGCTGGCCGCCGCTCAGCCGGTCCACCCGCGTCACAGCCGCATCGAGAAGCCCGACCTCGCGGAGCGCGGCGCTCGCCGCCGCGTCGTCCTCGGGCCGCGCGCGGCCCATGAGCGAAGGCAGGAGCGGCATCCGGCCGAGCCGGCCGTTGAGGACGTTCCGCCGCGCCGTCGCCCTCTCGACCAACGCGAAGGACTGGAAGACGAAGCCGGTCTCCGCGCGCGCAGCGCGCGGCGGCGGCCGGTCGGGATAAAGGGCGCGGCCGAGCGTCGTGGCGCAGCCGGTCCAACCCCGGAGGCGGCCGTCCAGCAGCGTCAGGAGCGTCGATTTGCCGGCGCCGGACGGGCCGACCAGCGCCACGACCTCGCCCGCGGCGATCGAGAGGTAGATCGCCTCTAGCGCGGGCGCGGCGGCGCCGGGCCGCCGGAAGCCCACGCCGTCAAGCGCGACTGCGGGCGCGCTCATTCGAGGAGGCCGTGGCGCCGCGCGAGCGCGCGCACCGGCTCGAAAGCCGCCGGATCGGCGACGACATAGCCTTCCGGCCCGTAGAGATGGGCGAGGAGCGGCCGGTTCGCCGGCTCGTTCAGCCGCAGAAGCGCGGCGACGACAACGGTTCGCGCGCCCTCGTCAAGGTCGGGCCGCGCGATTACGACATGGGAGGGGATCGGCTCCGTCTCGGCGATCCATGTCACCGACCGGCGCTGCTCCGGAGTCAGCAGAAGATCGGCGAACTCGCTCGCGCCCGCCGCGTCCACCAGCCCTTCGGCGAGCGCCTGCATCGCCTGCTGATAGCCGCCGGCGAAGTAAACCTGGCCGAAGAACCGCCGCGCCGCCGCGGCGTCCTCGGCGAGGCCGGCTCCGACGAAGAGGTCGAGCGGAAACAGATAGCCCGATTCCGAGATCGGATCGGCGAATGCGATGCTCCGCCCGGCGAGATCGGCGAGGCCCCGGACCGGGCCATCCCGCAGGACGAAGATGCGGCCGCGATAGGTCGCCGCGCCGCGATACACTTCGGAGAGGAGCGGCTCCGCGCCGATCTCCGCCTCCGCCAGCACGAAGGGCAGCGCGCCCATGAAGGAGATGTCGGCGTCACCGTTCCGGAGCGCCTCGATCGCGGCGGCGTGGTCGGCGGTGACGAAGCCCGAGACGGCGAGCCCGGTCTCCGCCGAGAGCCAGCGAGTGATCGCCTCGATGTCGCCGAGCAGCTTCTCCGGGTTCTCCTGAGGCACGAAGGCGAGCGTGACGCGCGCGCCCGCGCCGCGCGCCGCGCCGGCGAACGCACCGGCGGCCAGCGCGGCGAGAACGGTTCGGCGATGCGGGCGGTTAGGGACGGAAGGCGCCATGGCTCAGAACATCCTCTCGTCGATCTTGTCCCGGATGCGCCCGAACTCGCCCCACTGCGCCTCGGCCTCCGCCCAGTCGCCGGCGCGGATCGCGCCCCCCGCGGCGTCGAGCGCCGCCGCGAGCCGGTAGACGTCCTCGCGCGCGTCGAGGTTCCCCATGTTCGCCGTCTCCGCGGCCAGGTCGGCGGCGACCGTGTCGATGAGAAGGAGCGCGTGCCGCGCGTCGCGGCGCGGGATTAGCGTCGCGAGCGTTGAGGCGAAGGTCGTCAGCTCTTCAAAGGCGAGGCGGAACCGCGTGCGCTGCGCGTCGAACGTCTCGAAGGGTTCGTCGGCGTCCCCGATCGCTTCGAGATAGATCACGAGATCGGCCCGGTCGCGCGGCGAAAGGCCGAGGGCGAAGCGCGCGTCGAACCAGTCGACCACGGAGTCGAGCGTCGGCAGCGCGCCGTCATGCATGTAGGGCGCGGTGAAGCGCGCGCCGAGGAGCGTCGGCGTGTCGAGCGCGCCGTCGCGCGCGCCCTCGTATCCGGGCGAGACAGAGCCGATGTCATGCGCCTGCCGATCGAGGAAGTTGGCGGAAGGAACATGGCAACTCGCGCAGGAGCGGCCGTCCATCCCGGTGAATGGGGCGCGAAAGAGCGCCTCGCCGCGCTGTTCGGCCTCCGACGCGCCGGCGGAGAGCCGGCCGTCGGTCCCGAGCCGGCGGTTCGGCAGGAAGTCGAATTCGGTCATGTAGGCGACGAGCGCGTCGAGCATGAAAGGCGTTGGCTCCGGCCCGGCGAACTCGTTCACGATCACGTTGCGCGTGAAGTCGCGGAGCGAGGCGAAGCGGCCGTCGCGGCCGTATGGACCGGTGAAGCGGAGGCCGCGGAGGCTCGGGATGTCGAGCGGGTCGTCGCGCCGGTCATTGAAGATCGGGTTGAAGAAGCCGCCGTCCACATCCGCGGCGCCCGGCCGGTGAGCCGTACCCGGAATGAAGAAGTCCCGGTTCGCCTCGCTCCTGTTGTGGCAGGTCGAGCAGGCGATCCCGACCGTCCGCGCCGGGTCGCCGAAGATCAGCGGGCTGTCGAACATCATGTCGCCATAGGCGACGAGCGGGAGGTCGGCCTCGTCGATCCCCTGCTCTTCGAAATTCAGCACGAGCTTCGGCAGCGGCGACTGATCCTGAATGCGGCTCCCCGGCGGCAGGAAGGCCGGCGCTTCGATCTCCGCGCCTGCGGAGTTCGGAAGCGTCGAGAGTTGCGCGCGGGGCGCGAACGCCGCCGGCGCGTATTCGCGGGCGACATAGGCCGCGATCTCCGCCTTCGCGGCGCCGAAACGCTGGGCGTCGGCTCCCGTCGCCGAACGCGCGCGCGCGCTGGCGGCGCTGGCGAGATCGAGCCAGGCCCGTCCGAGCCGGCGCGCGGCCGCAGGGTCCGCCGCCACGACACCGTCCTCGAAGGCACGGTAGATCGCGCGGGCCTCAGCGACGTAGGAAGGCGCGCCTCCGGCCTCTAGCGCCGCCTCCGCAAGATCGAGGCGATTCAGGAGCGCGGCGACAAGACCGCGCGAGGCCGCTTCGAACAGCATTGCGCGATCCTGCGCGGCAAGCGCCGCCTCCACGTCTTTCGCCGCCTCCTCGCCGGCGAGATCGCCGAGCACGTCGAGCGGGGGGCGGTCGCCTCCTGCTCCTGCGACCGGTTCGCGCCACAGGTCGGCGACTCGATCCCACGCAATCGGGGCAAGATTCCCGAAAAAGATTGTGGAACGCCAGGCGGCGGCTTCGGGCCGCCACGGAGCCTCGGCGAGGGACGTCGCCTGCGCCGCGGAGACGGTCGAGACGCAGAAAAACAGCGCCATTGCGATGATCCGGCGCGATCGGTTCGAGGCTCGTCTCACGCAGCTTGGCATTCGATGACGACTCGTCTTGATAAGATAGACATGGCTAAGTTTTGTTCTCTTGGCTTGTACGTGTCAAGATCGTATCGCGGACCGGAGAGAACGAATGCGTGACGTGAAGGCGAAAGAGGCTGATGCCAACCCGGCCGAAGCGAGCGCCGGCGGCTTCCGCGCTACGCGGGACGCTCACCGGACCGAGATCGTCGAGGATTACGTAGAGCTTGTCGCCGAACTCATCGAGACGATGGGAGAGGCGCGCCCGGTGGATATCGCCGCGCGGATGGGCGTCACCCAACCGACTGTCGCAAAGAACCTCGCGCGGCTCATGCGCGACGGCTACGTGACGCGGGAGCGCTATCGCTCCGTGTTCCTGACGGAAGAAGGCGCCGCGCTCGCGCGCGCCTGCCGGGAGCGGCACCGGATTGTGGTGGAGTTTCTCCTGACCCTCGGGCTCGACCCCGAGACGGCGGAACAGGACGCCGAAGGCATAGAGCATCACGTGAGCGAGGCGACGCTCGCGCGATTCCGCGCCTTCATCGACGAGCGCGCGACGCCGGTTCAGAGCGCCGCCACCTCGCGCGCGACCAGATCGTAGAGCTGCTGGCGGCCGAACTCGATCAGCGGCTTGCCGTTGACGAAGAAGGTCGGCGTCTTGGAGACGCCGGCGGCTTTCACGTCCTCGGCATCCTGCGCGAGAATCTCGGTGATGGCGGGCGACTGTGCGTCCTGCATGGCGCGGGCGACGTCGAGCCCGGCGCGACCCGCCACGCCCCAGGCCGCTGCAAGATCCGGCGCGCCGTGTTTCGCCCAGATCGGCTGCGCCTCCAGCAACGCCCCGAGCACCGGCTCGAACAGACCCTGTAGCCTCGCCGCTTCGAGAATGCGGACCGCCTCGTCGGAGCCGTCGTGCAGCGCCGCGTAGCGCACGACGATCCGCACGTCTCCCTCGAAATCCGCCAGAATTTCCTTCAGGACAGGGTGAAAGGCGCGGCAGGTTTCGCAGGAAGGATCGAAGAACTCGACGATCGTCACAGAGGCGTCCGCCGGGCCGATCACCGGCGCGTGATCGCGGAGAAGCGGCGGCGGGTCCGCCTCCCAGGCGAGCTCGGCCGGGCTCTTCGGCGTGTCATAGAAAAATGCCGCCGCGCCGAATACAGTGATTGCCGCCGCGCCGAAACCTGTGACAAGCGCTCGTCGGTTCATGTTGCGTCCTTCAGTCGGATTGTTGGTCGCTGCGAAGTCAGCCTGTCGTGAAAGGCGGTTCGCCCGATGGAGAGCCCATGCTGTGCAAAGGCGCCAGAGGGGCCCGGAAGGGGCGATCAAGATTTGCGATTCGCACTTCCATGCTCGGCTGTTAGCAGCTCAAGTTGCTATAGCTTCAAGGGCCCCGATGCAGCATGTGAAGGCGGACCATGCGAGAATGAAGCCGGCGCAGCGACTCTCTCATTCGGGGGCTCGGCGCCGACTCCCTTTCCCGCTCCCGAGGAGTAGCGCTGCCACTCCGCAAAAAATGAACGTGTCCGCGAGGTTGAAAGCGGGCCAATGCCAGGCGCCGGCGTAGAAATCCAGAAAATCGGTCACCGCTCCGTGTCTCATGCGGTCTATCATGTTGCCGAGCGCGCCGCCGATGATCAGCCCGCACCCGGCGGCTTCGATCCGATCCGTCGCCCGGAGCATCGTCGCCAGAAGCCAGACGCAGATCGCCAGCGCCAGCGTGACGAGCAGCCATGGCGGGAGTCCGCCAAGCAACCCGAAGCTCGCCCCGTCATTCCGCACAAGAACGAGGTTGAAGCTGGGAAGGATTGGGAGGCCGGCGGTCAGCGCGACAGCATTCGCCATCGCCGCCGCTTTGGTGAGCTGGTCAAGCGCGAGGGCGATGCCGCCGCATGTCAGGCCGAAGAGGGCGGGCCTCATTCTAGACTCTCCGGATCACAGGAGAGTTGAGCAAGGCCGGACGAAGCGCGCGCCAACTTCCTCGCTCCAAAGCCGCACAGGGAAAATGTCCACCGCCCGTTGCCCAGGCGACCTCGTCCGCTACGTCCCTGCGAAGCGCGGAAACGGACAGAAATCGATGGACAGCATGGAGAGTCTTGCGGCGCTGATCTCGGAGAACCGCTGGCAGGTCTATGCTCTGCTCTTCGCCTATTGCGCGTTGAAGAGCGGAGCCCTGCCGTTCCTCGCAGGCGCCGCCGCCGGCTACGGGCTTCTCGACGGCGCGCTCGTCGCACTCTTTGCCTTCGCCGGCGGCTATCTCGGAGACGAGGCGCGCTTCGCGCTGGCGCGCCGTTTCGGTCTCGCCGGCCTCTGCCGCGTCCCGAAGCTGCGTGACTGGGTCCTGCGTACCATCCCCGTCGCGGAGAGATACGGGAGCCTCTACATCTTCGCCTACCGCTACCCAAAAGGCATGCGCACCATCGGGGCGCTTCCCATCGGTTTGACATCGATGCCATGGGCTAGGTTCACCAGTCTCAACGCCGCATCGGCGGCGCTCTGGGCCTCGCTGCTGGTCGGAGGGGGCTACCTGCTCGGGGAACGGCTCGTCGCCGCGGTCGAGGGCGGATGGGGCATGGCGAGCTTCGCGCTCCTCATCGTCTTCCTCGGCCTCGGCTGGCTCGCCTACAGGCAGGTCACGGCCCGGATGATCGCGCCGCCGGTCTGACCGGAGCGACGCGGCAAGCGGCTGTCGCGGCGCTCTCGGAGCAGACGAGTCTTCAGGCAGCCTCATGATCCACTCGCCGCCGCATCCAGCGCGCGGCGGATCTTCGGCAGCGCGAAGTCCCGCGGCTCGTGCGGGTCGACAATGCTCACGAACCGTCCCGCGGCGTCGTAGAGGAACACGCCGGCTGTGTGGTTCATCGTATAGTCACCGCCTTCCGTCGGAACCTGTTCGTAGCGCACGCGGAACCCTTCCGCCGCGCGGGCGATCTCAGCCTCCGTTCCGGTCAAGCCGCTGATCGACGGGTGGAACGCGCCGACATAGCCGGCCATCGCATCGACCGTGTCGCGCATCGGATCGACGGTAATGAAGACGGCCTGAATCCCCTCCCCCGTTGCGCCGAGCTCGTCGAGCCAGCCGGAGATTTCAGAAAGCGTCGTCGGACATATGTCAGGGCAGTAGGTGAAGCCGAAGAACACCATCGCAGGCCGCCCGATCAGCGTTCCGGGCCCGACGTCTCTTCCCTCGTGATCGATCAGCCGGAACGTCATGTCCGTCAGCGCCGCGGGGCGAAGCGCCTGCGGCTCCGGCGCGCCCGGCCCGTCCACCCGCCACCACCCGATGAAAAGCGCAAGACCAAGCGCGCCGAGCCCCGCGCCGCCCCAGGCGAGGACGGTCGCCCGGCGCATCAGCCCCCCGGTCCGCGGGCCGCGACGCCGAGGATCGGCGCCGTCACCGTCACCTCGCCGCCGTCCGAGAAGGTGAGCGTCAGGTCGAAGGTCTCGCCCTCGATCATCGGTCGCTGCAGCTCCATCAGCATGACATGCATCCCGCCCGGCGCGAGGGAGAGTTCCGCGCCTGGCGCGATCTCGATCTCGCCCGCCGGGCTCATGGAGCTCACCCCGGCGGCGTTCGTGGACGAGAGGTGGATCTCCGGCATCATCGCAAGATCGGTCCGGACGCCGTTGAGCGTCACCGGGGCGTCTCCGCCGTTGCGGATGGTCAGATAGGCGGCGCCGGGACGGTTCACGCTGATCGAGGCGCGCGACCATGCGCCCTCGACGACGACATCCTCCGATCCGGCGAAGGCCGGGGCGAGGGGCGCGGCGAAAAGCGCCAGAGCCGCCAGGGCGAGTGAGAGCGTCGGTTTCATATGCGTGTCCCTTTCAGTTGTCATGACCGCGTCGCAGCCACTTCGGCGGCGACGAGCCGGCGGAGGGGTTCCTCTCCGAAAGGTTCGAGCGGGCGGCCGTTGACGAAGAATCCGGGGGTTTTCGTCACCCCCATCGTCGCCACGTCGGCGCGGTCCTGGTTCAGGATCGCGGTGATGTCGGGCAGCAGCATCTGCTTGCGCGCCTCGGAGATGTCGAGTCCGGCGCGGCCCGCGATCCGCAGGATGAGGTCGGGCTCCGGCGCGCCGTGCGAGGCCCAGCGCGGCTGTTCCCTTAGGATCGCCTCCATGACCTTTTCATAGACGCCCTGCATCCGCGCCGCCTCCAGCACGCGGATCGCCTCCTCGGACCCCTCGCCATGGAAGGGCGTGTAGCGGATCACCAGGCGCACCGCCGCGCCGTGCTCCTCCATGATGTCCTTCACTATCGGATGGAAGGCGCGACAGGTCTCGCAGGCCGGATCGAAGAATTCGACGATGGTGACGGGCGCCTCCTTCGGACCGAGAACCGGGGAATACGGGCGCGCGAGCGCCTCAAACTTTTCCGGCGGCAGACGGTCGGCCGCGGTGAGCGCGGGCCGGGTGGCGAGCCACGCGGCGCCGCCGAACCCGGCGGACGCAAGAGCGAGAACGGAGAGGATCAGGGCCCGGCGGTTCATGGCGTGGTCTCCTTGAGGGATCGAATGGAAAGGAAGCCGATCAACGCGAACGCTGCGAGCGAGAGAACTGGAATCGGCAGCCCGAGAACCAGCTGGTTCGCATCGCTGCAGGACGGGCCGGAGGCGCTGCAGGGCCGTATCGGCTCCGGAATGAGCCCGACGTAGAGCCCGGTGTGATAGAATGCCACCGCCAGCCCGCCCGCGGCGAGCGCGAAGCCGTAACGACCAACCCGCCTGTCGCCCCACCAGAGCCCGAGCCCGAGGACGACGGCGAGCGGGAACATGAACGCACGCTGATACCAGCAAAGAAGGCACGGTGTCTGACCCAACATCTCGCCGATGAAGAGAACGGCGAGCGAGGCGGCGAGCGCGAGCGCCCAAGCCAGCCCGAGAGCCGTATCGCCGGAAATCCGCGTCATATCGGTCAGATCCTTTTCCGTAGATCGGCGAGAATCTCTTCCGCCGGGGCGCCGTAGGGCCAGGAGGCGGCGAAGCCGGCCTCCGGATCGAACAACAGGAGATGCGACGTGTGACCCATGGTGTAGCCACCCGGCGCTCCCGCCTCCTCGATGCGTTCGAAATAGATCGGGAAAGTCTCCGGGATTTCGGCGATCTGCTCGGGCGTGCCCGTCAGCCCGATGATCCGGTCGTCGAACAGAGGGACGAACCCGGCCAGAGCCTCCGGCGTGTCGCGTTCGGGGTCTATGGAAATGAAGAGCGGCTGCACCTTCGCGGCGCCGTCTCCGAGCCCCTCCATGACCGCTGCGACCTCGGAGAGCGTGGTGGGGCAGATGTCCGGGCAGTTCGCAAAGCCGAAGAAGACGAGCATCCAGCGGCCTGCGAAATCCCTCTCGGTCCTGACCTGCCCCCTATGGTCGGTGAGCGTGAACGCCGCGCGGAAGGCTGGCGGTTCCGTCGAACGCGCCCGATCCGCGTTGTAGTCTGCCCAAAGCATCGCCGAGACCAAGGCCGCCCCAGCGAGCGCCGCGACGCCCCACAGGACCTTCTGATACGATTTCAGCCTCACACCGTTCCGCCTGACTTGATTCACGAGGTTCGGTGGACCTAGGCCCTTCAGTTGCTAGAGGTTCAAGGGCCGATGACGAAGCGTCGCGCCGCCGGTGGGTCTATTCTCCTTTGGCCGGGTGGAGGTCGTCGGAGACCGGCGGGGGCTGAGCGCGGAGCCGGCGCCATGTTCGCGAAGATGTGGGTGACCCTGCGGCAGTTCGGGCTGGCGATGCGGCGAGCCGGCCTGCGAGCGGATTGGTCAGGAGCCAGCAGGCGTGGGAAAGCGCGAAGTGGCCGGCGAAACGAGAGGACCGCGGTTCCGAGGGTCCGGATTGGCGCAGCAGCCGAGCCCCCGGCGACTGGTTGATCGAACTCACGACCACCATCGCCGCCCGGAGCGCGAGGATAGCGGCAAATCGGGTCAGGTCCCAATACGTCATGCACTAACGCTCAATCCGGACCACCCGTTGGGGGCAGGCCAGCGCGCCCACCGACTTTAACTCGCGTTGCATAGGACCAGCGGCGAGCAGAATTCTGACCTCTTGGCCAAGATTTATGTTGTGGCTCACAATGCGTCGCTGTCCGTTCTGCGCGACGGGGAGACCGATCCCACTACTACGACACGGAGATGGTTCCGTGATGTGGACCCGTTTTTTATCTTGTCATCATGGACACGAGCCGATCATCCTTGACGGCGGTCGCGGCAGGAATTCGCCTCGCGCGAGGTCGGCGGACTTCGGCCGGCCGAGCCGCCGAACTCGATGGCGACTTGATCAGGATCGTCCAGGCGCTTGCCAGAGCGGCCGCACGGGCTGATCATCGACAGATGGTCGCCGATGACGCGGCGTCTTTGACGAGGAGCCTCGCCGATGAAGAGGACCGCGATCTACGCTCGCTTCTCGACTGAGCTGCAGAACGACCGTTCGATCGAGGACCAGATCCATTTGTGCCGGACACATGCCGAGCGGCAAGGGTTGAATGTGACCGCCACGTACTTCGACCGCGCGCGATCAGGCGCGTCGGTTTATGGTCGGGACGGGCTGATGGAACTGCTACATTCGGCCCGCGGCGGCTCTTTCGACGTGATCCTTGTAGAATCTCTCGACCGTCTCTCACGCGATCAGGAGGACCTCGCCGGCATCTGGAAGCGGCTGACCTTCGCGGGGATCGAGTTGCGCGCGGTTCACGAGGGCACGGCCGACCAGGTCCAGATCGGGGTTCGGGGGCTTCTGGGTTCGCTCTATCTCGCCGATCTCGCCAACAAGGTCAGGCGAGGGATGGACGGCGTCGTGCGCGATGGGCGGCACGCCGGTGGTCGCGCCTACGGCTATAGGCCTGTTCCGGGCAAGCCAGGCGAACTTGAGATCGTCGCCGGCGAGGCTGCCGTCGTATGCCGCATATTCACCGAGTACGTCACCGGCCGCACTCCGAGGGAGATCGCGCACGATCTCAACAGCGAAGGCATACCTGCGCCGCGCGGAAAGCGTTGGGGCGCTTCCACGATCAACGGGAATAAGGCGCGCCACCATGGGATACTTCTGAACGAGTTGTACGCCGGCGTGCTCGTCTGGAACCGTGTCCGGATGGTGAAGGATCCCGACACAGGCAGGCGCGTCTCGCGACCAAACCCGCCCGAGGAGTGGAAGAGGGCGGATGCGCCAGAAATGGCCGTTGTCGACCGCGCCCTCTTCGACGCGGCGCAGGCGCGAAAGAAAGACCGCGGGCACGACGCGCCGCAGCGTCAACGGAAGGCGAGGTATTTGCTCTCCGGTTTGCTCAAGTGCGGCTGCTGCGGCGGCGGTCTGTCGGTAAAGGACCGCGATCACGGTCGGGTGCGCGTTCAGTGCAGCACGCGGCGGGAGTCGGGCGCCTGCGAAAACGCCCGGGTTCTTTACATGGACGAGATCGAGGCGGCTGTGCTCGGCGGGCTCAAGCAGCACTTGAAGACGCCGGATCTGCTGCGAGAGTTCGCCGAGGCATATCAGCGAGAGCGAGAGCGCGCCACCGTCGACAAACGGCGCCTCAGAGCCGGGCTTGAGGCGAAGCTGGCAGAGACCAAGCGGCTGCTTGATCGGGCTTGGTCGGATTACGAGGCCGAGCGCCTGCCCACGGAGGTGATTGGCGCAAGGATGCGAGACCTGCTGGCTCGTCAGAAGGACCTTGAAGCTGAACTCACCGCCGCGCCCGAGGCGGAGAAGGTCATTGGACTCCATCCCGGCGCTTTGCGTCAGTACGAGCGCTATGTAGGCGATCTGGAGGGCGTCTTCGCCAAAGGCGTCTCGCCGGAGACCGAAGACGCGGCCGACCGCATCCGTCGCCTCATCGCGCGCGTCGTCGTCTCGCCAGGCCAGCCTGGCTTCACGCTCCGCCTCGAAGGCCGCCTGGCGGAGTTGATGGAAGCCCCGACCCTCTACCCGAACATGCGCATCAGCGCGTCGGGGGGAACGGTGGTAGCGGAGGAGGGACTTGAACCCCCGACACGCGGATTATGATTCCGCTGCTCTAACCAGCTGAGCTACTCCGCCACTGTGCGCGGGTTCTAGGGGCGCGCCCCTGCCCCGTCAAGCGGGAAACCTGTCAGCCCGGCAGGGGGATGGAGTGCCCCATTGCAGGCACGTCATAGCCCTTGCGGAAACCCTCGCGCGCGGCGAGCGCCAGATACCAGCGTCGCACGTTCGGGAATTCCGCAAGGTCGATCCGCTGCCATTCGTAGCGGGAGGCCCAGGGCCAGATCGCGAAATCGGCGATGGAGAGGTCGCCCGCCACATGCTCCGCCTCGGCGAGCCGCCGGTCGAGCACGCCGTAGAGCCGCCGCGTCTCGGCCGAGAAGCGCTCCTCGGCATAGGGAGCCTTGCCGGGGTTGAAGCGGAGGAAGTGATGCGCCTGGCCGAGCATCGGGCCGAAGCCGCCCATCTGCCACATCAGCCATTCGAAGACCGCCGCGCGCGCCGGCCCGGATGGGGGCAGGAAGCGCCCCGTCTTCTCGGCCAGCCAGAGGAGAATCGCCCCGCTCTCGAACACCGTCTGACCGGTCTCACGGTCCCGGATCGCAGGGATCTTGTTGTTCGGGCTCACCTTCAGGAAGTCGGGCGCGAATTGCTCGTCCTTTGTGATGTCGACCGGATGGACCTCGTAGGGCAGCCCCATCTCCTCCAGCGCGATGGAGATCTTGCGGCCGTTCGGCGTGCTCCAGGTGTAAAGGTCGATCATCGCGGGCTCCCGTTTCTCGCCCAGGAACCCTATCGGCGCCGCCGGCTCGCGCAAGCGCATTGACAATGAACGATCGTTCGTTTCTATAAGCGTCATGGCGAGACAGGCGGGATCGCAGGGGGCGGAGACGGCGGCGCGGGCGCGGCGCGCGGCGCTCTCGCTCTTCGCCCGGCACGGCTACGCCGCCGTCTCGATGCGGGAGATCGCGGCGGAGACGGGCGTGGGCGCCGCCGCGCTCTACAACCATTTCGCCACGAAACAGGACCTTCTGACCGAATTGATGGTCAAGCATCTCGAGGCGCTCCTCGCCGCGTGGGACGCGGAACCGGAGGCGGCGCCGGAGACGGAGCCGCGCGCCGCGCTCGCCGCCTTCGCGCGCTTCCATCTCCGCTTCCACGCCGCGCGGCGGGACGCCGTCTTCGTCTCCACGATGGAGCTGCGGAGCCTCGACCAGCCGAATTTCCACCGGGTCGAACGGCTTCGCCGCGCGTGGGAAGACCGGATGGAGGCCATCATCCGGCGCGGGGCGGAGGCTGGGCTCTTCCACGCGCCTGAACCGCGGATCGCGACGATGGCGCTGATCGGGATGCTGACGGGGGTGACGAACTGGTACCGCCCCGCCGGCCGGCTGCCCGCTTCCGCCATAGAAGCCCTGCATGTAGAGATGACGCTCAGCGCCCTCGGCGCCGCGATGACGGGAGATGACGCATGTTCGCCGCATCCATGAATTTCGCCCTCGGCGACGACATCGAGAGCCTCAGGGAGGCGACGCATCGCTGGGCGCAGGAGCGGGTTGCGCCCCTCGCCGCGGAGATCGACAGGACGAACGCCTTTCCCATGCCTCTCTGGAAGGAGATGGGCGACCTCGGCCTCCTCGGCGTCACCGTGGAGGAGGAGTATGGCGGCCTCGGGCTCGGCTATCTCGCCCATTCCGTCGCGGTGGAGGAGGTGAGCCGCGCCTCGGCCTCGGTCGGCCTTTCCTACGGCGCGCATTCCAATCTCTGCGTCAACCAGATCAGGCTGAACGGCACGGAGGAGCAGAAGCGTCGCTACCTCCCCGGCCTGATCTCGGGCGAACATGTCGGCGCCCTCGCCATGTCCGAGTCTGGCGCGGGCTCGGACGTGATGGGCATGAAGCTCCGGGCGGAGAAGCGGAACGACCGCTTCGTGCTGAACGGGACGAAATACTGGATCACCAACGGCCCGGATGCGGACACGCTCGTCGTCTACGCCAAGACGGACCCGGAGGCCGGCTCCCGCGGCGTCACCGCCTTCATCGTCGAGAAGGCGATGAAGGGCTTCTCCACCTCGCCGCATTTCGACAAGCTGGGCATGCGCGGCTCCAACACGGGAGAGCTGATCTTCGAGGATGTGGAGGTGCCGTTCGAGAATGTGCTGGGAGAGGAGGGGCGCGGCGCCGCCGTCCTCATGTCGGGGCTCGATTATGAGCGCGTCGTGCTCTCCGGCATCGGCGTCGGCATCATGCACGCCTGCCTCGACCATGTGATGCCCTACATGCACGAGCGGCGGCAATTCGGGCAGAAGATCGGCGATTTCCAGCTCATGCAGGGCAAGATCGCAGACATGTACGCCGCGATGAACTCCGCCCGCGCCTATGTCTACGCCGTCGCCGCCGCCTGCGACCGCGGGCAGGTGACGCGGCAGGACGCGGCGGCCTGCGTGCTCTACGCCTCCGAGCAGGCCATGCTCCAGGCGATGCAGGCGGTGCAGGCGATGGGCGGCGCGGGCTTCCTGAACGATAGCCCGGTGAGCCGGATATTCCGTGACGCCAAGCTGATGGAGATCGGAGCCGGCACGTCGGAAATCCGCCGCATGCTCTGCGGGCGCGAGTTGATGCGGGTGACGGCGTGACTTTTGTCGTTTGTCGATCTATATGTCGATAATGACAAACGGAACGAGGGATGCGCCATGACCGCCCATTTCCGCCGCCCGCGCGAAGGAACGGAGAAGGCCCGCATCTGGCGCCTCTGCGAAGAGCTCGCCGCCGAGCTCGGCCATGAGCCGACGGGCCGGCAGGTTGTGGATCGCTACGTCGCCGCGGGCGGGAACGAGGCGACCGGGTTCACGCAGTTCTCCCACTGGCGGAAGGCCCGCGCCGCGGCGGACGCCGCGCCGGGCGAGCCGGGCGACCATGAGCGCGTCCTCCTCGAATTCGGGAAGGACGGCGCTTTGCGCCTGCCCGAATCCCTCCGCCGCGCGATGGCGCTGAAGCCGGGCGAGCGGGTGACGGCCTTCGTCGAGGGAGGGGAGCTGCGTGTTGTCGGTATGCAGGCGGCGATCCGCCGGGCGCAGGCGATCGTCCGCAAATACGACCGCGGGACGGGCTCCATCGTTGACGAGCTGATCGCCGACCGGCGGGCGGAGGCGGCGCGGGAATGAGCTGCGCGCTGGACAGTTCCGTCGTGCTCGCAGTCATGTGGGGCGAAGCGGGCGCGGAGAATGCCGCCGATCGGCTCAGGACAGGCGTGATCTCCGCGGTCAATTACAGCGAGACCTTCGGGAAGCTGATCGACCGCGGTCTGACGAGGGAGGCGGCGGAGACCGCTATCGACGCGCTCGCGCTGCGCGTGGTGAGTTTCGACGAGGACCAGGCGCTCGCCGCCGGCCGCCTGCGCGAGACGACGCGGAGCGCCGGCCTCTCCCTCGCGGACCGCGCCTGCCTCGCCCTCGCCGCAGCTGAAGGCGTCCCCGCCCTGACGGCGGATCGCGCCTGGTCGCGGGTGGATATCGGCGTTGAAATCGAGGTGATCCGGTGATCCGCGCGCTCTTCGCCCTCGCCCTTGCAGCGCCTTCGCCCGCCGCGGCGGAGACGCTGGTGGAGCGGATCGACGCCTGCGTGGCCGAACTCGGCGCCTATGGCGACCATGTCGAGCAATGCCTCGGCCTTCATGCCCAACCCTGCATGGAGGAGGAGGAGAATTTCACGACCGTCGGGATGGTCGGCTGCATGGCGACCGAGGCGGAGGCCTGGGAGACGATCATGGCGCGGGAGGTTCGCCGCCTCCTCCCCCGGCTCGACGAGGAGCAGAAGGCCGCGCTGCAAGAGGCGCAGGCCGCCTGGTCCGCCTTCCGGGACGCGGATTGCGCCTTCCCCCAGGTCCTCGTCCGGGGCACGCTGGCGCAGCCGTGGAGCGCGGATTGCGTGATGCAGCACACCGCCCGGCGGGCGATGGAGATCCGCGGCATCGTCGCCTACACGGAGAACTGAATGAAACTCGCGACCGCCGCCCTGCCCCGCGACCCGGCCTTCCGCGCCAACCGGGAGGCGCATCTCGCCGCGCTGGCGGAGGCGCGCGCGGCGGCGGAGGAGGCGGCACGGGGCGGCGGCGAGCGGGCGATGGCGCGCCATGTCTCCCGCGGCAAGCTCCCGCCGCGGGACCGGGTGGCGGCGCTCCTCGACCCGGGCGCGCCCTTCCTCGAGATCGGCGCGACCGCCGCACACGGCATGTATGACGGCGCCGCGCCCTGCGCCGGCGTCATCGCGGGCGTCGGCCGCGTCTCGGGCCGCGAATGCGTCATCGTCTGCAACGACGCGACCGTTAAGGGCGGCACCTATTACCCGATGACGGTGAAGAAGCATCTCCGCGCGCAGGAGATCGCGATGGAGAACCGCCTGCCCTGCATCTATCTGGTGGACTCGGGCGGCGCGAACCTCCCGAACCAGGACGAGGTCTTTCCGGACAGGGAGCATTTCGGCCGCATCTTCTACAACCAGGCCAACCTCTCCGCGCGCGGCATACCCCAGATCGCCGTCGTCATGGGCTCCTGCACCGCCGGCGGCGCCTATGTGCCCGCGATGTCGGACGAGACGATCATCGTGAAGAAACAGGGCACGATCTTCCTCGGCGGCCCGCCGCTGGTGAAGATGGCCACGGGCGAGGTGGTGGACGCGGAGACGCTTGGCGGGGGAGACACCCATACCCGCCTCTCCGGCGTCGCGGATCATCTGGCGGAGGACGACATGCACGCCCTCGCCCTCGCCCGCCAGATCGTCGCCGGGCTGAATCGTCCGAAGCCAGCGACCGTGGAGCTTCAGGCTCCCGAAATGCCCGCCCATGACCCGGAGGAGATGCTGGGCGTCGTCCCCGCCGACCTCCGCACGCCCTATGACATCCGGGAGGTGATCGCCCGCACGGTGGATGGTTCAAGGTTCGACGAGTTCAAGGCCCGGTTCGGGCCGACCCTCGTCACCGGCTTCGCGCATATCGAAGGCATCCCCTGCGGGATCATCGCCAACAACGGCATCCTCTATTCCGAGAGCGCGGCCAAGGGCGCGCATTTCATCGAGCTTTGCTGCCAGCGGCGCATCCCGCTCGTCTTCCTCCAGAACATCACCGGCTTCATGGTCGGCCGGAAATACGAGGCGGAGGGGATCGCCCGGCACGGCGCGAAGCTCGTCACCGCCGTCGCCACCGCCTCCGTCCCGAAGGTCACCGTCATCGTCGGCGGCTCCTTCGGCGCGGGGAATTACGGCATGTGCGGCCGCGCCTATTCCCCCCGCTTCCTCTGGACCTGGCCGAGTTCCCGCATCTCCGTGATGGGCGGGGAGCAGGCGGCCGGCGTGCTCGCCACCGTGCAGCGCGACGCGCGGGAGGCGCGGGGCGAAACGCTGAGCGCGGAGGAGGAGGCCGGGATCAAGGACCCGATCCTCGCCCAGTTCGCCCATCAATCCCACCCGCTCTACGCCTCCGCCCGGCTCTGGGACGACGGGATCATCGACCCGCGCCGGACGCGGGACGTGCTGGCGCTCTCCCTTTCGGCGGCGCTCAACGCGGAAATCGGGGAGCCGCGCTTCGGCGTGTTCCGGATGTGAGGCGATGACCCCGACCCGCGAGGAGGCCGAACGGATGGCCCGCGACTGGTGCGACGCCTGGAACCGGAGGGACCTTGAAGCCGTGCTCTCGCACTATGCCGAGGAGATCGAAATCCGCTCGCCCCTTGTCGCGAAGCGGCTCGGGCGGACGGACGGCGTCCTGCGCGGCAAGGCGGAGCTTCGCGGCTATTTCGCGAGGGGCATGACGAATTCCGCCCTGCGGTTCGAGTTCGAGGATGTGCGGATCGGCGTCGATGCGGTCACCGTCCTCTACAGGCGGGAAAACGGAATGCGCGTCTCCGACACGATGGAGCTGGATGAAGACGGACGGGCGATCCGCATGATCGCCTGTTATGCGGGGGGCGAGAGCGATGTGTGAGACGGCGCGCGCGAGGAAGGCAGGCTGATGTTCCGAAAGATCCTCATCGCCAACCGGGGCGAGATCGCCTGCCGGGTGATCCGTACCGCCCGCCGCATGGGCGTCTCCACAGTCACCGTCTATTCCGATGCGGATGCGGGGAGCCACCATGTCGTCAGCGCTGACGAGGCGGTGCGGATCGGCGCCGCCCCGGTCTCGCAATCCTACCTGAAGGCCGACGCCATCATCGAAGCGGCGAAGACGACGGGGGCGGAGGCGATCCATCCCGGCTTCGGCTTCCTTTCCGAAAATCCCGAATTCGTCGATGCGGTCGAGGCGGCTGGCCTTGTCTTCATCGGCCCCTCCGCCTCCGCGATCCGCGCGATGGGCCTGAAGGACGCGGCGAAGGCGCTGATGGAGAAGGCGGGCGTCCCCGTCGTCCCCGGCTATCAAGGCCCGCGGCAGGAGCCGGACTTCCTCGCCGGGGAGGCGGACGCCATCGGCTACCCCGTCCTCATCAAGGCCCGCGCCGGGGGTGGCGGCAAGGGGATGCGGCTGGTCGAGCGGGCCGAGGACTTCCCCGCCGCCCTCGCCTCCGCCGCCTCCGAAGGCAGGTCGAGCTTCGGGGACGGGGCGGTTCTGATCGAGAAATACGTCACCGCCCCCCGCCATATCGAGGTGCAGGTCTTCGGGGACGGGAAGGACGCGATCCACCTTTTCGAGCGGGATTGCTCTCTACAGCGCCGCCACCAGAAGGTGATCGAGGAGGCGCCCGCGCCGGGGATGACGGAGGAGGTCCGCGCCGCGATGGGCGCCGCCGCGGTGAAGGCGGCGAAGGCCATCGGCTATGCCGGCGCCGGCACCATCGAGTTCATCGTGGACGGGAGCCACGGCCTCCGCCCCGACGGATTCTGGTTCATGGAGATGAACACCCGCCTCCAGGTCGAGCATCCGGTGACGGAGGAGATCACGGGCGTCGATCTCGTCGAATGGCAACTCCGCGTCGCCGCCGGGGAGCCGCTGCCGATGAAGCAGGAGGACCTGCGGATCGAAGGCTGGGCCTTAGAGGCGCGGCTCTACGCGGAGGACCCGGCGAAGGGCTTCCTCCCCGCCACCGGCCGGCTCGACCATCTGGAATTCCCGAAATCCGCGCGGATCGAGACGGGCGTGCGGCCGGGGGACGAGATCACGCCCTTCTACGACCCGATGATCGCCAAGATCGTCACGAAGGGGCGGGACCGGGCGGAGGCCCTCTCCCGCCTCCGCGCCGCGCTCGAAGCGACGGAGGTGGCGGGCTCGGTCACGAATATCGACTTTCTCGCCCGTCTCGCCGCGCATGAGGGCTTCGCGCGCGGGCAGGTGGACACCGGCCTCATCGCCCGCGACGCGGAGGCGCTCACCGCCCCGCGCGAGGCCCCGCCCGTCGCCCGCGCCCTCGCCGCGCTGGCCGCGCTCGGGCTCCCGGCGGAGGGCGGCGCGGAGTGGAGCCGGCGGGACGGGTTCCGCCTCTGGGGCCATGCCCGAAGCCTCGTCCGCATCGGGGAGGCCGTAGCCGAGGTCGAGACGGCGGGGCATTGCTTCTCCGTCGCCTTCGGCGCGGAGCGCGTCGGCCTGTCGGTCTGGCGCGAGGGCGACAGGCTCCGCGTCGATGACGGCGCCCGCATCTTCACCGCCCGCGCCGTTCTCCACGGGGGGCGCGTCACCGTATTCATGGACGGCGCGGCGCACGGCTTCGCCCTGCCCGATCCGCTCGCCGTCGGCGGCGACGCCGGCGCAGGCGGCGACATGGTGCTCTCCCCCATGCCCGGCCTCGTGAAGTCCGTCTCCGCCGCGGTCGGCGCCTCCGTGGAGAAAGGCGCGCCGCTCTGCGTGCTCGAGGCGATGAAGATGGAGCACACGCTGAAGGCGCCGCGCGCGGGCGTGGTCGCCGCGCTCGGCGCCGGGCCGGGCGACCAGGTGGAGGAAGGCGCGATCCTCGTCACGCTCGAGCCGCTCGATGGCTGAACGCGTCACGATCTTCGAGATGAGCCCGCGCGACGGGCTCCAGAACGAGAAGCGCCCGGCCGCGACGGCGGAGAAGATCCGCCTCGTCGATCTCCTCACCGCCGCCGGCTTCGCGAAGATCGAGGCGGCGAGCTTCGTCTCCCCGAAATGGGTGCCGCAGATGGCGGACGGGGCGGAGGTGCTGGCCGGCATCGCCCGTCGCGCGGGCGTCCGCTACACCGCGCTCACGCCGAACCTGAAGGGCTTCGAGCGCGCGATGGCCGCGGGGGCGGATGAGGTGGCGATCTTCGGCTCCGCCTCCGAAGGCTTCTCCCGCGCCAATCTCAACGCCTCCCGCGCCGAGGCGATGGAGATGTTCCGCCCCGTGGCGGAGGCGGCGAAGGCGGCGGGCGTCCCGCTCCGCGCCTATGTCTCCTGCGTCACCGACTGCCCCTTCGACGGGCCGACCCCGCCCGCAGCCGTGGCGGAGGCCGTAGCGGCCTTCCTCGCCCTCGGCGCCCACGAGGTCTCGCTGGGGGATACGATCGGCCGCGGAACGCCGGAGGCGGTCGCCGCCATGCTCGACGCCTGCCTAGAAGCCGCCCCCGCCGCCCGCCTCGCCGGGCATTTCCATGACACCGGCGGGCGGGCGCTGGAGAATGTCGTCGTCGCGCTCGAAAAGGGCCTCCGCACGTTCGATTCCTCCGCAGGCGGTCTCGGCGGCTGCCCCTACGCGCCCGGCGCCGCGGGCAATGTTGCGACGGAGGCGGTCGTCTCCCTGATGGTGGAGCGGGGCTTCGAGACCGGGTTAGACCGGAAAAGGCTGGCGGAGGCCGCCGCCTTCGCGCAGGGGCTCAGGTCCGCCTGAGGCCCCAGCGCACCCGCGCCCAAGCCCTTTCGTGGAGGTAGTAGGAGACGAATCCCGCGACCGCGCCGCCAGCCGCGACAGCTCCGCCCTCGGCGAGCGACCCGGTGATCGCCCAAGTCAGCACCGTCATCACCACGAAGCCGCTGATCTGCCAGGTCGTCGCCTTGGCGAAGGCCCTGCGGGCCGTCTCCTCCGATCTCTGCACGTTTGGCTCCTGTTTCTGGCTCCGGATCGGGATAGCCGGGAAGCACGGAACCCGACAGTCAGCTTTTTCGTAACGGAACCTCGCATTCGGTGATATCAGTCAACGATGACTATAAAAATGGACAAGCGTGACCGCGCCGCTCTGTTCCGCGTCCGGCTGGCCGAAGCGATGCAGCGAGGCGGCATGAGCCGCGCGGCCCTCGCTCGCGAGAGCGGGGTCAACCGCTCCACCATCGCGCAGCTTCTGGCGGACGACGGGTCGCGCCTTCCGAACGCGCATCTGGCGGCTGACTGCGCAGCCGCGCTCGGCGTCAGCGCGGATTGGCTGCTGGGCCTCGCGAACCGTCCGGAGCGGGCGGGCGACCTCGTGGAGGCCGCCGTCAGCCTTTCCGACGCGGCGCGCGCCGAGGTGGATGACCGAATCCTCGCGTGGCACCGGGAGGCGCGGGGCTACAAGATCCGCCATGTGCCGGCGACCCTGCCCGACGTGCTGAAGACGGACGCGGTGCTCCGCTGGGAATACGCACGTCATGAGGCGCGAACGCCGGCTCAGGCGCAGATCGCGGCGGAGGACAGGCGCGCATGGCTGCGCGAGCAGCTTTCGGAATACGAAATCGCGATGCCTGTGGGCGAGCTTCGCGCCTTCGCCGCCGCAGCCGGATACTACCACGGGTTGCCGCGTGAGGCGCGCGCCCCACAGCTTCGCGCGCTGGCCGACCGGGCGCGGGAAGGCTATCCCGCTCTCCGCATTCATCTTTTTGACGCGCGGCGCGTCTTCAGCGCGCCGGTGACCGTCTTCGGCCCGCTCCTCGCGACGATCTATGTCGGAAAGGTGCATCTGGCCTTCCGCTCCGCAGACCGGGTGCAGGCGCTCACCCGGCATTTCGACGGCCTCGTTCGAGAGGCGGAGGTGGACGCGCGTGAAACGGCGAACTGGATCGCTGAGCTGGCCGACGAGATCGGGGATTGACCTGCAAGCGCCGCTACGGCGCTATCGCCGCGAAAGGGAACCCGCATGACCTTCGAAACCATCCGCCTCGCTACCGACGCGCGCGGCGTCGCCACGCTGACCCTCGCGCGCCCGGAGAAGCACAACGCCCTCTCCGCCCGCATGATCGCGGAGCTTTCGGAGGCCGCCGCCCTGCTGGCGGCGGACCGCGCCGTGCGCGTCGTGATCCTCACCGGCGAAGGCGAGAGCTTCTGCGCCGGCGGCGATCTCGGCTGGATGCGGGAGCAGTTCGCGGCGGACCGGGCGCAGCGCATGGCGGAGGCGCGGAAGCTCGCCGCCATGCTCGGCGCGCTCAATTCCCTGCCCCAGCCGCTGATCGGCCGGGTGAACGGCCCGGCCTATGGCGGCGGCATGGGCATGATGTCCGTCTGCGACTTCGCCATCGCCGCCGACCATGCGAAGTTCGGCTTCACGGAAACCCGCCTCGGTCTCGTGCCCGCGACGATTTCGCCCTACGTTCTCGCCCGGATGGGCGAAGGCATGGCGCGCCGCGTCTTCATGTCCGCCCGCCTCTTCGGCGCGGAGGAGGCGGTGGCCCTCGGCCTCGCCGCGAAGGCCGTCCCCGCCTTGATGCTAGATGAAGCGGTGGAGGCGGAAGCCCTGCCCTATCTTGCAGCCGCGCCCGGCGCCGTCGCTCGCTCGAAGCGCCTCGCCCGGATGCTCGGCCCAAAGCTCGACCCGGAGACGGTGGAGGCGACCATCGCCGCCCTCGCGGACGCTTGGGAGGACCCGGAATCGCATGAAGGCGTCGCCGCCTTCTTCGAGAAACGGAAGCCCGCCTGGCGGGCTTGAAGCCTCAGATATCCGCCAGAAAATATCCGCCCCGCGCATAACCGAGCGGGCGGAGCCGCTCCTGCCCGAAGCCGGCGATCCGGCCGATCAGGATCTCGTGGTCCCCCGCCTCCAGCCGGTCATGCAGCCGGCAGTCGAACCAGCCGCAGACCCCGTCGAGGATCGGGCCGCCGACCGGGCCGGGCCTCCACGCGATCCCGGCGAAACGATCCTCCGCCGGGCGGGCGAACCGGTCCGAGAGCGCCTGCTGCGATTCGGAGAGGATGTTCACCGCGAAGCCCTCCGTCCGCAGGAAGGCCGGAAGGCTGAGAGACTTCCGCGAGATGCAGACGAGGAGAAGCGGCGGCTCCAGCGAGACGGAGGTGAAGGAATTGGCCGTGAGGCCCACCGGCGTCCCGCATTCGTCCACCGTCGTCACCACGGTCACGCCGGTCATGAAGGCGCCGAATGCCGTGCGAAGGGCGCGCTTCTCGTCTGCGGCCGCTTCCACACTCATGGCTTTGTCCTCCGGCTTCGCCAGCGCAATATAGAGGCGACGGGCCGCGATGAAAGACGGGAGCCGTGAAATGGGCGAGGGCGAGATCACGCGCGGGCGCTGCCTCTGCGGCGCGGTGGCTTACGAATTCGAGGGCGCGCCGAACTGGGCCGGCCATTGCAGCTGCGAAAGCTGCCGCCGCGCCGCCTCCGCCCCGATCACGAGCTATTTCGGCGTCTCCAACGAAAGGTGGCGGTGGACCGGGGCGGAGCCCACGATTTACCGCTCCTCGCCCGGCGTGGAGCGCCTCTTCTGCGGGCGCTGCGGCTCGCCGCTCGCCTACCGCAACTCGCAGCGGGCGCACGAGACCGACTTCCACGCGATGACGCTGGAGCGGCCAGAAGCGTTCCGCCCCGAATTCCACGTCTTCGCGGCGGAAGCGGTGGGCTGGCTGCCGGTGGCGGACGGCCTGCCGCGATGGCCGGGGACGAAGGGCTGAGGCGCCGGGCGTGCATTCCTGCACTGGCCGCCGCCGCGCCGGGCGCACATCTTCGGAGTCGGGGGCGAGGAGAGACGGAATGACGCGAAAGATGGCCTTTGCGGCGCTGGCGACGGTGGCCGCCTTTCTCGCCCTCTCGGCGCTCGCGCGCGCGGCGGATGAAGGCCCCGCCCCCGCCGCCGTCGAGGAAATCCGGTAAGGCGCGGATGGCCTGTACGCCGGGTTCTGTCCCCCCGCTTTCGCGGGATGGATAGCCATTCATCTGGGACGCGCGTCGCCGCGCGCCTCGTGCGATCAACCCGGCCGGCGGGGCGGAGACCCCCTGCGCCCTTTCGGGCGCGGCCAGCCCTATTCGATCTTGCGGCCGGCGGGGCTTGCCATGCCGCCCCCGTCGCCGGGGGCGCGGTGGGCTCTTACCCCACCCTTTCACCCTTTCCTCCGCGAACGGAGGCGGTTTGCTTTCTGTGGCGCTTTCCCTCGGGTCGCCCCGGCCGGGCGTTACCCGGCGCCGTCTCTCCATGCCGCCCGGACGTTCCTCACCCCCGAGGGAGCGCGGCTATCCGGCCATCCGCATCGTGCGGATAGGGGGCGGCGGCGGCGGCGTCAACCGCCTTCGGCCGGAACGCCGAACGCCGCGGCGGCCGCGCCGAGAGAGGCCAGGAAGAGGAAAAAGGCCGATCGCACCTTCGCGCGGCGCCGCCAGGCGAGCCGCGCCGCGATCATCGACTGGAGCGCATAGTAGATCGCAAAGGCGCGCGAGGCGTAGCTGATGATCTCGAAGACATTCGAGGCCCATGTGAGCGTCAGCCCCGCAAGCACCAGCACCGCGTAGCCCGCCCCGGCGGAGAGGCGGCCGCCGGTCACCTCCGAGAGAAGCCCTCCCGCTCCGCCCGCATCGGCGATGGCCGCGCTCGCCTGCGCCGATAGCGCGGCGAGAACGAGGAGCGGGGGCAGGATCGGCGCAGCCTGCGCCATCAGGTCGATGATCGCAGTCTCGCTCAGCGCGCCTTCCCCGACGTGGAATCCGACAGAGAGCAAGGCGACATAGACGATGTAGATGCCGGCGGCGACGATCTGCGCCAGCCGCATGGACCGGATCCGGAGTTCGGCTTCGTATTTGGCGCCGAGATAGCGCGAGGTCTCGAACCCCTGCACGGTCACGATCAACCCGAAGCCGAGCGTGAGCGCCGCGACGGGGCCGAGCGTCGGCGGCGCGATCACGGCGGCGCCGTCCAGCACGGCGGACCCGGAATGGACGACGAGCCCCGCGATCAGTCCGGCGATGACCGCCAGCTTCAACGTCACCGTCGCGATCTCCGCCCGCTCCAGCATCTCGAAGCCCCGCGTCCAGCCGACGAGAAGCAGGAGACAGAGCATTGCGCTCGTAAGCAGCCGCGCCTCGAACGGACCGTCGAACGGCGTCAGCCGCACGCCGAACGCCCCGAAGAGATTGAGGTAATAGGCGACGGAGATGAAGTAGGCCCCGACGAGCGCGATGTCGGAGAGCCCGGCAAGCGCCGCGAGCGCCCGATCCTCCTCCGGCTTCAGCCCCTCCGCATGCCGGATATTGTCCCTCAGCGCCATGCCGAAGCCCCAGGCGGCGAGGCAAAGCCCGGCCATCGCCGCGGTCGCCCATATGCCGAAAGCGTGCGCGAGGATCGGGCCAAGCACGAGAAAGCCGGACCCGATGATGGATGCGAGCGGCGTGGCCGTCGCTCGCCAGAGCCTCGATCCGCGCATCGCCGGCGAGACGAGCGCGGCCAGGGTGGCGAAGGCGAAGAGAAGGACGAGGATATTTGCGACCGTCATCGGCGCGCCGCCAGTCCACGCCGCGCAAGCCGCGCCCAGTCGAACTTCCCGCCCGGGTCGATCTTCCGCCCGGGCGCCACATCCTCGTGCCCGACGACATTGCGGGGGCTGACGGGCCAGCGCGCCATGATCTCCGCCAGCAGCCGCTCCAGCGCCGCCATCAGCGGTTCCGAGAAGGGTTCGCGCCCGGTGTTGTCCAGTTCGATCCCGATAGAGCGGGAATTCACGTCGCGCACCCGCCCCCAGGCGCCGCCGCCCGCGTGCCAGGCGCGGTCGGCCTCGTCGACCATCTGGATGACCTCGCCCGTCTTGGCGATGAGGTAGTGGGCGGACACCTGGGCCGTCGCGTCGCACAGCCGTTCTAGCGCGGCGTCGGCGTCCCGCATCGCGGTGTAGTGGATCACCACAAGGTCGGGCCGCGCGCCGCCACGGCGCGGGCCGCGGTTCGGCGACGGAACCCAAGCGGGCGTCAATTCCGGGCGGCAGCCGCCGCGCGGCGGAAGGGCTCGGGGTTCCAGCCGCAGGCGAAACCGTCGCCATCGGGGTCGACGCCCAGCCGGTCGCGTTGCGGCCCGCCCTGGGCCAGAAAGGCCTCTTGCGCGAGGTCGTCCGAGGCATAGCGCGCGCACACCCGCTGCGCCCGGCCCTCGCCGGAAAAGACGCTGCGGTTGTAGCGCGGCTGGCCCACCGCGTTGGTGGTCGACAGCGCGTATTGCACGATGTTCGGCTGGCCGCTCGCCGTGCGTTCGGGCACTGCCGTCGGGGCCACGAGTTCATACGTCTGGCGGTTCTGCTCGATCCGGGCGGCGTCGGATTCTATGCTGCGGCGCTCGGACACGGCGGCAAAATCCTGTTCATCCGAAATCGCGCCAGTGTTCGCCACGGGAAACGCCGTAGCAGCAGCTGGGTTTTGGCCAGATGTGCTGGC
>JAUIDE010000167.1 GCA_030429105.1 Alphaproteobacteria bacterium
CCGCATCCGTTTCCGGCATGATGGTTTGAGGCTGAACGAAGAGCCGGAATGGGCGAAGCCGCGCAAGGTCTCCCATGTCGTGCTCAACACGCCGGACATGGAGGCGCGGCAGCGCTTCTTCGAGGAGGTTCTGGGCTTCCGTGTCTCCGATTATTCGGCGGACCAGATGGTGTTCCTCCGCTGCGCGACGGACCACCACTCCATCGCGCTGGTGCGGGGCGCCTACGCCAGCGTCAACCATGTCGCCTTCGAGATGCCGACGCTGGACGAGTTCATGCGCGGGATCGGGCGGATGAAGCAGAAGGGGCATCACCCGACCTGGGGGCCGGGGCGGCACGGGCCGGGGAACAACCCCTTCGCCTATTTCTGCTCGCCCTCAGGCTTCGTGATCGAGTTTACCTCCGAATTGCAGCAGATCGACGAGGCGACGCACCGGGCCAAGGTCTGGTCCCGCGACGACCCGGAATCGATGGACCGCTGGATGACGGCGGGCCCGCCGACCCCGGCGCAGCGCGCGATCATGCAGGGGCGGCCCGACCCGGGTTTCCCGGAGCTCAGGGCGCAGGGGGCGCGGTGATGGATTACGGCTATCAGGGCCGCATCGCCGTCGTCACCGGCGGCTCCTCCGGAATCGGGCTCGCGACGGTGAGGACGCTGCTCGGCTCCGGCGCCCGCGTCGCGCTCTGCGCGCGGAACGAGGGGCGGCTGGCGGATGTCGCCGCCGTGCTGAAGCGGGATTTCGGGACGGAGCGGGTGCTGGCGTCGGCGCTCGACGTGCTGGACGAGGCGGCGGTGGAGGCTTTCGCGGTGGAGGTGGCGGCGGCGTTCGGCGGCTGCGACCTCCTCGTGAACAATGCCGGGCAGGGCCGCATCTCCACCTCTGCGGATACGGAGGATGCGGACTGGCGGGCGGAGCTGGACCTGAAGCTCTTCAGCCAGATCCGCCCGGTTCGCGCCTTCCTGCCGATGCTGCGGGAGGCGCGGGGCGCGATCGTCGCGGTCAACTCGCTGCTCGCCTATCAGCCGGAGCCGCATATGGTCTGCACCTCGGCGGCGCGTGCGGGGGTTCAGAATCTTCTGAAATCCCTGTCTTTCGAGCTGGCGCCCGCGGTGCGGGTGAATTCCGTGCTGCTCGGCCTCGTCGGCTCCGGCCAGTGGACCCGCCGCTTCGCGGAGCGGGAGGACAAGAGCCAGAGCCGGGAAGAGTGGTACGCGGCGCTCGCGGCGCGGAAGGGCATTCCCCTCGGCCGCCTCGGCGACCCGGAGGAGGCGGCGGCGGCCATCGCCTTCCTCGGCTCCCCCGCCGCCAGCTACATCACCGGCGCCCAGCTCGAAGTTTCGGGCGGGCTTTCCCGCCATATCTGAGGACCTTGCGATGAAACCCGCGACGATCGAGCCCGAGGCGGCGCAGCAGGCGGAAACGGTCGGCGACTTCATCGCCCGCTGGCTGGCGGAGGTCGGCGTGACGACGATCTTCGGCGTCATCTCCATCCACAACATGCCGATCCTCGACGCCGTGGCGCGGCAGGGGCGCATCCGCTTCGTGCCTGCGCGGGGCGAGGCGGGGGCGATGAACATGGCGGACGCCTATGCGCGGGTGACGGGCGGGCTCGGAATCTGCATGACTTCGACCGGCACGGCGGCGGGCAACGCCGCGGGCGCGCAGGCGGAGGCGCTGACGGCGGGCTCGCCCGTGCTCCACATCACGAGCCAGGTGGACCTCGCCTTCGCGGACCGGGACCGCGCGCCGATCCATGACGTGCCGCGGCAGCCGGAAATGCTGCGCGGCGTCTCCAAGGCCGTGATCCGGATGTGGGATGCGAGCGGGGCGGTGGGCGCGCTCACCGCCGCCGTCTCCGCCGCGCTTTCGGCGCCGACGGGGCCGGTGAGCCTCGAGATTCCGGTGGACGTGCAGCGCGCAGCGGCGGCGCCTCAGCCGCGGGTCTTCGCGCCCGTTCCCGTTCGGCCGCTCGCGGCGGAGGCGGCGCTCGACGCGATGGCGGAGGCGATATGCGGGGCGCGGCGCCCGCTGCTCTGGCTCGGCGGCGGGGCGCGGGGCGCGGCGGCGGAGGCCACGGAGCTGATGCGCCGGGGTTTCGGGGTGGTGACCTCCACCAATGGCCGGGCGACGGTTCCCGAGGATGCGGCGGCCACGCTCGGCGCCTTCAACATGACGCCGGAGGCGGCGGAGCTCTACCGGACATGCGACCTCATGCTCGTCGTCGGCTCAAGGCTCCGGGGCAACGAGACGCGCAACAACCAGATGCCGCTGCCGCGCCCGCTCCTGCAGATCGATGCGGCGGCGGAGCAGGGCGGGCGGAACTATCCGGTGGAGATTTTCGCGCATGGGGACGCGGCGGATGCGCTTTCGCGCCTGCTTTCGAAACTTCCCGAAAAGCTTGAAACAGACCCGAACCTGCCCTTCGACATCGCCCGCGCCCGCGTGGGCTCCGAGGGGCGGATGCGCTCGCTTCTCGGCCCCTACGCCGTAATCGCGGACGCGCTGGCGGAGCGCGTCTCGAAGGGGGCGCATCCCTGGGTGCGGGACGTGACGATCTCCAACTCCACCTTCGGCAACCGCCATGTGCGGATCGCCGGGCCGCGGCTCGGCGTCCATGCGCTCGGCGGCGGGATCGGGCAGGGGCTCGCCATGGGTATCGGCGCGGCGCTCGCGACGCCGGGGCCGAAGGCGGTGACGCTGGTGGGCGACGGCGGGGCGATGCTCGGCCTTGCGGAGATGATCACGGCGGTCGATGAGGCCGCGCCGCTCGTCTATGTGCTGATGAACGACCGGGCCTATGGCGTGATCGAGAACATCCAGGACGCGCAATATGGCGGGCGGCGGCACTGGTCGAAACTCGCGGTGCCGGATTTCGCGGGGTTCTGCGCCTCCGTCGGGATGCCGCACCGGCGCTGCGCCGATGTCGAGGCCTTCGGCGCGATGCTGGACGAGGCGCTGGCGGCGGAGGGGCCGCAGCTGATCGAGGTCGACATGGTCGCGATCGGCCCCTTCGCGGAGAGTTTCGCCGGCCCGCCGGCCGGCGCGGCGGGCAAGGGGTAAGCGGGATGCGGCTTGGCCTCATCGGCTTCGGCGCCATCGGCTCCGCGCTCCTGCCGATGCTGGAGCGGATCGGCGTCTCTCCGGTGGCGACGCTGGTGCGGATCGAGCGGGTGCGGGAGGCGCCGGCCGGCGTCTCCTCCCTCGCCGCCTTCCTGATGGCGCGGCCGACGCTCGTGGTCGAAGCCGCGGGGCAGGGGGCGGCGCGGGAGTATGGGCCGGCTATTCTTGGCGCGGGGATCCCGCTCGTCCTCGCCTCGGTCGGCGCGCTCGCCGACCCGGGCGCGGAGCGGGACCTGCGGGCCGCGGCGGAGGCGGGTGGGGCGCGGCTGATTCTCCCTTCGGGCGCGGCGGGCGGGCTCGATGCGCTTTCGGCGATGGCGGCGTCCGGGCCTGTCGAGGTCGAGTATACGGGGACGAAGCCGCCGCTCGCCTGGGCGGGGACTCCGGCGGAGGCGGCGTTCGACCTTCCGGCGTTGACGGCGGCGACGACCATTTTTGAAGGATCGGCGCGGGAGGCTGCGCGCGCCTATCCGAAGAACGCCAACGTTGCGGCGACGCTGGCGCTCGCGGGCGCGGGGTTCGAGGCGACGCGGGTGCGGCTGGTGGCGGACCCGGCGGCGAAGGGGAACGGGCACGCCTTCACGGCGCGCTCCGGCGGCTCGACGTTTTCGGTCACCATCGAGAATGCGGCGCTGCCGGGCAATGCGAAGACCTCGGCGGCGACGGTGGGGAGCCTTTTCCGCGCCGTCCGCAACGAGATGGGGCCGATCTCGCTATGAAGCACGATCAGGACATCGACCTGCCGGACGGGCGGCTTTTCGTCGGCGGCGAATGGGAGGCGGGGACGGGGGCGGAGATGCGCTCGGTCTTTCCGGCGGACGGGAGCCTCAACCGGGCGCTCCGCGGCGCCTCCCGCGAGGACGGGCTCCGCGCCATCGCGCGGGCGAAGGCGGCGCAGGCGGACCCGGCGTGGCGCGGGCTGAAGCCGCATCAGCGGGCGCGCCATCTCCACGCCATCGCGGACGGGATCGAGGCGAACGCGGCGCGCATCGCCTTCATCCAGAGCCGGGACACGGGCAAGACGCTCGGCGAAACGCGGGCGCTCGCCGCCTCCGCCGCCGGGACGTTCCGCTATTTCGCCGCGGTGGCGGAGACATGGGACGAGGCGCTGACGGCGCAGCGCGGCGAGGCGCTGACGATGTCGGTGCATGAGCCGCTCGGCCTCGTCGCGGCGATCACGCCGTGGAACTCGCCCATCGCCTCGGACGCGCAGAAGGTCGCGCCCGCGCTCGCAGCGGGGAACGCGGTGCTTCTCAAGCCGGCCTCGTGGTCTCCGCTCGTGAGCCTCGAACTGGCGCGGGTCGTGGAGGCGGCGGGGTTGCCGAAGGGGCTCTTCTCCGTCCTCCCCGGCGCGGGGCGG
>JAUIDE010000168.1 GCA_030429105.1 Alphaproteobacteria bacterium
GAGGTGCGGTACTCGCCGAGCGGGGCGACGAGCCCGTTCTCCCCCGCCCGCGCCGCGAGGAAGAACCGCCCGTCCCAGATCGCCCCGCCCTCCGGCAGCGCCGCGGGCGCCGGGTCCACCGCCGCCGCCTCCCGCGCCAGCATCACATGCGACGGCCCGTCCGGGCGGATCAGGCAGCCGTGGAGGCTCCGCCCCCCGCCGAGCCGCCAGGAGAGGATCGCCCCCATCAGCGCCGCCTCCGCCTCCGCCCGCGCCCCGTATTCGGCGCCGGAGACGCGGGCGAGCGCCGCGCGCAGCAGCCTTCGCGAAAGTTCCGTGGGCGCCGCGCGGAGCGGCGCGACGGCGAGGCGCATCTCCCCGCAGGCGCCTTCCCGCGCCGCCTCCGCCGCCAGCGCCGCGGCGGCGTGGTCCAGCGCCTCCCGCGCGCTCCGCATCCGCGCGGCGGTGGAGGAAAGCCCCTCCGCCGTCAGCCCGAGCGGGTCCAGCGCCTCCAGCGAGCGGCGCGCCCGCACCCGGTCAAAGCGCGGATCCTCGTTCGAAGGGTCCTCGACCCACTCGGCCCCCCGCGCCTCGAGAAAGGCGCGGAGATCGGCGCGCCGGAGCCCGAGGAGCGGCCGGAGCCAGACCGCCCCCTCCGCCTCCGTTCGCGCCGCCATCGCGGAAAGTCCGTCGACGCCGGAGCCGCGGGCGAGCCGCATCAGAACCGTCTCCGCCTGGTCGTCCATCGTGTGGCCGAGCGCCACCGCCTCCAGCCCCTCCCGCGCCGCCCAGGCGGAGAGGAGCCGCCGCCGCGCCGCCCGCGCCGCGGCCTGGAGGTTCCCCGCCGCCCCGCGCCCTTCCTCCCAGCGGATCGTCTCATGGGGGAGGGAGAGCGCCGCCGCCTCGCGCGCCACGAACGCCGCCTCCGCCGCGCTTTCCGGCCGGAGCCCGTGGTCGACCGTCGCGACGGAGAGCGCGGCGCCCCGCGCCTTCGCCCAGTCCGCCGCCGCATGCATCAGCGCCATGCTGTCCCCGCCGCCGGAGACGGCGAGGCCGAGGCGCGGCGCCGCCCCCGCCAGAAGCGCGTCGAGCGCCTCGGCGACTTCGGGGAGAACCGGCGCGGCCTCAGCCACAACCGGCGCGGCCCGCCTCCCGGGCCGCGCGGGCGATCTGGTCCGTCGCCTGCGGATAGCGGCTCGGCACCTCGCGCAAGGTCGCGCAGCCGACCTCGCGATTGCCGAGGAGGCCGAGCGTGATGCCGAGCTTCAGGAGGCTTTCCGGCGCGGTCGGCGCCGCGGGGTTCAGCTCCGCCCCGTCGATGAACCGCTCCGCCGCCGCGCGGTATTCGCCGGCGACGAAGTGAACCTCGCCGAGCCGGTAATGCGCCTCCGGCGCCAGCGCGCTGCCGGGATGGTCGGTCAGGAACCGCTCGAACGCGGCCCGCGCGGTCTGCGAATTCCCGCCCTGCGCCGCCGCCAGCGCCGCGTCGAAATCGGCGCGCTCCGCGCCGGATACGGTCGCGCGCGAGGTCAGCACGCCGAGGACGCCGCCGCCCTGCTGCGTCGGTGCGGGCGCAGGCGCGGGCGCCGGGGCCGGGCTCGTCTCCTCCTGGAAGAGGATCGAAGGGTCGCCGCCTTCGAGCTCGATGATCCGGTATTCGAGATCGAGCATCTTCTGCTTCGTCGCCGCCTCGTGCTGGCGCTGCGCGAATTCCAGCCGCTCGACCTGGCCGACGAGCCGCTTCAGCTCGTCCTCGACCGCGGCGATCCCCCCGCCCGCGGCGATCACGCCGCGCAGCCGGCCAAGCTCCGCCTGCATCTCCTCCAGCTGCTTCTTCATCTGGAGGAATTCGTAGCGGTCGACCTGCGCCGCCGCGCCCGAGGCGAGGCCGAGCGCCGTCGCCAGCCCGAGAAGCGGCGCCGTCGCCGCGCCCATCCGCATCGTCATCGCCCCGCCTCCCCTGTCGGTCCGCGCGGCCGGAACGTATCCGGCCGCGCGTCGGTTCCGTCCCGGCTCAGCTCGTCGGCGCGCCGGCCACCACGCTCACCGCGCGGCGGTTCTGGGACCAGCAGTTCTCCGCCGAGCAGAGCTGCTCCGGCCGCTCCTTGCCGTAGGAGATCGTGCGCAGCCGGCTCGGGGCCACGCCCTGCGCCGCGAGGAAGGCGCGCGCCGCCTCGGCCCGGCGGGCGCCGAGCGCGAGGTTGTATTCGCGCGTGCCGCGCTCGTCGGCATGGCCCTCGACCACGACGTTGACGGCGGGGTTCTCCGCCAGCCAGGCCGCCTGCCGCACCAGCGTCTGCTGGCCCGCGGCGGTGAGGCGGGAGCTGTCCGTCTCGAAGAAGACGCGGTCGCCCACCGTCTGCTGGAAATAGGCGACCGACGCCGGGTCGAGCGCGCCGATGGAGGAGGGGTTCCCCCCCGGACCGCCGGCCTCGGGCGGCTCCTCCGAGCAGGCGGCGAGCAGGAGCGCCGCGCCGGCCATGAGGGTCATCTTGAACGTGCTTGTCATCGTCTCAGGTCTCCACCATAAGCGCCGCCGGCCTCGCCGCGCGGCTGTTTCGTCTCTTCAGCGTCCCCTCACGGCCCGCCCGCCTCACGGCAGGAGCGGCGACCAGGCCGGGTCCGATCCCGCGCCCGGAACCGTCAGTCTCTTCAGGTTCCGGCCGGTGATGTCCACGCTCCAGAGGCTCGCGGCCCCGTTTGCGCCCGCGCTCTCGCGGAAAAATGATATGACCCGCCCGTTGGGGGACCATGTGGGCCCCTCGGACAGGAAGCTCGCGTCGAGGATGCGCTCGTCCGAGCCGTCCTCCCGCATCACGCCGACGGCGAACTGCCCGCCACCCGACTTGGTGAAGGCGATGAGGTCCCCGCGCGGCGACCAGACCGGGGTGCCGTAGCGCCCCTGCCCGAAGCTGATCCGCGTCGCCGGCCCGCCCGAGGCGCTCATGATGTAGATCTGCTGCCCGCCGCCGCGGTCGCTCTCGAACACGATCCGCCGCCCGTCCGGGCTGAAGGAGGGCGCGGTCTCGATCGCCGGGGAGTCAGTTAGCCGCGTGAGCCGCCGCGTGGCCAGCTCCATCACATAGATATCCGTGTTGCCCCCCTGCGAGAGGGACATCACCACCTGCCGCCCGTCGGGCGAGAAGCGCGGCGCGAAGCTCATGCCGGGGAAATTGCCGAGGATCTCCTGCTGCCCCGTCGCGATGTTGAGGAGATAGATCTGCGGCTCCCCCCGCTCGAAGGAGATGTAGAGCAGGTCCTGGTCGACCGGGGAGAAGCGCGGGGTGACGACGAGTTGCCGCCCGTCGGTCAGGAAGCGGTGGTTCTCCCCGTCCTGGTCCATCACCGCGAGGCGCTTGACGCGCTGGCCCTTCGGCCCGCTCTCGTGGACATAGACGATGCGGCTGTCGAAATACGGCCCCTCGCCGGTCAGCCGGGCATAGACGGCGTCGGCGATCTTGTGCCCGATCCGCCGCCATTCCGCCGGATCGGCGAAGAACTGGAGCCCCTCGACCTGCCCTTGCGCAAAATTGTCGAAGAGCCGGAACTGCACCAGCAGCCGCCCGTCCGCCTCGATGCTCGCCCGCCCGGTCAAGAGCGCGTCGGCGTTGATCGCCTGCCAGTCCGCATAGCGCGGCGCGCTGTCGAAATCGTCGATCTGCTGGATGAAGGCCTCGGGCGGCACGGCGCGGAAGAGGCCGGAGCCTTCGAGATTCGCCAGAACGACGCCGCGGATGCGCTGCGCGAGGTCCGCCGCCGCGCCCGGCGCGCCGAAGAAGCCCGGCGCGGCGAGGGAGATCGGCTCGAACTCCCCGCCGGCGACCGTGATCTCCAGCGCGCCGTCATTCGTCTGGGCCCGCGGCGCGGAGAGCGCCGGCAGGATGAGGAGGAGGGCGATGAGAAGACGCGTCATAGGAACTGGATCTCCCGCGGCGTGAAGGTCACGTTCATTAACCGCCATGACCCGTATCTGTCACGGGGCAGCGCGGCGAAAACGCCCGCCGCCTCGGCGCGGCGGAGCGCGCGCACCCCCGCCCGATAGAGCGCGTCATGCGCGGCGTCGAGCCGGCCGGAGGGCTGTAGCACCTCGGGCCCGGCGATGATCCGCCCCTCCTCGCTCACCTCGATCCGGATCTTCACGGCGAGCCGGTCGGCGTTGGCGAGGCCGGTCGGCGGGCTGAAATAACCCCTTATGCCGACACGGAGAGATTCCTTGTCGCGGAAGGAAAGCTCGCCCACCGTGCGCGTCGTGCCGCCGCCCGAAGGCGCTGCGGCCTGCCGCGTCGCGCCCGTCTCCTCCGGCTGCTCCGCGGCGCGGGCGAGCCGCTCGGCCCGCTTCGCCTCGGCGACGTCGCGCGGCTTGGTCGGCGGCGGCGGGCTCAGCTTCGGCGCCGGAACGGCCGGGTCGTTCAGCGTCTCGACGGGGGGCTCCTCCGCCGGTGGCGTCGCCTCCGCGACCTCGGGCTGCGGCTCGGGCGCGCGCTCGGGCTCGGG
>JAUIDE010000052.1 GCA_030429105.1 Alphaproteobacteria bacterium
CAGGCCGAACCACCGCCTTCCAGCCACCGCAAAAGCGATCTCCCCCGTCACAAAGGCGAAAAACCAGGTCATGGAGCCAGAACCTGCCCTTCGCGCACAGGTCTCGTCTGCACGCCTTCACCCCCTTGCTCTGGCGGGCGAAGCGGCGGCTTGCTCCGGAACCACGAAAGTCTCTCGAACCGCGAAGGAGCGGCCATGACCATCGCAACGGCGCCCAACCCGGCGCGGGCGACCAGCCTTGCGGCCGCCGCCTCCGGCGACGGGGAAATCCGCCTCGCCTATGCCGACCGCTATCGCCGCCGGGGCCGGCTTGTGACCGAGGCCGGCGAAGCCATCCTGCTCGACCTCGCGGAGGCGACGGAATTGCGGGAGGGGGACGCGCTTCTGCTCGAAGACGGGCGGCGCATCCTGATTCGCGCCGCGTCGGAGCCGCTGGCCGAGGTGCGAGCCGAAAGCAGGGCTCTCGCCCGGCTCGCCTGGCATGTGGGCAACAGGCACACGCCGGCGCAGGTGGAGGACGGGCGGCTCCTGATCCAGCGGGATCATGTGCTGGAGGACATGCTGGCGCAGCTCGGCGCCGAGGTGCGGCATGTGGAGGAGCCCTTCATGCCTGAAGGCGGCGCCTATGGTCACGGACGGACGCACGGGCATTCGCACAGCCACGATCCGCACGATGACCCGAACGCGCACATCCCGCACCGGCATGACCACGGGCACGGGCGCGCGCATGCGCATAGGCACGACCACACGCATGACCACGATCATGCGCATGGGCGCCACCATCACCACCATGACTGAGGCGATGCAGAAGCTGCACGCCTGGCTTTCGCCCGGCTATCCGGTGGGGGCTTACGCCTATTCGCACGGGGTGGAGTGGGCGATCTCGGCGGGGCTGGTGGGGGACGGCGCCGCGCTCGAACGGTGGATCGCGGATTGCCTGCGGATCGGCGCGGGGCGCACGGACGCGATTCTCGCCGCCGCCGCATTCGCAGACCCTTCGAGCGAGGAGCCGGCAGACCTCGCCACGGCGCTCGCCCCGTCGCGGGAGCGGCTGGCCGAGACGGCGGAGATGGGCGCGGCCTTCGCGGCGACCACCTCGGCCGTCTGGGGGCCTGATCACGGCCCCGCCCCCTACCCCGTCGCCTTCGGCCGCTTCGCGCGGGCGCACGAGGCGCCGCTCATCCCCGCGCTGACGCTCTTCCTCCAGGCCTTCGCGGCCAACCTCGCCTCGGTTGGCGTGCGGCTGATCCCGCTCGGGCAGACGGAGGGGCAGAGGATCGTCGCCGCGCTCATGCCCATATGTGCTATGCTGGCGGAAGAGGCGGCGCGCTCGACGCTCGACGATGTCGGCGGCGCGGCGCTCCTCTCGGACATTTCCGCGATCGCTCACGAAACACAAACCGTCAGGTTGTTCAGAACATGAAGCAGAGTCCCTCCCCGGCGAAGCCCGCCCCGAAACCCGTCATCAGCCTCACGCAGAAGCGCGGCGCCTGGCTGGCAAAGCCGACGGACCGGCGCTCCGCCGCCGTGCTCGGCTTCGAGCAGATCCCCGTGATGCGGGATTTCGACGACGGCGAATGGACATGGGGCGGCAAGATGGTCACCTATCAGGTGGACATGGAGACGACGACGGACGGATGCTGGTGGCTGAAGCCCGAACATGAGGGCTGGCGCAAGCTGCTGCGCGAAGGCGCACCGCTCTGGGTGCGGAAGGCGAAGGCCGCGAGCGTGGCGGAGCCCACGGGCTCCGTCGGCCGCTCCATCGGCGTCTTCGCCACCTCTTCCGTGGAGATCGACGAAAACGGGATGAGCCTCTCGCTCACCGAACGGCTCGCGACGGTGAAATGATGAAATCCCCCCACGGTCCCCTTCGCGTCGGCATCGGCGGCCCGGTCGGCGCCGGCAAAACGACGCTGACCGACGCGCTCTGCAAGGCGATGCGGGAGCGCTGGTCCGTCGGCGCGATCACCAATGACATCTACACGCGGGAGGATGCGGAGGCGCTGATGCGCTCCCAGGCGCTGCCCGCCGACCGGATCATCGGGGTGGAGACGGGCGGCTGCCCGCATACCGCGATCCGGGAGGACGCCTCGATCAACCTCGCGGCGGTGGCGGAGATGCGGCGGCGGCACCCCGATCTCGACGTCGTCTTCATCGAATCGGGCGGGGACAATCTCGCCGCCACCTTCTCCCCCGAACTCGCGGACCTGACGATCTATGTGATCGACGTCGCGGCGGGGGAGGAGATTCCGCGGAAGGGCGGGCCCGGCATCACCCGCTCCGACCTCCTCCTCATCAACAAGACCGACCTCGCCCCCCATGTCGGCGCCTCGCTCGACGTGATGGAGCGGGACGCGAACCGGATGCGGCAGGGGCGGCCCTGGCTCTTCACCCGGCTCCGGCACGGCGAGGGCGTGGACCGGATCGTGAGCTTCCTCGCCGCCGAGGGCGGGCTTCAGGCCGCCTGAGCCGCCTGGAGGGCGCGGGGCGGCTCAGGCGCCCCTGCGCGGCGGCAGGGGCCGCGCCGGGCCGTGATAGGCCTCCTGATATTCCTCCGGCACCTCATGCCCGTCATGCACGCCGATCAGGATGCCGGTGGAGGGCGTCCCGCCCCGGCGCGCGAGGAGCGCGGCCTCGGAGACCGTGGTGCGCTGGGAGAGGCGGCGCGCCCAGCGGCCGAGGCGCTCGTACATCATCGCGATGACCGGGGCATGGTCCGGGTCCGCGCCGAGGTCGCGGAACTCGTCAGGGTCAGCCTCGAGATCGAAAAGCATGGGGCGGAAGCCGCCCTCGGCGTGCATGAACTTCCACCGCCGGTCCGCGATCATGAAGAGCCGCGCGTCCCGCGGGGCGACGCCCAGAACCTCCGCCATCGGGGAGACGGAGTAGTCGTACTCGCTCACCGCGAAGTCGCGCCATGCCGGGCGCTCGCCGCGGAGCAGCGGGAGGAGCGAGCGGCCTTCGAGGATATGGTCGGGCACCGGCGCGCCGTGATGGTCCACGAAGGTGGCGGCGAGGTCGATCTGCTCGACGAGTTCGTCGCAGATCGTTCCGCGCGTAGCGTCAGCCCCGGGCGACGGATCCACGATGATCAGCGGAATCTTCACGGAGGGCTCGTGGAAGAGGTCCTTCTCCCCGAGCCAATGGTCGCCGAGATAGTCGCCATGGTCCGAGGTCAGGACGATCAGCGTGTCCTCGAGGTCGCCCTGCGCTTCGAGATGGGCGACAAGGCGGCCGATCTGGTCATCCGCCTGCTTCACGAGGCCCATATAGGCGGGGATCACCGCCTCCCGCACCTCATCCCGGCTGAAGGTGCGGCCGATCAGGTTGTCCATGAAGGCGGCGTAGACCGGATGCGGGTCCTGCCGCTCCCGCGCGTCGCGCCTCGCGGGGAGGACGTGTTCGGGGCCGTACATGTCATTGTAGGGAGAAGGGACGATGTAGGGCCAGTGGGGCTTGATGTAGGAAAGGTGCATCAGCCAGGGCGCGCCGCCCCGCTTCGCATCGATGAACTCGATGGCGCGCTCGGTGAGCCAGGGCGTCTCCGAATCTTCCTCGTGGATATGGGCGGGGAGGGGCGCGTTCTTCATCAGCCAGCCCGAGGCCATCATCCCCGCCTCGTCCACGCCCGCATTCGCGTAGTCGTGCCAGGGGTTCGGCCCCTCGTAGCCGCGGGCGCGGAGATATTCGTTGTACGGCGAGCGCTTGACGTCATAGAAGCCGGCCGGCCCCTGCCCATAAAGCCCGTCTTCCCGCACCCAGGCGTCGAAGCCGCATTCGGCGACGCGGGCGCCGATCACGCTGTCAGGCGCGAGGCCGAGGCGGGCCATGCCCTCCGCATCGGCGCGCATGTGCGTCTTGCCGACGAGCCAGCTCTCGACGCCGATTTTCCGGAGGTGATCGCCGATCGTCATCTCTCCCACTTTCAGGGGGAAGTTGTTCCAGGCGGCGCCGTGGGAATGGACGTAGCGGCCGGTATAGGCGGACATCCGCGCTGCGCCGCAGACGGGGGACTGCACATAGGCGCGGGTGAAGCGGACGCCGCGAGCGGCCAGCCCGTCGATATGCGGCGTCTGAAGATGAGGGTGGCCGTAGCAGGAGAGGTAGTCGAACCTCAGTTGGTCGAACATGATGAAGAGGATGTTCTTCGCCCGCGCCATCGCCGCCCCCCGGTTTTCGCGGCAGGATAGGCGCCGGGCCGGGAAAGGAAAGGGAGCGCGGCATGGGCGAGACGATGCGGGGCGTCGTGCTGAAGGGCCATGGCGGGCCGGAGATGCTGGAATGGCGGGAGGACCTGCCGAAGCCCGCGCCGAAACGCGGCGAGGTCTTGGTGCGGGTTCGGGCTTCGGCGGTGAACAACACCGACATCAACACCCGGGTCGGCTGGTACTCCCGCTCCGGCGCCCCCGGCGAGGATGGCGGCTGGACGGGCGCGCCGCTCCGCTTTCCGCGGATCCAGGGGATCGACGCCTGCGGCGTGATCGAGGCCGTGGGCGAGGGCGTGCCCGCGAGACGGATCGGGGAGCGGGTTCTGGTCGAGCCCTGCCTCCGCGAGGCCGGGGGCGTGGCGCTGCCCTCCCCGCTCTTCCTCGGCTCGGAGGTGGACGGGGCCTTTGCAGATTATCTTTGCGTGGCGTCGCGCCACGCCCACGCGGTCTCGTCGCCGCTGTCGGACGAGGAGCTGGCCTCCTTCCCCTGCTCCTGGTCGACGGCGGAGAACCTGCTCACGCGAGCGAGGGTCACGGCCGCGGACACGGTGCTTGTCACCGGCGCATCCGGCGGGGTGGGCGCGGCGGCGGTCAGCCTTGCGAAGGCGCGGGGCGCGCGGGTTCTGGCGCTGACCGGCGCGGCGAAGGCCGAGGCGGTGCTGGGGCTCGGGGCGGCGCGGGCGCTCCTGCGAGAAGAAGGGCCGCTCGGCGGGCTCGGGGCGAATGAGGCGGATGTCGTCATCGACCTCGTGGGCGGAGAGGATTGGCCGCGCCTTCTGGACGTCTTGCGGCCCGGCGGGCGGCTCGCCGTCTCGGGGGCCGTCGCGGGGCCGCTCGTCGAACTTGATCTCCGCACGCTCTATCTGAAGGACCTGAGCCTCTTCGGCTGCACCGCGCTCGGCGACGGCGTCTTCGCCGCGCTGGTGCGGCGGATCGAGGCGGGGGAAGCGCGCCCCGTCATCGCGGAGACGTTTCCGCTGCGGCACATCGGGGCGGCGCAGGCGCGGTTCGCGGAGGGCCGGCACGTGGGCAAGATCGCGCTCACGGTGGCGGACGAGTAGGGCGTCCACGGCGCGGGCCCGATTGTCGCGCCCGAGCGCCGGAACGGCGAAATCCGCGGGACAATTTCGCCCCGCCGCGCTACATGCCCCCGCAACGCCGCCAGAGGACGCCGAGGAGACGAGAGATGGACGCCGCAACCCGCGATCAGGGCTTCTTCACCGAACCGCTTTCCAGCCGCGACCCTGAGATCGCGGCGGCGATGCGGGCGGAACTCGCGCGCCAGCGCGACGAGATCGAGCTGATCGCCTCGGAAAACATCGTCTCCCGCGCCGTGATGGAGGCGCAGGGCTCCGTCGCGACCAACAAGTATGCGGAGGGCTATCCCGGCCGGCGCTATTATGGCGGCTGCCAGCATGTGGACGTGATGGAGGAACTCGCCATTGCGCGCGCCAAGGCGCTCTTCAATTGCGGCTTCGCGAATGTTCAGCCGAATTCCGGGTCCCAGGCGAACCAGGCGGTGTTCCTCGCGCTCATGCAGCCGGGCGACACGTTTATGGGCATGGACCTTTCGGCCGGCGGGCACCTCACCCATGGCGCGAAGGTCAACGTCTCCGGCAAGTGGTTCAACGCGGTCCATTACGGCGTGCGGCGGCAGGACAGCCTGCTCGACTATGACGCGATGGCGAAGCTGGCGGAGGAGACGAAGCCGAAGCTGATCATCGCCGGCGGCTCCGCCATTCCGCGCCAGATCGACTTCGCAAAGTTCCGGGAAGTGGCGGATTCTGTCGGCGCGAAGCTGCTCGTGGATATGGCGCATTTCGCTGGGCTCGTGGCCGGCGGCCAGCACCCGAACCCGCTGGACTACGCCGACGTCGCGACGACGACGACGCACAAGACGCTGCGCGGGCCGCGCGGCGGCATGATCCTGACGAATCACGAGGATCTGGCGAAGAAGTTCAACTCCGCCGTCTTCCCCGGAATGCAGGGCGGCCCGCTGATGCATGTGATCGCGGGCAAGGCGGTCGCCTTCGCGGAGACGCTCCGGCCCGAATTCCGCGCCTACCAGGCGGCGGTGGTCGCGAACGCGAAGGCGCTGGCGGACCAGCTGATGAAGGGCGGGCTCGACATCGTGACGGGCGGGACCGACACGCATGTCATGCTCGTCGACCTCCGGCCCAAGGGCGTCACCGGCGTCGCGACCGAGAGGGCGCTGGGGCGGGCGCATATCACCTGCAACAAGAACGGCATCCCCTTCGACCCGGAGAAGCCGATGGTCACCTCCGGCGTCCGGCTCGGCACACCCGCAGCGACGACGCGCGGCTTCGGCGAGGCGGAGTTCCGGCAGGTCGCCGACCTCATCGTCGAGGTGGTGGACGGGCTGGCGAAGAACGGCGAGGAGGGGAACGGCGCGGTCGAGGCGGCGGTGAAGGCCAAGGTCACGGCGCTGACGGCGAGGTTCCCGATCTACGACCTGCTCTGACGATGCGGCGGCTCGCGCGATGGCTCGGGCGGGCGCTGCTCATCGGGCTCGCCGCGCTCGGCCTCTGGCTCACGACAGTTCCGACGCCGGATACGGGGCGCGCGGCTATCGAGGCGAAATATGCGCTGCCGGGCGGCGGGCGGTTCATCGAGCATCAGGGCGCGCGGATTCATTGGCGCGAGGCGGGGTGCGGGGATTGCCCGCCGCTCCTCCTCCTCCACGGGCTTGGCGCCAGCGTCCACGCATGGCTGCCGCTGGAGGCCGAGCTCGGCGAGAAGTTTCGGCTTGTTTCGCTGGATTTCCCGGCGCACGGCTTCTCCCTTCCCCGACCGGATGACGATTATTCGAACGATGCGCTGGCGGAGGCGGCGGCGGCCGTCGCGCGGGCGGCGGGGCTGACGCGATTCGGGCTGGTCGGCCATTCGCTGGGCGGGATGGTCGCCTGGCGCTATGCGGCGGCGCGGCCCGAAGAGGTTTCCGCCCTCGTCCTCATCGCGCCGGCGGGCGAGGCGCAACCGGATGCGCGGGCGCCCGGAGCGCTCTCCCGCCTCGCGCGCTGGGCGATTCATGGCGAGGCGACGATCTGGCTCGCGGAGAGGCTGACGCCGCGCTGGTTCATCGAGGAAAGCCTGAAGGGCTCGGTCGGCGACCCGGCGCTCGCCACGCCGGAGGCGGTGGACCGCTACTGGGAGATGGTTCGCCAGCCCGGCAACCGGCGGGCGCAGATCGTCTGGGCGAAGAGCCCGCGTTCGCAGCTTCGGCTTCCATCGGACGTTAAGGCGGAGACGGTCGTCATCTGGGGCGGGGCGGACAGGCTCCTGCCGCCGGAGCGGGCGGAGGCCTTCGCCGCGGCGATCCCCGGCGCGAAGGCGGTGATCCTGCCGGGCCTCGGCCACCTTCCGATGGAGGAGGCGCCGAAGCGCGTGGCGGAGGAAATCGAAAGGTTGAAGGAAGGGCGCTGAGGCGGTTCAGCGCCCTGCAGGCATGAGCCGGGCGGGAGCGAAGCCCGCGGCGCCGAGGGCGACAAGCGCGGCGATCAGGCCGGGGGTGAGGTTCGCGGCGTTCATGGGTTCCTCCTTCGTCATGATGAGGAGATGCGGCGCGCGCGACGCCGCCGAAACAGGCGCACGCGGTTTCGTGATCCCGCCCAGCGACGGCGTGATCGGCTGAAACCTCCCATATCTGGCGCCATGGCGCGCCCCCTACCCTTCCTCTCGCGGCTCTCCTATAAGGGTCGAACGGCGGAGGGAGGGGAAAACAAGATGCGCTGCCCGTTCTGCGGAGACACCGAGACGCAGGTGAAGGACAGCCGGCCGGCGGAGGATCATGTCGCCATAAGACGGCGGCGGTTCTGCCCGGCCTGCGGCGGACGCTTCACCACCTATGAGCGGGTCCAGCTGCGCGACCTCACCGTGCTGAAGAAGAACGGCCGGCGCGAGGAGTTCGACCGGGACAAGCTCGCCCGCTCCATCCGCATCGCGCTGCAGAAGCGCCCCATCGCGGCGGACCGGGTGGACCAGATGATCTCCGGCATTGTCCGCAGGCTCGAAAGCCTCGGCGACAGCGACGTGCGCTCGGACACGATCGGGGAGATCGTGATGGAGAGCCTCGCGAGGATCGACACGGTCGCCTATGTCCGCTTCGCCAGCGTCTACAAGAATTTTCAGGAAGCCGACGATTTCGAGGAATTCGTCGCGGAGCTTCGCCCCCCGGCCCCCAAAGAGGAATAGGATGGCCGCCTTCTCGGAGGCGGATCGCCGCTGGATGGCGGCGGCCATCGCCCTTGCGCGGCGCGGCCTGGGAAGGGTCTGGCCAAATCCGGCGGTCGGCTGCGTGATCGTGTCCGAAGGCCGACTCGTCGGGCGCGGATGGACGCAGCCGGGCGGGCGGCCCCATGCGGAGGCGATAGCGCTGGCCGGGGCGGGCGCGGCGGCGCGGGGGGCGACGGCCTATGTGAGCCTCGAACCTTGCGCCCATCACGGCCGCACCCCGCCCTGCGCCGATGCGCTGGCGGCGGCGGGGATCGCCCGCGTCGTGGCGCCGATGGAGGACCCGGACCCGAGGGTGTCGGGCCGCGGCTTCGCCCGCCTGCGGGAGGCGGGCCTTGCGGTCGACACAGGGCTGATGGCGGCGGAGGCGGAGGCGGCGAACGCCGGGTTCCTCATGCGCCAGCGCGCAGGGCGGCCGCGCGCGACGCTGAAGCTCGCCGCGACGCTCGACGGCCGCATCGCGACGGCGAGCGGTGAGAGCCGGTGGATCAGCGGACCGGAGGCGCGTGCGCGCGCCCATCTGCTCCGCGCCACGCATGATACGATTCTTGTCGGTTCCGGGACGGCGCGGGCGGACGACCCTGCGCTCGATGTGCGGCTGCCGGGGCTGGAGGGCCGGGCGCCGCAGCGCGTGGTTCTGGACGCCGATCTTTCGCTGCCGTCGACCTTGCGCCTTGCGAAGGGGGCGCCGCCCGCCTGGCGGCTCTGCGCCGCGCCGGGGTCGGCGGAATGGGGCGAGGCGATCCCGGTCGGTCGCAGCGCGGATGGGGGGCTCGATCTTTCGGCCGCGTTCCGCGCGCTGGGCGAGCGGGGTGTGACGCGCGTACTCTGCGAAGGGGGAGGGCGGCTCGCCGCCGCGCTTGTCCGCGCAGGGCTGGCGGACGAGATCGTATGGGTTTCCGCTGGCGCGCTGATCGGGGCCGAGGGCGCGCCGGCGCTCGGTCCGCTTGCTCTCGCGGCGCTTGCGGATGCGCCGCGATTCCGGCTTGTCGAGCAGGTGCAGGCGGGGGGCGACGTGCTTTCGCGCTGGCTGCCCGCGGGCTGAGGGGGGCCGAGACCTATCGCCAGATCGGCGCCCAGGTGGCGAGAAGGCCCTGCGTTTTCGACAGAAGCCGGCCCGCCCCCTTCGCCGCGCCCGCCCCCGCCGCGAGCCGCTCCACGATCACCTCGGGCGGGCAGGGAAGGCCGGTGACCGGGTCGCGATAGAGCGGGTATTCGACGAGCGCGGCGTGGACCAGGCGCGCGAGCGTCGGCCGCGCGCGCCGGCGGGCGGGAATCTCCCCGCGATCCTCCGTCAGCCCCCAACCCGCATAGAAGGGCGCGCCGAGTGTCACGACGGGGCGGCCGCGCAGCAACGCCTCGAAGCCGAGGAGCGAGGTGATCGTCCAGACCTCGTCCGCCCAGTCTATGGCGGCGGCGGCGGAGACGTTGTGCGCGACGGCGTCCGCCAGCGCCTCGGCTCCCCCGCCCGGCCGGAGCCCGGCCTCGACATCGGGATGCGGCTTGTAGAGCAGGAAGGCGCCGGGCCGCGCCGCCCGCGCCGCCTCGAGAAGCGCTGCGTCGCTCCGCACCACGCCCGCGCCGCAGCGGATCGACGCGTCGTCCGCCACCTGCCCGACGACGAGGACGGCGCGCCGCCCGGGCGGCGCGTGCGGCGGCTTCGCGCCGGAGAGGTTGTATTTCGTGACGCCGGCGGCTGCGATCATCGCCCGGAGCCGCTCGCCGCGCGCTTCCGCCTCCGGATCGGCGGGGGCGGCGGCGATGAGGCGTTCGAGCCGGCTCTCGCGCGTCGCGTCATAGTAGATCCCGAGATCGTCGAGCGCGAAGGAGAGCGGCGGAGCGAGCGCGGCGCCGAGGCCGGAGGAGCGAAGGAAGCCGTCCTCGATCCGCGCGTCGCCCTGCCCGGGGGCCGCGGCGGAGGCCCAGACGATGCGCCGCTCCCCGGCGCGCGCCGTTCCGAAGCGAACCGGATGGGGAGCGAACATGCGCCCGACATGGCCTCGCTTCCAGAGCCGCACGCCTTCGAAGGCGGCGCCGCCCTTCGTCATCCGGTCATGCCGGCGGAGCGCGTCGAGCGCCTCCAGCGTCGCCTCGAAGGTCGAGAGGCCGCCGCGCCAGGGGTCGAAATAGAGCGGGTAGTCGAGCCAGGCTGCGGCGAAGACCTCTTCCGCAGAGCGCCTTGCGGCGCGGCGTGGATGCGGGGCCTCATCCTCGGTCGCGCCCCAGCCGGCATAGAACGGATGCCCGAAGCAGCGGACCGGAACGCCCGCCAGCATCGCCTCCGCCCCTAGTTGGGAGGAGACGACATAGACCGCGCGCGCGCCCTCGATCTCTTCCCATGGGTTGACGGCAGGGCGGCGCGCGCCGGGCTCGGCTTCGAGATGGCCGGGCTTTCTCCCGGCCAGCGTCTCCGGGTGGAGGCGCACGAGGATCTCCGCCCCCGGATGCTCCGCCCGCGCCGCGGCGAGCATCCGCGCGAATGTTTCCGGGCCGGCGCCGGCGCCTTCGATGGAGGCGTCGCCGCGCGTCTGGTCGACGACGAGCACATGGCCGCGAGGGGGCGATGCCGCATCGGGCGCGTCGTTGTATTTCGAGAGGCGGAGCGCGCGGAGACGGGCGACTCCCGCGCGGGCGCGCGCGACGTTCCCCCCGCCCTCAGCGATCATCGCCTCGAGGCGGGAGGGGCGCGCCGCATCATAGTGAACGCCGAGATCGTCGATGAGGAGGCTGAGGACAGGGCCGGACCGGCCGGGGCGCACTGAGCGGAGGAACCCGTCCTCAAGCGTGAGGAGCGGCGCCCCCGAGCATTTCGCCGCCGCGATGCCGCGCCGCGCCGCCGCGCTCCGGCCCCACACGGCGACTGCATCATGCGGCAGGAAGCCGGGCCGCGGGCGCCAGCCAGCCGCCACGAGCGCGGCGCGGAGCGGGCCGTCCCTCAGAAAGGAGAGGGACCATAGGCCAAGCCGACCCTGCCTCGCCCCGATTCTCAGGGAATGACGCGCGCCGTCGAGGCGGCGGCGCCGGTGAAGCCGACCAGGGAGGCGACAGAGCCGGCGATCTTCTGGAAGCGGGCGAAGGGCGCATCGGTGACATAGAGCACGTCGCCGTCCCGCATCAGCATCTGATCCGCGAGGAACATGCCCGAGCCTTCCGAGAGATCCAGAAGATAGGCGATGTTCCGCGTCCCGTCCGTCGGGGCGTTGGCGGAGATTCGCGTCGCGATCTCGGGCGGCTCCACCCGGAAGATGAAGACGCCGGACGGGTCGGAAACGTTGCCCTGTAGCCCGCCGACGAGGGATATGGCGTCGAGCACCGAGACGTCCCGGGTCGGGAACGGCACCCGTGTCTGGCCGACCGCGCCGAGCGAGCGGAAGAACCGCCGGTCCCGATTGAGGAAGATGACGTCGCCGGCGCGCACGGGCACGTCATATTGGGGGTTTTCGAAGAGATCTGTCATCCAGATCGACCCTTCGACCGGGCCGCGCCGCACGATGACGCGAATTACCTCCGTGTCCGGCACGGAAAAGCCTGTCTTCGCCAGAAGCGAAAGCAGCGAGCGCGTGGTGCGCTCGATCGGCACGACGCCGGCCACGCCGGCGGTGCCTGTGATGGTGATGGACTTGGAGTCCCCCGTCCTCCGAGCGACCTCCACCTGCGGGTCCAGCGTCTTGTCCTCGAGAAGGCTGATGATATGGCGGCGCAGGCCGTCCGCCGTGCGGCCCGAGGCGGAAACGGGGCCGAGATATGGAATATAGATGTTCCCGCTCTCCTCGATCTCGGTCACGAGGTTGGTCGCCCCTCCGATCGGGGAAAACAGCCCGTTCTCCCCCCTCTCCCAGACGGTGACCTGCAGCACGTCGCCGACGCCGAGGATCGCCGTCTTCTCCGGCTGCGCCTCGATAAGGTCCATCGAGAAGCCGAGCGGTTCGGCCACATTCGCGGCCGCCACGATCTCCGGCGTGACGCGCACAAGGTCGAAGCCGGGATCGACGCCGTCATTCCGCTCCTGCGAATAGCGAAGGTCCTCGAAATAGGGGCCCGAACGGGGAAGGCCGCAGGCGGCGAGCGACAGGACGGCCGCGCCGATCATGACGGCGCGCGCGGCGCCCTGAACCCGATCCCGCATCGGCTCTGTCCCTCTTCGTCTGTCCCTCGCGCCGCGTTTTCCGCAGCTTGTCCGAGAGGCTAGCGCATTCCGCCGCGGCGCGCCAGACGAAGAGGGGCTTGACTGCGAGACGGAGGAGCGCGACCGAAGGCGCATGGTTCTGCTCTTCGCCCTCCTCCTCGACGCCCTCATGGGCGACCCGAAGCAGCTCTGGCGGCGCGTGCCCCACCCGGTCGTCCTTTTCGGGCGGGCGATCTCCGCGCTGGACGGTGCGCTCAACAAGGGCGGCTTCCGGAAAGAGAAGGGCGCCGCGGCCATCCTCCTCCTCGCAGCTCTCGCCGCGGGCCTTGGCGCGCTGATCGAGGCGGCGCCGTTCGAGCCGCTGCCGCAGGTTCTGGCCGCGGCGGTCCTCCTCGCGCAGAAAAGCCTTGTCGACCATGTCTCCGCCGTCGCAGCCGGGCTTCGCCGTTCGCTGGCGGAGGGGCGGGGGGCGGCGGGCGAGATCGTCGGGCGCGATCTCGCCGCGGCGGACGAGGCGGGGGTGGCGCGGGCCGCCGTGGAAAGCGGGGCCGAGAACTTCTCGGACGGTCTCGTCGCCCCGGTCTTCTGGTTTGCGCTCCTCGGGCTGCCTGGCCTCTTCGCCTACAAGATGGTCAACACCGCCGATTCGATGATCGGCCACCGGACGGAGCGGCATGAGCGGTTCGGCTGGGCCGCGGCGCGGCTCGACGACCTTCTGAACCTTGTTCCGGCGCGGCTCTCCGCGCTCCTGATCGCGCTCGCGGCGCTTTCCCCGCGCGCCGCGCTTGTCGCGGTGCGGGACGGGCGGCGGCATCGTTCGCCCAATGCTGGCTGGCCGGAGGCGGCGATGGCGGGCGCTCTTGGCCTCGCGCTCTCCGGGCCCCGCGCCTATCACGGTGCGATGACGGACCAGCCCTGGATCAACCCGGACGGGCGGCGCGAGGCAGGGCCGGCGGATATCGACGCCGCGGTCGCGCTTCTCTGGAAGGCTTGGGGAATCGTGCTTCTCGCCGCCGCCTTCGCCGCGCTGGCCTGACTCCGCCGCGTGCGGTAGGAGATGATGCGCCGCAACACGGGAGCCCGGATATGAGCGGACTTCTCGCCCTGCTCGACGATGTCGCCGCCATCGCCAAGCTCGCCGCCGCGCAGGCGGACGATGTCAGCGCAATGACGGCGAAGGCCGGGGCCAAGGCCGCGGGCGTCGTGATCGACGACGCCGCCGTTACGCCGAAATACGTCACCGGCCTTCCGGCGGCTCGGGAGATTCCCATCGTCTGGAAGATCGCGAAGGGCTCGCTCTTCAACAAGATCGGCGTGCTCGTCCCCGCCGCGCTTCTGCTCGACGCCTTCGCGCCCTTCCTCCTCACCCCTCTCCTGATGATCGGCGGGATCTACCTCTGCTTCGAGGGAGCGGAGAAGATATGGCATGCGCTCCACCCCGAGCCCGAGAGCCACGCGCAAGAGGCGGAGACGCTCGACGCCGCGCATCTCGAGGAGGCGAGGGTGAAGGGGGCGATCAAGACGGACTTCATCCTCTCGGCCGAGATCACGGCGATCTCCCTCGCCGCGATCGGGGATGCGCCGTTTCTCGTCACCGCCGCCACGCTCGTCGCGGTGTCCGTCGCCATCACGGCGGCGGTGTACGGCGCGGTGGCGCTGCTGGTGAAGGCGGACGATTTCGGGCTCCGGCTGGCTCGGGGATCGCTCGGGGCGACGCGGGCGCTCGGGCGCGGGATCGTGCTCGCGATGCCCTACCTCCTCTCCGTCATCGCGACGGTAGGGACGGCGGCGATGCTCTGGGTCGGCGGCTCCATCCTCGTTCACGGCGCGCATGAGCTTGGGCTCCATGCGCCCTATGAACTGATCCATCATGCGGCTGAGGCGGTCGGCTCCGTTGCAGGCGGGGCGGCGGAATGGGCCGTGACGGCGGGGCTGGACGGGATGATCGGGCTTTTGATTGGCCTCGGGGTCGTGAAGATCGTCTCCGCCGCGACGCGCTGAGGAGCCTTTCATGCTTTCGAATCTGTCTCTCGCCGCGACGGACGCCGCGCTTTCCGCCCGCGTCTCCGCGAGGATCGACGGCAAGACGAAACCGCCCGGCTCGCTCGGGAGGATCGAGGCGCTGGCGCTCCGCCTTGCGCTCGCCCAGGGGCGGGAGGCGCCGAGCGCGCACGCGGCGCTTCTCCTCTGCGCCGGGGATCACGGGCTGAACGAGGAGGGCGTCTCGGCCTGGCCGTCGGAGGTGACGGCGCAGATGGTTCTCAACTTCCTCGCGGGCGGCGCGGCGGCGAACGTCTTCGCGCGGGCGGCGGGGGCGGAGGTGCGGGTGCTGGATTGCGGCGTGGCGAACCCCCTGCCCGATCACCCTCGCCTCATCCGCGCCGGCATACGGGCCGGAACGCGGAATGCGCTCCACGACGACGCGCTGACGGCGGCAGAGGTCTCCGCCGCGCTCGCCTTCGGGGCGGAGCAGGCGCAGGCCGCCGTCAGGGCCGGCGCAGGCGTGATCCTCCTCGGCGAGATGGGGATCGGCAACACCTCCGCCGCCGCGCTCCTCGCTCATGCCGCGCTCGGCCTTCCGCTCGGACCGCTGGTCGGCCCCGGCGCGGGGCATGACGCGGCGGGGCTGGAGCGGAAGCGCACGGTTCTCGAAGCCTGCGCGGCGCGGCGGCCCGGGCCGCTCTCGCCCGAAGCGGCGCTCGCGGCCTTTGGCGGGCTCGAGATAGCTGCGATGGCGGGCGCGGCGCTTGGCGCGGCTTCAGCCCGCGCGCTGGTGCTGGTGGACGGCTTCATCGCCACCGCCGCCGCGCTTCTGGCGCTGAAGGCCCGGCCCGGGCTCGCGCCCTTCCTCCAGTTCGCCCATCGCAGCGCAGAGCCGGGCCATGTGCTGATGATCGAGGCCGCGCCGGAGGCGGGCCCGCCCCTGCTCGATCTCGGGCTTCGACTCGGCGAAGGGTCCGGCGCGCTCCTCGCCCTGCCGCTCGTCACCGCGGCGGCGGCGATGCTGAACGAGATGGCGAGCTTCGAAAGCGCGGGCGTTTCGGGGAAGGCCGGGTGAGGCGGGAGCTGGCGCGCTTCCTCTCCGCCGCGCAGCTCCTGACCCGGCTGCCGCTCCCTGATCCGGGCTGGGAGCCGGGGCGGCTGGCGCGGGCGGCGCGGCATTATCCCGCGGTCGGTTTCCTTCTTGCATTGCCGGCGGCGGGGCTCTTGCTGGCGCTGAACCTCTGGCTTCAGCCTGCTGCGGCGGCGGGGCTGGCGCTTCTGCTCGTCGTCGTCCTTACGGGCGGCTTGCACGAGGACGGGCTGGCGGACACGGCGGACGCGCTCGGCGGCCATGCGCCGCAGGACCGGGCGCTGGAGATCATGCGGGACTCGAGGATCGGGACTTACGGCGCTCTGGCGCTTGTCTTTTCGCTCGGACTTCGCTGGGCAGCGCTGGCGTCGCTCGAACCGGAGGCGGGGGCGCTAGCGCTCCTCGTCGCGCTGCCGGCGGGGCGGGCCGGGATCGCGCTGACCCTCGCGCTCGGCGCCTATGCGCGGGAGGAGGGCGCGGCGAGGGAGGCGGCTGGGACGACGCGGGGCGAGGCGGGTTTCGCGATCCTGACGGCCGCCTGCGCCGCGCTCCTCTGCGGGGCCGCCGGACTGCTCGCTCTGGCGCTGGCGCTCGCCCTCGCGCTCCTGCTCCTCCGCTTCACGACGCGGCGGATCGGCGGCTATACCGGGGACACGCTCGGCGCGGCGGAGCAGATCGGGCAGACGGGGGCGCTGCTCCTGCTGGCGGGGCTGCTGTGATCCTCTACCGGCATCCGACGCCGGCGGCGGAGCCCGGGCTCTGCTACGGGCGGCTCGACATCGGGCTCGCATCCTCGGCGCAGGCGGAGATCGCGGCGGCGCGGCGGGCGGCGCCGCCGCTGCGGTTCGTCTTGGCCAGCCCCGCCTTCCGCGCCCGCGCGCTGGCGGAGGCGCTGGCCGAGGCTTCCGGCGCCGCGCTGCGCTTCGACGAGCGGTTGCTGGAGCTCGATTTCGGGGCCTGGGAGGGGAAGCGCTGGTTCGCCATTCCCCGCCGCGAATCCGACCCCTGGGCGGAGGACCCGCGCCGCCGCGCGCCGCCGGGGGGCGAGACCTTCGCCGCGCTCGAGGCGCGGGTGCTGGCGGCGGCGGCGGAGGCCGGGCCGGGGGCGGCGCTGGTGACGCATGCCGGGCCGATCCGCGCGCTCCTCATCGCGCGGGCGGGGCTCAGCTTTGCCGAGGCTTTCGCCCGGAAGATCCCGTTCGCGACCGCGCTGGAGGCGCCCGATGCCTGAGATCACGCTCATCCTCGGCGGCGCCCGCTCCGGCAAGTCCGCCCGCGCGCTGGCGCTCGCCGCGCCGCCCCGCGCCTTCATCGCGACGGCGGAGGCGGGGGACGGGGAGATGGCGGAGCGCATCGACCGCCACAAGGCGGAGCGGGGAGAGGACTGGGCGCTGATCGAGGCGCCGCTCGAACTCCCCGCCGCACTCAGCGAGGCGGGGGGGCGGACGGCGCTCGTCGATTGCCTGACGCTCTGGCTTTCCAACCTGATGGCGGCGGGGCGGGAGCCGGAGGCTGAGACGGCGCGGCTGATCGCGGCGCTGAGGGCGGCGCGGGGGCCTGTCATCCTCGTCTCGAACGAGATCGGCCTCGGCCTCGTGCCGATGGAGCCGCTCTCCCGCCGGTTCCGGGACGAGCAGGGGCGGCTCAACCAGCGCATCGCGGCGGCGGCGGACCGGGTGGAGTTCGTGGCCGCGGGGCTGCCGATTAGGTTGAAGTAGCCCCCCTTCCCCGCCCGCCCCCGCTCCGCTATGGAGCCGCGATGACCGAGCCGCGCCTCTATCTCCTCACCCCGCCGCTTTCCGAGGGCGCATCCTTCGCGCCGCTGCTGGACGCCGCGCTCTCCGCCGCGCCCTGCGCCTGCGTGCGGCTGCGTTTCGCGGCGGAGGAGGAGGCGGTGATCCGGGCGGTGGCGGACCCCTTGCGCGAGGTCTGCCTCCGGCATGACGTGGCGCTGGTGCTGACCGATCATTTCCGCCTCGCCCGCCCGCTCGGGCTCGACGGCGCGCATCTCGCCAATCCGCGGCTTTCGGTGCGGGAGGCGCGGAAGGCGCTGGGGGAGGAGGCGATTGTCGGCGCCCATGCCGGCGCCTCTCGCCATATGGGGATGACGCTCGCCGAGGCGGGGGCGGATTACGTCTCGCTCGGGCCGGTTGCGGAAAGCGCGCTCGGCGCCGGGGAAATCGCGGAGCAGGAGCTCTTCGAATGGTGGGCGGAGACGATCACCACGCCCTCGGTCGCGGAAGGGGGCATGACGCTCGCGCTGGCGGAGGCGCTGGCGCCGCATGCGGATTTCATCGCGGCGGGGGCGGCTGTCTGGTCCCACCCGGAGGGGCCGGCGGCGGGGGCGCGGGCCTTCGCTTCGCTGCTCGACTGACTCAGCCGATCCGCCGCCCCGCTTCGTCGAAGAGATGGATCGACTCCGCCGGAGCGGCCACCGAAAGCATCTCGCCCCGCTTTGCGTCGGAGCCCCGCGGCAGCTTCACGATCACGGAGGCCTCGCCTTCGAGCGCGAGATGCGCCAATTCCGCCTCTCCAAGCCGCTCGACGAGGGAGACGCGCCCCGTGAAGAGCGCTTCCTCCTCCGAGGCGGGCGCGAGATCTTCGGGCCGAACGCCGAGCGCTCGGGCTCGCGCCGCGCCATTTCCGAGGCGGACCGGAGCGCCGCCCTCGGGTCGCACCTCGTCGCCTTTCGCCTCCGCGGGCAGAAGATTCATCGCAGGCGCGCCGATGAAGCCGGCTACGAAGCGCGTGGCGGGGCGGGAATAGAGCTCCATCGGCGCGCCGACCTGCTCCACCCGCCCCTCGTTCAGCACCACAATCCGGTCCGCCAGCGTCATCGCCTCGACCTGGTCATGGGTGACGTAGATCATCGTCGTCCCCTCCATCCGCTCATGGAGCGCCGCGATCTCCACCCGCGTGCGGGCGCGGAGCGCCGCGTCGAGATTGGAGAGGGGCTCGTCGAAGAGGAAGACGCGCGGGTCCCGCACGATGGCGCGGCCGATGGCGACGCGCTGGCGCTGGCCGCCGGAAAGCTCCTTGGGCAGACGGTCGAGATACGGCTCCAGCGCGAGCATCCGCGCCGCCTCCCGCACCTTTTCCTCCACCGCCTCCCGCCCGGCGCCGGCGAGCTTCAGCCCGAAGGCCATGTTTTTCCGCACCGTCATGTGCGGATAGAGAGCGTAGGACTGGAACACCATGGCGACGCCGCGCGCCGCCGGCGGGCGGTCGTTCATCAGGTCTCCGTCGAAACGGAGCTCGCCCGAGGTAATCTCCTCCAGCCCGGCGATGAGGCGCAGGAGCGTGGACTTGCCGCAGCCCGAGGGGCCGACGAAGACGACGAATTCGCCTTTCTCGATCTCGAGATCGACCTCCCGGATCACCTTCGCGGCGCCGAAGGATTTCGAGACTTTTTCGAGGCTCAGACGGGCCATGCGTTCTCCTATCCCTTCACGCCGCCCGCCGTGAGCCCGGCCACGATCCGCCGCTGGAAAATCAGGACGAGGATCACCAGCGGCATTGTCACGGTGACGGAGGCCGCCATGATCGGCCCCCACGGCGTCTCCTGCGCCGAGGCGCCGGAGATGAGCGCGATTGCGACTGGCGCCGTCCGCATCTCCGCGCTCGAGACGAAGGTGAGCGCAAAGAGGAACTCGTTCCACGCCTGGATGAAGGCGAGGAGACCCGTGGTGGCCATCGCCGGCCACATGAGCGGCAGGAAGACGCGGGTCACGATGACGAAGGGCGAGGCCCCGTCCATGATCGCGGCTTCCTCCACCTCCTTGGGCAGGTCGCGCATGAAGGTGGTCAGCACCCAGACGGTGAAGGGCAGCGTGAAGATCATGTAGCTGAAGATCAGCGCTCCGTGGGAATTATAGAGGCCGAGGGCGCGCACCGTCTCGAAGAGCCCCGCCAGCACGGCGATCTGCGGGAACATCGAGACGGAGAGGATCGTCATCAGCATCAGCCCCCGACCACGAAACGGGATCCGCGCCAACGCGAAGGCCGCCGTGAGGCCGAGGCCGAGGGAGATGGCCACGGTGAGCGTCGCGACGAGGATGGAGTTGAGGACGTTCCGACCGAACACGCCCTGCCCCAGCACGAACGTGTAATTCGAGAGATCGAAGGCCTCCGGCAGGTAGTTCGGGGTGAAGATCGCCGTCCCGCTCTCCAGCGAGGTGAGTATCGCATAGTAGAAGGGAAAGAGCGCGAAGAGGAGGATGGCCGCGATCAGCGCCCAGAACCCCGCCGCCTTGAGCGCCTTCATCGCCCACTCCCGAGATCGAGACGCGCCACACGGATGTATCCGAGCGTCACCAGCGCGACGACGAGGAAGAGCATCGTGGAGGCGGCGGAGCCGTAGGCGAACTGGTCGAACTGGAAGAGGTTTTCCTGCGCAAGAACGGACATCGTCCTCGTCTCGGAATTGTTCGGCGTCATCACATAGATGATGTCGAAGACGCGGAGCGCGTCGAGCGCCCGGAAGATCACGGCGACGAGGAGCGCCGGCGCGACGAGCGGCAGCGTCACCTCGCGGAAGACCTTCAGCGGATGCACTCCGTCCACCCGCGCCGCCTCGTAGATATCCTCCGGGATCATCTGGAGGCCGGCGAGGATGAGGAGCGCCATGAAGGGCGTCGTCTTCCAGATGTCCACGATCATCACCGCGATCATCGCCGTGTCCGCCGAGGCGACCCAGGCGACGGGTGCGGAGATGAGGCCGAGGCGGAGGAAGAGGTCGTTGATGATCCCGAACTGGTCATTCAGCATCCAGGCCCACATCTTGGCCGAGACGATGGTCGGGATCGCCCAGGGGATCAGAACGGCGGCGCGGACGAGGCCGCGGAACGGGAATTTCTGGTTGAGGGCGAGCGCGATGATCAGGCCGAGCGCCGTCTCGATGCTGACGGTGACGAAGGCGAAGTAAAGGGTGTTCCAGACGGCGCGCCACCATTGCTCGTCCGCCAGAAGGCCGAACCACTCCCCCTCCCCGTCACCATAGTCGAACCATTCGAGATAGTTGGCGAAGCCGACCCAGCGCGCCTCGTCAAGATTTCCGAGCGAGGCGTCGGTGAAGCCGAACCAGATGGTGCGCGCCAGAGGCCAGCCGGCGACGACCAGCAGGGTCAGCATCATCGGCGCGAGGAAAACCGCCGCCGTGCGACGCCGGCGGCCGCCTATCGTTCCTCCATGCTTCAAGTCCGCCTCAGTCCCAGCCCGGGCCTTTCAGCCGCTTCAGCCGCGCCTCAAGCCGGGCGAGGTTGCGCTTGGCGTCCCCATCGCCGGAGAGGGTTGCGTGCACCGCGTCCCAGAACTCCTTCGAAACCTCGTTGTAGTCGCCCTTGGTCGGGGCCGAAGGGCGCGGGACCGCGTTCAGGAATATCTCTTTCCACTCCGGGATGATCGGCTGCGCCGCCGCGACCTCCGGATCGTCATAGAGCGCCGGGCGTGTCGGAAGGCTCGAGTTGCGCACCGCGCGAAGCTTCTGCGCCTCGACGCCGGTGAGGAAGAGCACGAGCTCGATCGCCGCCTCCGGCTCGTCACTGTACTTCGAGACGGCGAGGTTCCAGCCGCCGAGAGTCGCCGCGGAGCCGGCGCCGCCCGAAGGGAGCGGGGCGACGGCGAATTTGTCCTTCACCGCGCTGTCGTCGCCCTGCCCGAGCGCATAGGCATAGGGCCAGTTGCGCATGAAGGCGGCCTTGCCCGTCTGCCAGACGCCGCGGCTCTCCTCTTCCTTGTAACCGAGCACGCCCTCGGGCGAGATCGTCCCGATCCAGCCGGCGGCCATGTCGATTGCCGCGGCGGCCTCGGGGTTGTTGATGGAGATCGTCCCGTCCGCCTCGACAATCCCGCCGCCGCCGTGAGAGGCGACCCATTCGAGCGCGTCGCAGGTGAGGCCCTCATAGGCCGCACCCTGGAAGACGAAGCCGTGGAAGTCGTTCACGCCTTTGGCGCGCTCGCCCTCCTGAATAGTCCGCGCCGCCTCCTCGAGCGCCGCCCATGTTTCGGGCACGGAGAGGCCGTACTCCTCCAGAAGATCAGTCCGGTAATAGAGCGCCGGCGCGTCCGCATAGAAGGGGAGCGCGATGAGGCGGCCGTCCACCGTCTGCGATTCGATGATGGAGGGGAAATGTTCCTTCGCCGCCTCGCGCCCCTTCTCCCCGAGGTCCAGCAGGTGGTCGGCGAGTTGCGGCGCCCAGACGATATCCGTCCGGTAGACGTCGATGTCGCCCGCGCCGGCGGAGAGCCAGAGCCGATACTGCGCGAACTGGTCGGTGGTGGAGGACGGCATCTCCACGATGGAGACGGTGTGGCCCGTCATCTCCTCGAACCGGTCGAGATTGTCGCGCAGCGTCTCGATGTCCCGCCCGATGGCCCCGGATACGATGGAAAGCTCCGCGGCGCCCGCGCCGGTGGCGGCGAGCAGCGCTGCGATGGCGATGGCCGGTCCCTGTCTCATCGTCTTCGTCTCCCGTGACATGCAGCGGGATGCGCCAGGCTTTCGCCCCGCTTCGCCGCGGCGTTTCGTGGATCGTGGTTACAGGATGATAGAGGGTTAACGGCGAAAATGTCAAAAAACGGCGCCGCTTTCAGACCATCAAGCCGGCGGAAAAAACAAGATCAGAGAATGAAATCATCGGCTTGCAGCGCCGCCGCTACAACCGAGACGAAGGTGACGGAACCGCTGCCCCCCAGCGCGGACAGATCGAGACGCGCGCCGTCCGGCCCGTCCGACAGCGCCGGCGCGAGGGCTTCGAACCCTTGGAGGCGGAATGCGGACAAGTCCGCCATGTCCGATCCCGGGCGGAAGCCGCGCAGCTCGTCGTCGCCGTTCCGGCGGCCGAAGACGAAGAGATCGGCGCCGCCGCCGCCGACAAGAAAATCGTCACCGCCGCGACCCTCGATCCGGTCCCGCCCGGCGCCGCCGCGGAGGATGTCCGCGCCCCCGCCGCCGTTGAGCATGTCCTCCCCGCTCCCGCCGCGGAGCGTGTCCGCGCCCGCCTGTCCGAAGAGTCGGTCGTCGCCCGCGCCGCCGAGGATGCGGTCGTCACCTGCGCCGCCGCGCAGCGTGTCGTCCCCTGCTCCGGCTGCCGCGCCGAAATCCAGCCGGAACAGCGCGCCGCGCAGCGAGACGGCGTAGAGCGCGCCGTCCGGCCCCGTCGCGAAGGCGGCGACGTTCTCCGGCAGGCCATCTCCGCCGAACTGCCCGGTTCGCTCCTCCGCGTCCACGGCCTCGCCGTCGACGGCGCGGAGGCTGAAGAAGCGCCCGGTGACGAAATCCGCGAAGACATGGGCGGCCGCGAGCCCCCCTCCCGCGGGAACGAAGCCGCCGCCGGTGACCGAGACGCCGAGATCGCGGGAATAGTCGAAGATCGGGTCGGTCAGCCCCTCGGTCGGCCCGCCGGCGAACGGGAGGAAGCCCTCCCGGATGTTCCAGCCGAAATTGAGCCCGCCCGGCGCGCCGGCGGGATGGAGGCTGATCTCCTCCCTCTGGCCCTGCCCCACATCGCCGATGAGGAGGTCGCCCGTCTCCGGGTCGAAACCGAAGCGGAAGGGATTGCGGAGGCCGAAATCCCAGATTTCGGGGGCGCCGCCGGCGGAGGCGAAAGGATTGTCCGCCGGGATCGCGTAGTTGCGCGCCGCATCGGCGGGAAAATCGTCGCCGTCAATGTCGAGCCGCAGAATCGCGCCGAGCAGCGTGTCAGGGTTCTGCCCGTTCGCGTCCGGGTCGCCGCCCCCTCCGCCATCGCCGACGGAGACGTAGAGCATGCCGTCCAGCCCGAAGGCGACGGTGCCGCCGTTGTGGTTGGTGCGGCCGGGATGGGGGATCTCGATCACGGTCCGCCCGCTGGCCGGATCGGCGCGGGAGGGGTCGTCGGCGTCCCGCCTGAACTCGCGGACCTCGACATTTCCGGCGTCGTTGACGAGATGGAGGAAGAAGCGGCCATTCGCCTCATAGTCCGGGTGGAAGGCGAGACCGAGCAATCCCTCCTCCCCCCCGGTGGAAATCGCGCCCTCGGGCAGGTCGAGGAAGGGCGTCGAGCCGCCCGTTTCGAGGTCGAACCGGTGGATGGCCCCGTTCTGCTGTTCGACGAGGAAGAAGGCGTCATCCCCCGGGGCGACGGCGGCGAAAACCAGCCTTTCGAGCCCTGTCTCGATCCGGGTTGTGCGGATGAGCGTCGAACCGCCGCCGGGATCGTCCCCGATCAGGGTGTCGTTTCCGGCGCCGCCCCGCACGCGGTCCGCCCCTTCGCCGCCGATCAGCCGGTCGTCGCCGCCGCCGCCGGTAAGACGGTCCGCCCCCGAAAATCCGCGGACGACGTCTTCCGCCGCGCCGCCGCGAAGAGCCCCGTCATCCCCCGCCCGTCCATCGATCCGCACCATGAGACATCTCCGCCCTGCGGGGCGAGCCTAGGGGCGACAGGGGCCCTCACGCAACCTTCAGGCGAGCGCGTCGGTCGGAAAGGCGCTTCTAACCGCCGTCTCGCAATGCGCGGTCAGCGCCTTGCGGTCCGTCCAGTCCACGGCGCGGGAGGGCTCGTGGAACACGATTTCGACCATCCCTCCGCGGGAGCGGCAGGCGACCTCCCAGATATGCCCTTCGAAGGACATGGAGCCCCACCAGCCGTAGAAGTTCACCGGCAGGTCGAGCCGCGGCGAGGGGCGGTAAACGAGGGAGACGGGCTGCACCATCGCCTCCTCATGCACGCCCTCGATGAAGAGGACCGACATCAGCGTGGACTTGAAGGGAAGCACGCGCAGGCCGTCCGTGCTTGTCCCCTCGGGGAAGAGGCAGAGAAGCTCGCCCGCGACGATCCGCTCGAGGAGGTCCGCCTGCTGTCGTTTGGCGTGGCTCCGCTTGCGCTCGATGAAGACCGTCTCGCAAAGCTCGGCGACGCGGCCGACGCCCGGCCAGTCCCGCACCTCCGCCTTCGAGACGAAGTTGATCCGCGTGACCGAGCGGAGGGCTAGAATGTCCGCCCATGAGGCGTGGTTGGCCACGAGAACGCCGCCAGTCCGGATGGGCCGACCGCGCACCACGGGTTTCAGCCCGAAGAGCGCCAGCATGAGGCGGGACCAGAAACGCGCCGCGCCGTACTGGAAGGTCACGCGCGGGCCGAAGCGGCCTTTCAGCCATTTGCCGAGCACGAAGACGATCAGGAGCGCGACCGTCACGATCAGCGCCGCCGCAATTCGAAGCCCGCCGCGCACCTTCTGCAGCAGCGTCGCGGGAGGGAGCGCGGGGGGCTCGGCCTCCTTCCAGGTCAGGGTCGCGCCCGTCGCGATCTCAGCCAAGGATGCGATCCGTCGCGCCACGGGACTCGCGCTGATAGAAGTCGCGATAGCGGTTCACCATTCGCGTCGTGTCCATCAGAAGGCACACATCCACCGTGTTGAAGGCGTAGTCGATGAAGGCGCCCTCGCCCACGAAGCCACCGAGCCTGAGATAGGCCTTTATGAGCGGCGGAATTTGCCGCATCGCCTCCGCCCGCGAGAGTTTTTCCGGCGGGATCACGTCCATCGGCACGAAGAATTCCTCACGCGTGCGAACGCGGAGATCCTCCGGCGCAAGATGGTTCCAGTGAAGCCAGGAAAGCGGAACGGCGAGCTTCGCCGGGTCGTTCCCGTGGAAGCTGGCCACGCCAAACATGATCTCGACCCCGTGGTCCGCGACATATTGGCCGAGCCCGGTCCAGAGCAGGTGCATCGCCGCGCCGCCGCGGTATTCGGGACCGACACAGGAGCGGCCGAGCTCCATGGTCTCGCGCGGATAGTCCCTGATCTTCGTGAGATCGTATTCGCTTTCGCCGTAGAAGCCGCATCCTTGCCTCGCCACCGCGCCGCGGAGGAGGCGGTAGACACCGGCCACCCGGTCCAGCGGGTCCTCAGGCTTCGCCTCGTTGTCGATCAGCAGAAGATGGTCGAAATGCTTGTCGAAATCATCGCGTTCGCGGCGGAGCGCACGGTCCTCCTCGGAGGGGCGGGCGCCCATCTCCTCGACGAATACGCGATAGCGGAGCCGCTGCGCGGCGGCGACATCCTCCTCGCTCTCCGCCAGCCTTACGGTGAACCGGCCTGCGTCGATCCGCAATGCAACGCTCCTCTGCGCGCGGGCGCCTCCCCGCGGTCGGCGCGGACATTAGGTGAGCGCCGGATACGACGCAACAAGCCCCGGGGAAAGCCCGTTAACCATCATGGCGACCGAATGCCCTATGCTCGCCGAACCGGCGTCATTCCCAATCCGGGGCGACCAGCTCCAGATCGGCGGCGCCCCCCTGGAGGACGAGCTTGCCCGCATGCTGAAAGTTGATCGTGATCCGCCCGCCGATATTGGACTGGACCTGCCCGAGCCCCCAGTCGGGCCGGGCGCGGCTGCGGACGATGGCGCCTGGCTCGTAGGGCGCGGATCGGCTCATCGGGCTCTGACCTCTCTTCCGGAGGCGGCGCGATGAGCGACGAACTCGCCGTCGCCGGCCTCGTCGCCTCGCGCATCTGCCACGATCTCATAAGCCCGGTCGGCGCGATCGGCAACGGGTTGGAGCTGATGGGCCCGGGCGAGGCGAATGGCGAAGTGATGGACCTCATCGCCGACTGCGCGGGCGCGGCGAGCGCGACGCTCCAGTTCCTGCGCCTCGCCTTCGGATCGCGGGACCCGGCGGAAGCGATCGGGCGCGGGGAGCTGGAGGCGGCGGCGGCGGCGCATTTCTCCCGCCGGAAGGTGACGCTGGACTGGTCGGCGGCCCCCGGCTCGCTCCGTTTCGCGGAGGCGCGGCCTCTCCTCCTCCTCGCGCTCGCCGCCGCCTCCGCCCTGCCGCGGGGCGGCGCGCTGACGCTGTCGCGGGCGGAGTCAGAGCCGCTCGCGATCGAATGGCGGGCCTCGGGCGCCTCCGTCTCCCTCTCCCCGCGGATCGCGGCGCTGATAGACGCACGGCCCGCCGTCGGCGAGGTCGCGCCCGGGGAGGCGCATCTCCTGCTTCTCTGGCTTCTGGCAGAAAAGGCAGGAGCGCGGCCCTGGCGGCGGGAGGCGGACGGGGCATTCGGCGTAAGTTGACCGTGGACTCGACGGGCGCGCGCGGCTTCGGCATCTTCGCGCAACACCCATCGAAGGAGGAGCCATGCCATGCGCGCCTATTCCCTGCTCGACCTTGCGCCGATTCCTGAGGGCGCGACGGCGGCGGATGCGCTCCGCAACAGTCTCGATCTCGCCCGGCTGGCTGAGGAGACGGGCTATCAGCGGTTCTGGCTCGCCGAGCATCACAACATGCCCGGCATCGCCAGCGCGGCCACAGCGGTCGTCATCGGCCATGTCGCGGCGGGGACGAAGAGAATCCGCGTCGGCGCCGGGGGCGTGATGCTCCCGAACCATGCGCCGCTGGTGATCGCGGAGCAGTTCGGCACGCTCGCCGCGCTCTTTCCGGGGCGGATCGATCTCGGCCTCGGCCGCGCGCCGGGGACGGACATGCTGACCGCCCGGGCGCTCCGCCGGCATCTCGCGGGGCCGGAGGATTTTCCCTCCGACGTGGCGGAGCTGATCGGCTATCTCGGTGCGCCGCGCGAAGGGGCGCGCATCCGCGCGGTGCCGGGCGAGGGGACGAACGTGCCCATCTGGATTCTTGGCTCCAGCCTCTATGGCGCGGAATTCGCGGCGCACTTCGGTCTCCCCTACGCCTTCGCCTCCCATTTCGCGCCCTTCGCGCTCGAAGAGGCGCTGACGCTCTACCGCGGGCGGTTCCGCCCGTCGGCGCATCTGGCGAAGCCCTATGCGATCATGGCCGTCGGCGCGGCGGTGGCGGAGACGGACGAGGAGGCGCGCTATCTCCGCTCATCCCAGATCCTCGCCTTCGCCAATCTCCGGATGGGGCGGCCCGGCCCCCTGCCCCGCCCTGTCGAGTATCTTTCCGCCCATCTGCCTCCCGAGGCCATCGCGCAGGCGGAGGCCGCCTTCTCCTGCGCGGCGGTCGGCTCGCCGGCGACGGCGCGGCGGCGCTTCGCGGATCTCGCCGCCCGCTACCGGCCGGACGAGATCATGGTCACCGGCATGATCCATGACCACGCGCTCCGCCTCCGCTCCTTCGCCCTCGCGGCGGAGGCGCTGGCCGGGCTGGTCGACGAGGCGGCTGCGGCATGACGAAGACGGTGTTCCTCCTGAACGGGCCGAACCTCAACCTCCTCGGCAAGCGCCAGCCCGAGATCTACGGGCGGGAGACGCTGGCGGACGTGGAGGCGGCGGCGGCGGCGCTGGCGGGCGAACTCGGCCTCGCGCTCTCCGCCCATCAGTCGAACCATGAGGGCGCGCTGGTGGACCTCATCCACCGGGCGCGGGAGGAGGCGGCGGCGATCGTCATCAACCCCGGCGCCTACAGCCATACGTCTGTGGCCATTCTCGACGCGCTCAACGCCTTCGAGGGTGTGGTGATGGAGGTGCACATCTCCAACATCCACAAGCGGGAGAGCTTCCGCCACCACTCCTTCGTCTCGGCGCGGGCGGACGGGGTGATCGCCGGCTGCGGGACGGAGGGGTACCTCCTCGCGCTGCGGCGGATCGCGACGCTGCTTTCCGGCTGAAGGGCTATGGCGCGAATCGGCGGGCGTGGCATATAAGAACGTAACAGGAACAATCGCCGGGGCGACATGCTGCAGGGCCCTCCAGTGGGGCGAAGGGCGCCGAGGCCCGGACGGCGTTCTTTCACCGATCTCTGCGCGCGGGCGTGAATGCACAACCTTGGGAGAATGCAACATTTCACCGGAAGCCGGCTGGCGCCCCGCGGGCGCGACGGCCTGTGAACCATGCCTCCGCGCCGCCGCATCCTCTCGCTCTGGCTGCCGCATTTCGCGGCGGAATGGGCGCTGCGGCGTAGCGGCGCGGGGGCGGACGGGCAGGCCTTCGCCCTGGTGGAGGAGGTTTCCGGGGCGCTCCGGCTCGCCTCGGTGAACCAAGCGGCGGCGGCGTCAGGGCTCGGCGCCGGCATGATGCTGACGGATGCGCGGGCGATCCGGCCCGATCTCCTGACCCACCCGACCGCACCGGAGCGGGAGGCGGCGGCGCTCGCCGGCCTCGCGCGCTGGGCGGGGCGCTGGAGCCCCCTCGTCGCCCCGGAGCCGCCAGGGCCCTGGACCGGCCTCGCGCTCGACATCGCGGGGGCGGCGCATCTCTTCGGCGGGGAGGCGGAGACGCTGTCGGAGGCGCTGGGCGCGCTCTCCGGTCTCGGCTTCACGGCGCGGGGCGCGGTGGCGGATACGCGCGGGGCGGCCTGGGCGCTCGCCCGCTTCGCGGCGGGGGCGAGCCCCGGCGGCCATGGCGGGGACGCGGTGGCGGCGG
>JAUIDE010000053.1 GCA_030429105.1 Alphaproteobacteria bacterium
GGCAGCGCGAAGACGGCCGGCGGCGCCATCCGGTTCGTAAGCAGCCAGAAGAAGAGATGCTTGTCGCCAAGGAAGTTGTAGCGGCTGAACGCGTAGGCCGCCGGCAGCGCCACGGTGATGGAGATCACCGTGTTCAGGACGACGTAGATGATCGAGTTGACGTAGCCCATGTACCAGCTCGGGTCCGTCAGGATCACCATGTAGTTGCGGAAAGTCAGCTCCGCCGGGAAGAGCGTGAAGCTCGACGTGATCTCCGCGTTCGTCTTCAGGCTCATGTTCACGAGCCAGTAGATCGGGATCAGGAGGAAGAGGATGTAGACCGTCATCACGACGGCGGAGCCGTTCGGGCGGATCATTTCGAATCCTCCCGGTCGAGATTGGTCATCACCGTGTAGAAGACCCAGGAGACGAGCAGGATCACGAGGAAATACATCAGCGAGAACGCCGCCGCCGGCCCGAGGTCGAACTGCCCCACCGCCATCTTCACGAGGTCGATGGAGAGGAAGGTGGTGGAGTTGCCGGGCCCCCCGCCCGTGACCACGAAGGGCTCGGTGTAGATCATGAAGCTGTCCATGAAACGGAGGAGTACGGCGATCAGCAGCACGCCGCGCATCTTCGGAAGCTCGATGTAGCGGAAGACGCTCCAGCGGCTCGCCTGGTCGATTCGCGCCGCCTGGTAATAGGCCTGCGGGATCGACTGGAGCCCGGCATAGGCGAGGAGCGCGACGAGGCTCGTCCAGTGCCAGACATCCATGACGATCACGGTGATCCACGCGTCGATCGGATCGTTGGTGTAGTTGTAGTCGATTCCCGCCGCTTCGAGCGTGTGGCCGAGCAGGCCGATATCCACCCGCCCGAAGATCTGCCAGATCGTGCCGACGACGTTGAACGGGATGAGGAGCGGCAGCGCCATCAGCACGAGGCAGACGCTCGCCCAGACGCCCTTCTTCGGCATGTTGAGCGCGATGAAGACGCCGAGCGGGATCTCGATCGCGAGGATGATCGCGGAGAAGAGCGCCTGCCTCGCCAGCGCGTCATGGAGGCGGGAGGAGGTCACCATCTCCTCGAACCATTCGAGCCCGGCCCAGAAGAACTGGTTGTTCCCGAACGTGTCGTTCAGCGAATAGTTCACCACCGTCATCAGCGGGATCACCGCCGAGAAGGCGACGATGACGAGGACGGGGAGGACGAGGAACCAGGCCCGGTTGTTCTGGGTCTTCTCCATCAGGCGGCCTCCCCCCGGTGCGTCTCTGCCGGCGCGACGCGCCAGTCGTCCCTGTAGACGTTCACGCGATCCGGCGCGAAGCGGGCATGGGTCGCCCCTGCGCCCAGCGGCTCGCCTTCCGGCAGGACGATGTCGAGCAGCCCGGCCGGCGTCTCCGCCCTGACGATGCGGTGCCGGCCCACATCCTCGACCCGGCGGATCGTGACGGGCAGGCCCTCTCCGGACGAAAGCGTCACATGTTCCGGGCGAACGCCGACCTGCACGCGCCCCGAAAGTTGCGGATAGGCGGCGCCGAGCGGCATCGCCGCGCCGCCGAGATGGGCGATAGCCCCCTCGACCTTCGCATCGAAGAAATTCATCCCGGGCGAGCCGATGAAATAGCCGACGAACGTGTGCTCCGGCCTCTCGAACAAGGCCTCCGGCGCGCCGAGCTGCACCACGCGGCCTTCGTGCATCACCACCACCTTGTCCGCGAAGGTCAGCGCCTCCGTCTGGTCATGGGTGACGTAGATCATGGTATGGCCGAACTCGCGGTGGAGCCGCTTCAGCTGCGTCCGAAGCTCCCATTTCATGTGCGGGTCGATCACCGTCAGCGGTTCGTCGAAGAGAATCGCGTTCACATCCTCCCGCACCATGCCGCGCCCGAGGCTGATCTTCTGCTTGGCGTCCGCGGTCAGGCCTTTCGCCCGGCGGCCGAGCGCCTCCTCCATGCCGATCATCCGGGCGACCTCCTCGACCCGGCGGGCGACATAGGCCGCATCCATGCCGCGGTTGCGGAGCGGGAAGGCGAGATTGTCCCGCACCGTCATCGTGTCGTAGACGACCGGGAACTGGAACACCTGCGCGATGTTGCGCGCCGCCGTCTCCTCCGCCGTCACGTCCCGATCCCCGAAGAGAACGCGCCCGCGGCTCGGGCGGACGAGGCCGGAGATGATGTTGAGCAGTGTGGTCTTGCCGCAGCCGGAGGCGCCGAGCAGCGCATAGGCGCCCCCATCCTCCCAGACATGCGTCATCTCCTTCAGCGCATAATCCGCGTCGCCCTGAGGGGCCTTCAGGTAGCTGTGGGCAAGGTTTTCGAGGGTGATGCGGGCCATGTCAGGCGGCTCCCTTCAGCGCGGCGGCCGCATAGGGCGCCGCCGCCGCGAGCCGCCCGTCCTCCCGGAAGAGGTAGGCGTGGGCCGGGTCGAGCCACAGCTCCGCCTCCGCGCCCGGCACGATCGCCCGCACGCCGTGGACGAGCGCGACCCAGCGATCCGTCCCGTGATCGACATGGAGGAACGTCTCAGCCCCGGTCAGCTCGCTGACGCCAACGATGCAGCGGAAAGAGATCGCCGCTGGCGAACCGCGCTCCAACGCGAGGTGGTTGGCCCGGAATCCGGCGAGATAGCGCCCGTCCGGAAGCGCCGCCGCGTCGCCTTCCGCCGGCGCTTCCGAACCCTCCCCGAAACGAAAGCGCCCGCCCGCCTTCACGCAGGGGACGAAATTCATCGGCGGGTCGGAGAAGACGCGCGCCGTCGTCGCGTCCGCCGGGCGGCGATAGACTTCCGGCGTCGGGCCGAACTGCGTGACCCGCCCTTCCCAGAGCGTCGCGGTCGCCCCGCCGAGGAGGAGAGCCTCCTCCGGCTCCGTCGTCGCATAGACGAAGATCGCTCCGGAGGCCTCGAAGATGCGCGGAATCTCCGCCCGCAGCTCCTCCCTCAGCTTGTAGTCGAGATTGGCCAGCGGCTCGTCGAGGAGGACGAGCCCGGCCTCCTTCACCAGCGCCCGCGCGAGGGCGCAGCGCTGCTGCTGCCCGCCCGAGAGCTCCAGCGGCCGGCGCCCCAGCATCGGCGTGAGCCGCAGCATCTCCGCCACCTCCCGCACGCGCCGGTCGATCTCCTGCGCCGGGCGGCGGAGGATGCGGAGCGGAGAGGCGATGTTCTCGAAAACCGTGAGGCCCGGATAGTTGATGAACTGCTGGTAGACCATCGCGACGCCGCGATCCTGCACGCGGACGCCGGTAACGTCCCGCCCGTCCTGCAACACGCGCCCGGCGCTCGGCCGGTCCAGCCCGGCCATCAGCCGCATCAGGCTCGTCTTGCCCGAAAGCGTCGGCCCGAGGAGGACGTTCATCGTCCCCTTCTCCAGCCTGAGGTCGGTCGGGTGGATATGGACCCGCCCGCCGACCGTTCGCGCCACGCCTGAAAGCTCCAGCGTCATCCCCGCTCCCTCAGTCCGCGTTCGCATGGGCGGGCGCGGCCGCCGCCATGAAGGCGCCGACGGACTTCTTCTGCTCTGCCGAAAGCCGGAGCCCCAGCTTGGTCCGCCGCCAGAGCGCGTCGTCCGCCGTGCGGGCGTATTCCTTCTCCATCATCCAGCGCAGCTCCGCCTCCGTCAGCGTCGCGCCGAAATCCCTGCCGAGATCGGCGGCGGAGCGGGCGCCGGCGAGGATCGCAGCCGCCTCCGTGCCGTAAGCGCGGGCGAGGCGCCGCGCATGGGCGGGCGCGAGGAACGGATGGTCGCGAAGCAACCCGTCCACCAGCGTGTCGAACCCGTCATGCGGAAAGTCTCCGCCCGGCAGCGCCACGCGCGCCGTCCAGGCCGGCCCGGCCTTCGGGAAGAAGGGCGCGAGCTTCGCCATCGCGCTCTCCGCCAGCCGCCGGTATGTCGTGATCTTGCCGCCGAAGATGTTGAGAAGCGGCGGCGCGTCGCCCGCTGCGTCGAGGCTCAGCACATAATCCCGCGTCGCCTGCGTCGCGGAGCTCGCCCCGTCGTCATAGAGCGGGCGGACGCCGGAATAGGTCCAGACCACGTCCTCCTTCGTCACCGACTTCTCGAAATAGGTCGAGGCGAAGGCGAGGAGGTAATCCCGTTCGGCGTCGGTGCAGCGCGCCTCCGAAGGCTCGCCGTCATGGTCCCGGTCGGTCGTGCCGAGCAGCGTGAACTCCCCCTCATAGGGGATCGCGAAGATGATCCGCCCGTCCGCGCCCTGGAAGAAATAGCAGCGGTCATGCTCGAAGAGGCGGCGCGTGACGATGTGGCTGCCACGGACGAGCCGGATCTTCTCGCTGGAATTGATCCGCGTCACGTTGCGGATCACCCCCGCCGCCCAGGGGCCGCCGGCGTTCACCAGCGCGCGGGCCCGGTGAACGCACCACCCTTCGGCGCTCTCCGTCGTCACTTCCCAGAACTCGCCACGCCGCTCCGCGGAGACGACGCGGGCGCCGACCATGATCCGCGCGCCGCGCGCTTCCGCGTCCCGCGCGTTGAGGACGACGAGGCGGGAATCCTCCACCCAGCAATCAGAATACTCGAAGGCGCGGCGGAAGGTGCGCTTCAGCGGCTTCCCCGCCTCGTCCTTCGTCAGGTCGAGGCTGCGGGTCGCGGGCAGGATCTTCCGCCCGCCGAGCGTGTCATAGAGGAAGAGGCCGAGCCGGATCAGCCATGCCGGGCGCCTGCCCCTCATCCAGGGCATGATCCGCGTCAGGAGCCGGGAGGTCGGCGTGTCGCCGTCGAACCGCATCTCGGGGCTGAGCGGCAGCACGAAGCGCATCGGCCAGGAGATGTGCGGCATGGCGACCAGCAACGTCTCCCGCTCCTCCAGAGATTCCCGCACCAGCCGGAACTCGAAGAATTCGAGATAGCGCAGCCCGCCGTGGAAGAGCTTGGTCGAGGCCGAGGATGTGCCCTGCGCCAGGTCGCCCGCCTCGGCGAGGATGACGGACAGCCCGCGGCCCGACGCGTCCCGCGCGATCCCGCAGCCGTTCACGCCGCCGCCGATGATGAAGAGATCGGCCGCTTCGGGCCGCTCGTCGTCTGACACGCCTATCCTCCCCCGGGGTCTCGCCCCTTGGAGCGGAGTCGTGCCCCGGCGCGCGGTTTCGGTCAAGGGGATTTTCGTTTTTGCGCGAAAGCGCGGCAAAACGAATATCGGCGAGGGGTTGTCGTGATCGTTTCGCGGAATTACCGTCGCACTTGCGCCGCAGGATCGGCGCCGCAGGGAGCAGCGCCGTTGGCCCTAACGATCAGGCAGACGGAGATTCTGGAGATTGCGCGCGCCGAAGGGCGCGTTCTGGTCGAGGAACTTGCGCAGCGCTTCGACGTCACGCTCCAGACGATCCGCCGCGATCTCGGCGACCTCGCGGACGCCGGCTTCCTCGACCGGGTGCATGGCGGCGCGGTGGCGCGCACCGGCGTCGTCAACATCGGCTACGAGCGGCGGCGCGTGATGAACGAGGAGGCGAAGGCCGCCATCGCCCGCGCTTGCGCCGCCGAGATACCAGACAATTGCTCTCTGATCCTCAATCTCGGCACGACGACGGAGGCTGTGGCGCGGGAACTCGTGAACCATCGCAACATCACAGTGGTGACCAACAACATGAACGTCGCCAACATCCTCGTCGCCAATCCGGGCTGCGAGATCATGGTCGCGGGCGGCGCGCTCCGGCGTTCGGACGGCGGGCTCGTCGGGGACCTGACGACGCAGTTCTTCGGTCAGTTCAAGGTGGATTTCGCGGTGATCGGCGTCTCCGCGCTCGACATGGACGGGGACCTTCTGGATTTCGACCTCGCCGAGGTGCGGGTCAGCCGGGCGATCCTCGCGCAGGCGCGGAGCGCGTTTCTGGTGATGGACGCCTCGAAGCTCGGGCGCTCCGCCCCTGCGCGGATCGCATCGCTCTCCGAACTCGACGCCGTATTCACCGACGCGCCGCTGCCGCGCCCGCTCTGCGAGGCTTGCGAGGGCTGGGGGACGCGGGTCGTCGTGGCAGGCTGAGCGACGGTCAGCCGGGGCTCCAGCAGGCGACGAGCCGACCCTCGCCCCGGGCCAAGAGCGGCGGCGCTTCCGCGCATTCCGGTGCGGCGCGCGGGCAGGCGGCGCGGAACGGGCAGCCCCCAGAGGCCGCCCCGCCAGACTCCGGCTCCCTCGGCGCGATGCGCCGCCGCGCCCGCTCCGCCGCCGGGTCAGGCAGCGGCGCTGCGGAAAGCAGCCTTTCGGTGTAAGGATGGAGCGGCGCGGAATAGAGCGCGTCCGCCGGCGCCAACTCCACGATCCGCCCGCGATACATCACCGCCACGCGATGCGAGATATGCCGCACCACCGCGAGATCATGCGCGATGAAGAGATAGGCGAGGCCGAGCTCCGCCTGGAGATCGGCGAGAAGGTTCAGAACCCCCGCCTGGATCGACACGTCGAGCGCGCTCACCGGCTCGTCCAGCACCAGCGCCTCCGGCTCCAGCGCCAGCGCCCGGGCGATGCCGACGCGCTGCCGCTGCCCGCCCGAAAGCTCGTGCGGCCAGCGCCGGGCGAAGCCCGCCTCGAGCCCGACCCGCTCGAGGCAGGCTTCCGCCTTCGCCGCCGCCTTCGGCCCGACCTCCCCGAGGAGCCGCAGCGGCTCCGCCACGATCTCCCCCACCCGCATCCGCGGATGGAGCGAGCCGAACGGGTCCTGGAACACCATCTGGAGATGCCGGCGGAGCGGCCGCATTTCCGCCGCGGGAAGTCCGGCGATCTCCCGCCCGCGGAACGTCACGGAGCCCGATGTCGGCCGGATCAGGCCGAGCACGCTCCGCCCGAGCGTGGACTTGCCGCAGCCCGATTCCCCGACAAGGCCCAGCGTCTCCCCCGCCGCGAGCTCGAAGGAGACGCCCGCAACCGCGCGAAGACGCTCCGCCGCGCGCCAGGGCAGGAGGCTCTTGCCGAGTGGATACTCCTTCACGAGATCGCGGACGGAGATGAGCGGCGCTCCCGTGACCGCATGGCGCGTCTCCCCGTGCGCTTCCGCCTCCGGCTCCGGCGCGGGCTCGTCCGCCGCCCAGCACGCCGCCGCGCCGGAGCCCGCGGGGCGGAGCGGCGGCTCCTCCGCACAGGCCGCATGGGCGAGCACGCAGCGCGGCGCGAAGGCGCAGCCCGGCTCGCGCGCGCCGAGCCGCGGGGGCGCGCCGGGGATCGCCGTAAGCCTCGTCGCGCCCCCGGCGATCCGGGGAACCGAGCCGAGCAGCCCCCGCGAATAGGGATGCCGCGGATCCGCGAAAAGCGGATCGACCGCCGCCTCCTCCGCCACCTTGCCAGCGTACATGACCGCCACCCGGTCCGCGACGCCCGCGACGACGCCTAGATCGTGCGTCACGAGGACAAGGCCGAGGCCCAGCCGCTCCCGCAGCCGCGCGAGCACCTCCATCACCTGCGCCTGCACGGTGACGTCGAGCGCGGTGGTCGGCTCGTCCGCGATCAGGATGTCCGGGTCGTTCGCGATGGCCATCGCGATCATCGCGCGCTGCCGCATGCCGCCGGAGAATTCATGGGGATGCTGCGCCGCGCGCCGCTTCGGGTCCGGCACGGAAACCAGAGCGAGCAGGTCGAGCACTCGCTCCCCGATCTCCTTTCGCCCCATGCGCGGCCGGTGGAGCCGGATCGCCTCCGCGATCTGCTCGCCGATGGGCAGGACCGGGTTGAGCGCCGAGAGCGGGTCCTGAAAGATCATCGCGATCCGGTCGCCCCGCAGCGCGCGGAGCCGCGCCTGCCGCGCGCCGATCAGCTCCTCCCCTTTAAGCCGCACGGAGCCCGAGACGAGCGCGCCGCGCGGGGCGAGGCCCATCGCGCCGAGCATCGTGAGCGACTTTCCGGAGCCAGACTCGCCCACCACCGCCAGCACCTCGCCCCGCGCGACCGAGAGCGAGACGCCGCGCACGGCCTCCAGCCCGCCGGGAAAGGCGACCCGGAGGTCCGCGATCTCCAGCGCCGGTTCGGTCATCGGGAGGACCGTTCGTCCATCAGGTCCCGCAAGCCGTCCCCGAGGAAGTTGAAGCCGAGGACGAGGGTGAGGATCGCGAAGCCGGGGCCGAAGGCGATCCACCAGGAATAGAACTGCGTCGCCCCTTCGGAGATCATCGCGCCCCATTCCGGCGTCGGCGGCGAGGCCCCGAGCCCGATGAAGGAAAGCGCGGCGGCGAGGAGGATGACCTGACCCACGTCCATCGTCGCGTTCACCTGAATGGGCGTCCAGCAGAGCGAAAGGATATGCTTGAAGAGGAGGCGCGACCGCGTCGCGCCGCCGGCGATGGCGGCCTCCACATGCTCCCGCGTCTTCACCTCCAGCACCTGCGCGCGCATGAGCCGCGCATAGACCGGCCACCAGACCGCGACGAGCGCGACCGCCGCATTCTCCAGCCCCGGTCCCAGCGTCGCCGCCACGGCCATGGCGAGGAGGACGGGCGGAAAGGCCAGCGTCACGTCCACCAGCCGCATCACCGCCGCATCCCACCAGCCGCCGAAGAACCCGGCGAGCGCGCCGAGCCCCGCGCCGATCGCCACCGCGGCGAGGACGACGACCGCGGCGATGGCGAGGGAGATGCGCGCGCCGTGGATCGTCCGGCTGAAAACGTCGCGGCCGAGCGCGTCCGTCCCCAGCCAGTGCTCCGCCGAGGGCGGCTGCAGCCGGCGCGCGACCATCTTCAAAGGCTCGTCGAGCCCCCAGAGCGGCGCGGTGAGCGCCGCGACGATCCAGAACGCCACGACGACGACGCCGAGCGCCACAGGAACCGTCAGCCAGGAAGGGCGCCGCGCCCGCGCCAGCGCCTCAGCCATCGGCCCCGCCGAAGCCGATCCGCGGGTTGAAGACGGCGTAGGCGACGTCCGTCGCGAGGTTCGAGAGGAGGAAGGCCGCCGCGCCGACGAGCGTGACGCCGATGATCGCCGGATGATCCAGCGTCCGCGCGCTGTCCACCGCATAGGAGCCGACGCCTGGCCAGGCGAAGATCGTCTCCGTCAGCACCGCGCCGGTGATGAGATAGGCGAAGGAGTGCCCGATGATCGTCAGCGTCGGGATCATCGCGTTGCGAAGCGCATGGACGACGAGCACCCGCCGCTCCCCCGCCCCCTTCGCGCGCGCCGTGCGGATATAGTCCTGCTCCAGCACGTCGAGCATGGAGCCGCGCACGAGGCGGGAGATGACGCCCATCACCGCCCAGCCGAGCACGAAGGCGGGGAGGACGAGGTGGGAAAGCGCTTTCAGGAACGCGTCGATATCCCCGGCCAGCAGCGCGTCAAGCGTGTAGAAACCCGTCGCCCCCGCCGGTGGAACCGCCCGCGCGTCGATCCGCCCCGGCCCCGGCAGCCAGCCGAGCGCGACGGAAAAGACGTAGAGGAGGATCAGCCCCGTCCAGAACACGGGCATTGAGGAGCCGATCAGCGCGACGAGCCGCGCCGCATGGTCGATCATCGTATCCCGCCATCGCGCCGCCGCGATCCCGAGCGCGACGCCGCCGAAGACGCCGAAGACCATGGCGAAGAGCACAAGCTCCAGCGTCGCCGGCAGCCGCGCCATGATGTCGTTCGCCACCGGCATCCGCGTCCGGAAGGACGTGCCGAGATCGCCCTGGAGGAGGTTGCCGATATAGATCGCGTATTGCTCCGGCACGCTCCGGTCGAGCCCCCAGCGCGCCTTCGCTGCGGCGACGATCTCCGGATTGTTCATCTGCCGTTCGCTCACGATGGCGGAAAGCGGGTCCGCCTTCGTGACATGCGAGAGGAAGAAGGCCGCCGTCGCCACGCCGAGCAGCAGGAGCGGCATGGCGAGCAATCTTCGGACGATGTAGCGCGTCATCGGCGGCCCCGGAGGAGGCCGGGGGGCGGCGCCCCCCGGCCGCGCCTCATTTCACCGAGATCTCGGCCAGCGGCAGGTTGCAGCAGGCGCTGTAGCGGACGCCCTCCACATTCGCCCGGTGCGCGAGGATGAGGTTGGGGCTCAGCACCGGGATGATGATCCGGTCGGAGATCATCTCCATCCCGACTTCGTGGAAGGCCGCGTCCACCTTGTCCGCCGGGGCGGCCAGGGCGGCGGCCATCTTCTCCGCCATGTTCGGGTTCGCCGCATCCTCCGCCTTCGCGGCGTGGCTCCGGTTGTACCAGGGCGAGCCTTCATAGAGGCCGAAGAAGCTCGCGTACTGGCCCGAGCCGAAATAATCCGGCGCATAGTAGACGGCGGTGACGGGAATGCCCGTCGCGCCGATCCGCTCCCGCCAGACGGGGAAGGTGACGGGCTGGAGCGCGAGCTCGATCCCGATCTCGGTCAGGTCCTGCTGCACCTTCTGCATCAGGAGGTTGAAGTCCACGCCATAGACGTTGACCGAGGGATAGACGGCATCGAGCTTGACCGGCCCGGCCACGCCCGCCTCCGCCATCAGCGCCTTCGCCTTCTCCACGTCCCGCTTCGGCAGCGGCAGGTTTTCCGTGCCGGGGAAGCCGTTGGGGATCGGCGCCGCCTGGAGCTTGCCTTCGCCGCCCACGATTAGGTCGATCGCGCCCTCGTAGTCGATGGCGAGGCCGATCGCCTCCCGCACCGGCTTCGTCATCTTGATCGGCATGCCCTCGGCGCCGGCGCCGAGCGCGATGTAGACGAAGTTGAAGGATGGCACGGTGCTGACGACCACGTTCGGGTCGGAAAGCCCCGCCGCCGTGTCCGCGTCCACCTGCATGGCGATGTCGGCGCCGCCGCTCTGGAGCATCTGCGCCTGGGTGACCGAGTCCTTCACCTGCCGGATCACGACCTCCGCCGCCGCAGGCGCATCGCGCCAATAGACGTCGTTCCGCGCGAGGCGCAGTTCATCATCCGCCGCATAGGCGGCGAGCGTGAAGGGTCCGCTGCCGGCGGAATTGGCGAGGAACCAGCTTTCCGCCGTATCCGCCGTATCGGCGCCCGCGCCGGAAGCGGCTCCGGCCGCCCCTGCGACCTTCGCGTTGACGATGGAGGCGTAGGGCGCGGCGAGTATGCCGAGCAGTTCCGAATTCGGCGCCGCCATGGTGATGACGACCGTCCGCGCGTCCGGCGTCTCGATGGAGGCGAGCCCGTCCATCAGGAAGCCCGGATCGGCCTTCAGGCTGGCGAGCCGCTCGAGGCTCCACTTCACCTCGGCCGAGGTCACCGGGCTGCCGTCCGCGAATTTCGCACTGGCATTGAGCGTGAAGGTGTAGACGGTCTGGTTGTCGTTCGAGGTCCAGCTTTCGGCGAGCAGCGGGATGATCGTCTTGTTGTCCGCCGCGAGGTCCACCAGCCGCTCGTAGACCGAGGAGAAGACGATCTGGCAGGTGTCGCAGAAGCCGCGATGCGGATCGAGCGAGTTCACGTCCATGTCGCGCGCGATCACGAGCGTCTGGGCGTGCGCCGGCGCGGCGAGCGCCAGCGGCAGGATGAGGGCGGCGAGCGCGGCTCTCGCCCTCGGGGCCGGGAAGCGGAACATGTCGTGACTCCTCTGTCGTTGCGTTGGTCGGTTCGGGGCTTTAGGCCCTCTTCAGGGTTTCGCGCGCGACGGCGGCGATTCCCGCCGCGTCGAGCCGGTAATGGGCGTAGAGCGCGGCGGGCGGGCCTACCGGCGCGAACTCGTCGGGCACGCCGTGGCGGCGGAAGGGGATGCGCGGCATGTCCACCAGCGCCTCCGCCGCTGCGCCGCCGAGCCCGCCGACGATGTTCGCCTCCTCCACCGTCAGGATCGCCCCGGTCTCCCGCGCCGCGGCCTCCAGCGCCGCGAGGTTGAGCGGCTTGACCGTGTGCATGTCGAGCACCCGCGCCTCAATCCCATCGGCGGCGAGCAGGGCCGCCGCGTCGAGCGTCGCGCGCACCACCGCGCCGGTGGCGATGATCGTGATGTCGCGCCCCTCGCGGAGCCGGATCGCCTGCCCGAAGCGGAGCGCGGGAACCTCGCCATAGACCACCGGGTCCCGCCCGCGGCCGAGACGGATATACATCGCGCCCGGGTGATCCACGCTTTCCCGCAAGATCGCGCGGAGCGCGTTGGCGTCCGCCGCGCAGACGACCGTGAGGTCGGCGATGGACCGCATCATCGCGAGGTCCTCCGTCGCGTGATGCGAAGTGCCGTAGAACCCCATCGAGATGCCGGAATGATGCCCGATGGCCCGCACTTTCATGCGCGGATAGGCGCAATCCGTCCTGATCTGCTCCGCGCCGAGCAGCGCGCAGAAGGAGGCGAAGGTCGCCGCGAACGGAACATAGCCGCAGGAGGCGAGCCCCGCGGCGACCGTCAGCATGTTCTTTTCCGCGATCCCCATGTCGAAGAAACGAGCGGGGTGCCGCGCCTTGAACTCGACGAGCCGGTTGGCGGACGCGAGGTCGGCCGTCAGCGCGACGACGCGCGGGTCGGCGTCGGCCATATCCGCCAGCTCCTCCCCGAGGATGAACGCCGGGGCCGCCGCCGCCGGCGTGCCCTGCACCGAGCGCGCGTCGCGAAGCGCGCCGCCCGCCTGCGTGCCGCGGAAGATTTCGGACTGGTCCTGCGCTTCCGCCATGATCAGGCCTCCTCGCCCATGAGCTCGGCCATCACGTCGTCATAGTCCTGCCCGACGAGATTCCCGACATGCCAGTTGAGCGCCATCTCCATCCGCTTCACGCCCTTGCCCTTGATCGTGTCGGCGACGATGAGCTGCGGCTTGCCCTCCCCCGCCGGCTTCAGCGCGCGGAGCGTCGCGCGGATCGAGGGGATGTCGTGCCCGTCGATCCGGCTCACCGCCCAGCCGAAGGCGGCGAAGCGGTCCTCGATGGGCTCGACGGACATGATCTCCTCCGTCGTCCCGTCGATACAGAGCGTGTTGCGGTCCACGATGGCGATGAGGCCCTGCGTCCGGTAGTGCCCGGCGGCCATCGCCGCCTCCCAGATCTGCCCTTCGTGCAGCTCCCCGTCCCCCAGCATGACATGGACGCGGTAGTCTCTGCCCCCGATCCGCCCCGCGAGCGCCATGCCGAGCCCGATGGAGAGCCCATGGCCGAGCGAGCCGGAGGAGAAATCCACCCCGGCGATCTTCTTCATGTCCGGATGGTCGCCGAACGGGCTCCCGAGCCGCGTGTAGTCGTCGAGCGCCGAGGGCGCGAAAAAGCCGAGATCGGCGAGGATCGGATAAAGCCCGATGGCGGCGTGCCCCTTCGAGAGCACGAACCGGTCCCGCTCCTCCCAGGCGGGGTTCGCCGGGTCGAGCTTCAGGTGGTCGTAATAGAGGCAGGCGAAAAGCTCCGCCGCCGAGAAGGTGGAGGAATAATGCCCCGCCCCCGCGATGCGGGAAAGGCGGACCGTCTCTGTCCGCACGAAGCGCGCGCGGTCCGCGAGGAAGGCGTCGGAATTGCTCCCCGGATTCATCCGAACCTCCTCGCGACTTCCGCGAGCGCGGCATCCGTCGCCTCGAGCGCGAAGTCGATGTCCTCCGGCCGGTGCGCGGCGGAGAGGAACATGTTGTGCCACGGGTGGAGATAGACGCCCCGCTGCAATGCGGCCGAGACGAAGCAGAAGCCTTTCGCAAGGTCCTCGTCGTCGTCGAAGAGCACCATCGGCATCTGCGCGGGCCCGGTCTGGCTGAGCGCGACGCCATGCGCCGCGGCCTGCGCCGCGATCCCGGCCCGGAGCCGCTCCCCCATCGCCGCCATATGGGGGATCGCGTCCGTCTCCCGATAGCGGCGGATCGAGACCAGCGCGGCGGCCATCGCGGCGGCGCCGCACCAGAAGGAGCCGGTGACGAAGATCTGCGTCGCCGCCTCGCGGAACCGGTCGTTCCCCGTCACCGCCGCGAGCGGCCAGCCGTTCGCGATGGCCTTCGACCAGGCGGAAAGGTCGGGGCGGACGCCATAGGGCTCCCAGCTGCCGCCCACGTGGAGCCGGAACCCGGCGCGCACGTCGTCGATGATGAGCGCGGCGCCGGCCGCATCGCAGACGGCCCGCGCAGCGCGGGCGAATTCGGGCGTCGGCATCTCCTGCTTCTTCCGCGCGTCGTGCCGGAAGGCGCTGACGATGAGCCCGGCGAAATCCGCTCCCGCCGCCTCCGCCGCCGCGCGGAGCGTGGCGACGTCGTTGTAGTCGAACTCCACCAGATGCGCCCTGTCCTCCGCCGTAACCCCGGCGAGAGAGGGCGTGCACCACGGCACGGCGCCGTGATAGGAGCCGCGCGCGACGAGGATCTTCCGCCGCCCCGTCCCGGCGCGGGCGATGGTGACGCAGGCGGTCGTCGCATCCGTCCCGTTCTTCTGGAACATCGCCCAGTCGGCATGGGGGATCGTGTCCACCAGCAATTCCGCGAGATCGACGAGAACCGGGGAAGGGCCGTTGCCGACCTCCCCCTTCGCCAGCGCCGCAGCCGCAGCGGCCTCCACCTCCGGGTCGCGATAGCCGAGCGCCATCGGGCCGTAGGCGCACATGAAGTCCACATATTCGTTGCCGTCCGCGTCCCGGATCCGGCAGCCCTCGGCTCCGGAAAAGAATTGCGGGAAGTCGGCGGGCATCCGCGCCGCGTTCATGTGGCCCCAGAGTCCGCCGGGGATGACGGAGGCCGCGCGGGCGCGCAGCGCGGCGTCGGCGGGGAGCGGGCGGGGGGAGTCGGTCCGGTCGAGCATCTTGGCCTTCCGCAGTCTCGGCGCCGTCCGGGCGGCGTCTGTTGAAAACAGCATCGGGCGATTCGTCGCCGCAGGCTTGTCTTCAGGCGCTGCAAAGTTAACGTGAGGCGATGCATGATGAACGGATCGTTATCAGGTCCCGCGCCGCCGGCCCGCCCTCGCCGCCGCGGATTCGACGGGTCGGCGTCGTCGTCACCCCGGCGATGTCGCTGTCCTCGGCGCTTCTCGCGCTGGAGCCGCTCCGCGCGGCGAGCCGCTTCTTCCAGCGCCCCGCCTACGAGATTTCCTTCATCGGGGAGAGCCGCGCGCCGGTCGAGAGCGGGGTCGGCATCGCCGTTTCGCCAAGCGCGACCTTCGCGGAAGACCCGCGGCTCGACATGGCGCTCGTCGTCGCCGCCTATGACCAGCCGGAGCCGTGGAAACGCGCCCTCTTCCCGTGGCTCCGTCGGCTCGCGCGGCAGGGCGCCGAGCTCTGCGGCGTGGATTTCGGCGCCGTCTTTCTCGCGGAGGCCGGCCTTCTGGACGGGCGACGGGCGACGACGCACTGGGAGGTGCGGCCGGCGGTGGCGGAGCGCTTCCCCGAGGTCGATTTCCGCGACGAGATCTTTGTGATCGACGGGCCGCGCCTCACCTGCGGCGGCCATCTCTCCTGCCACGATCTCTTCCTTGCCGTGGTCGAGAGGGATCACGGCCCCGCCGTCGCCCGCTTCGTGGAGGCTGACCTGATCGCAGGGCCGGGCCGCCCGGGCGAGACGCGGCAGGGAGACCCGCTGACCGCCGCCGAGACGATCCCCGACCCGCGGCTCCGCCGCGCGCTGGAGGCGATGGAGGCGAATGTGGAGGCGCCCCTGCCCGTCGAGGCGGTCGCCGCCGCCGCGGGGCTTTCGCTCCGCCGGCTTCAGGCCCTCTTCCGCCTGCATCTCGGGGAGACGGCCTCGGGCCGCTATCTCGCGATCCGGCTCAACGCCGCGCGGCACATGCTGATGTATTCCGAGGCGCCGGTGACCGAGGTCGCCGCGACGACGGGCTTCTCCTCCCTCTCGTCCTTCTCCCGCGCCTTCCGCGCCCGCTTCAGGAGCGGCCCGCGCGCCTACCGGAGCGGCTTCCGCAGGCTCCGCGCCCGGCCTTATTTCTTCGAGACGGGCGCGCGCTGGCCAGAGGGTTCGGAGCCGCGCTAGTCTCGCCCAGGCAAAGCGGGGGACGCCGATGATGAACGAAGAGGATGTGCGCCGGTTCATCGCCGGCCGCCGGGTCTTCAACTTCGACCCCGAGACGCGCGCCTTCGCCGCCGAGGTCGAATACCGGGCAGACGGCTCCTGCGCCCTCCGCTTCGCGACGGGGGAGACGGAGGCGGGCGTCTACGGCTTCGAGGGGGATTCCTACTGGACCCGCTACGACGCGTTCCGCGGCGGGGCGCGGCACGCCTTCCGGCTGGAGCCGCTCGGCCCCGGTCTGGCGCAGGCCTGGTTCACGACCGGGGCCCGCGCCTTTCTCCAATGTCACACGCCCGAACTGCCGGAGCGCTTCACTCGATCGTGACGCCGAGCACCGTGCCGACGCTCGCGTTCCAGTCCGCCACGCAGGCCTCGCCGCAGCGCTCCGCGAAGGCGGGGAGGATGGCGGCGGAGACGGCCTCCTCGCGCAGCGTCTCGTCCGCGGGCGTCAGCGGCACGAGGGTCATGCCCGCAGGTTCGCCGAGCGGGCAGGGGCCGGACGTGTTGCAGGCGAGGCCCGTCGCCGTCTCGGTCGCCGCCTGTTCGAAGATCGCAGTCTCCAGCCCGCGGAGGCTCGTCTCGAGATAGGTCTGCACCGCCGGGTCGAGCCCGTTCCACCAGTCGAGATTGGCGAGCTGCGCCGCCACGCCGAAATTCACCGGCATCGGGGAGATGAACTTCGCGCTTTCGTGCCAGCGGGCGTTGTAGCCGGAAAGTGCGCCGGTGATCGCGCAATCCACCACGCCGCTCGTCAACGCCGTCTGCACCTCGGCGAAGGCGATGGTGAGCGGCGAGCCGCCGAGATGGCTGACGAAGGCCTGCTGCGAGGCGCCCGAGGCGCGGACCTTCCGCCCGGCGAGGTCCGCGATGCTCGCGAACTCGTCCCGGCAATAGATCACCTGCGCTTGGTATGTGCCGAAGCCGAGGAGCTTCATGTTGTGCTCCGTCTCCAGGAACGTGGAGAGGGAGGGCCGCCAGGCCTCCACGATGTCGCCGAGCTGCTCCACGCTGGTGACGAGACCGACGAGATCGGCGGATTCGTTCCGCGGCACCTCGCCCGAATTGTAGGCGAGCACGGTCGTCGCCATCTGGAGCGTGCCGTCGCTCACGAGGCGGAAGATCTCCCCGCCCTTCATGCCGAGCTCGGTGAAGGGCTTCACGTTCGCCGTGATCTTGCCGCCCGTCTCTGCTGGGACCTGCTCGGTCCAGAACGGCAATTCCTTCTCCTTGTACATGGAGAGGCCGCCGATGGAGCCGACGACGTTGAACTCCGTCGCCGGCATCTCCTGCGCGGCGACGGGCGCCGCGAGGGCCGCGACGAGGGCGGCGGGAAGCAGATGTTTCATGTTTCTCTCTCCTGTTGATGGCCGGCGTCTTCAGCCGGATTTGGGGTTCACGATTGTCGGCAGCCAGAGCGCAAGCTCCGGAAAGGCGAGAAGCAGGCCGATCATCGCCAGCATGGCGAGGAGGAAGGGCGCCGCCCCTTTGAAGAGGTCGCTGAACGCCCCGCCGCCCTTCCGCACCGCCTGCACGACATAGAGGTTCATGCCCACGGGCGGCGTGATGAGCGCCGCCTCGATCAGGATCACGAAGATCACGCCCCACCAGACCGGATCGTAGCCGAGCCCGACGATGACCGGAACGATGATCGGCGTCGTCGCGATCATCATGCTCAACGTCTCCATGAAGCAGCCGAGCAGGAGATAGAAGGCGATGATCGCCAGCAGCATCCAGAACGGCTCCCAGCCGAGGCCGAGCACGGCGTCGGTGATCGCCTGAACGAGCCCGATGGAGACCATGACGAAGTTGAGGAAGAAGGCGGCGATGACGATCAGCATGATCATGCAGGTCGTCCGCACCGTCCCCTCGAAGGCCATGAGCATCATCGGCAGCGTGAGCTTCCCGTTCGCCGCCACGAGCGCGAGCGTCGCCATGAGGCCGAGCGCGGCGGCCTCGGTCGGCGTCGCGAGCCCGGCGTAGATGCTCCCGACGACGATGGCGAAGAGGCCGAGCGGGGGAACGAGATGCGGCAGCCCCCGCAGCCGCGCGCGCCAGAGCCCGGCGCGCGGGATCGGCGCGCCGCCCCAGCCCGGCCGCCAGAGAACGAGGAGGAGGACGATGAGGGAGAAAAGCCCCGCCAGCAGGATGCCCGGAATCATCCCCGCGGCGTAGAGATCGGCGACGGAGGTGTCCGTCAGGACCGCATAGATGATCATGTTGATCGAGGGCGGGATCAGGATGCCGAGCGTCCCCCCCGCCGCGATGGAGCCGAGGAAGAGCGGCCGGTTGTAGCCCCCCTTGTCCATGTTCGGGATCGCCACCGTGCCGATGGTCGCCGCCGTAGCGATGGACGAGCCGGACGTGGCGGAGAAAACCGCGCTCGCCGCGATGTTCGTGTGCATCAGCCGCCCCGGCAGCCGCGCGAACCAGGGCGTCAGCGCGCTGAAGAGATTGCCGGAAACGCCGGAGCGATGCATCAGCTCGCCCATCATGATGAACATGGGCGCCGCGATGAGGATGAATTCGTGGCTCGAATTCCAGGCCAGCGCCCCCGCTGCCCCCGTCATCGGGAAGAAGGCGTATTGCTCGGAGAGCACATAGCCCGTTAGCGCCAGCACGGCCGCCACCGGAACGCCGACCGCGAGCATTCCAAGTAGAAGCGCGAGCGCGACGCCGATCACCGCTTGCCCTCCGCAGCCCGCGCGGCCTCCTCCACCTCGGCGCCGAGATCTGCGACGCCGATGGCCGCCTCGAACCCGGCTCTGTCGCCGCGCGCGAGGCGGAGGATCGCGAGGGCGGGCGCGAGCGCCGCCATGCAGGCGAACCAGAACAGCCCGATCCACCAGAGCCCCTGCGGGATGACGAGCGGGATGCGGAGGAGCGACATTGAGCGCGCGTCGAGCTCCCAGCTCTTCGTGACCATGCCGAGCGCGAACCAGGCGAGCGCCGCCGCGACGACGGCGAGGGCGAGCGCGGCTGCGAGGTCGCAAGCGGCGCGGAGCGGAAAGGGCAGGCGCGCGATCAGGAAATCGACCCGGATATGCGCCTTCGTCGTCACGGTGTAGCCGAGGCCGAGGCCGATGCAGGCCGCGAGCGCGAAGCCCGAAATCTCGAAGCTCTCCACCAGCCCGCGATTGAGGAAGTACCTCGCGGCGACATCGATGGTGATCGGAACCGCGCAGCCGAAGAGGATGATCGCCCCGGCGAGCCATGCGAGCCAGCGGGAGATGCGCCGGGGCAGGGGCTCGCGCTTCAGGGCCTCAGTCGACGACATACCCGTCCGCCCTGTCCGCCGCCCGCGCGGCCTCGTCCCGCAAGGCCGGGTCGCCATGCCCGCCGCCGCCGGGCGTCTCCATCCGCACGACGTCGCCGGGCCTCAGCGGATAGCCGATGGTCTTGGCGGCGAGCGGCGTCGTCACGCCGTCTCGCGTCACGCTCAGCGCGCCGCAGCGTCCCGGAGCCCCGCCGGCTAACCCGTAGGGCGCCGAGTCAAACACGTCGAAGGAGGTGTTGAGCAGGCCGCTTTCCGCGAGGAACTCCCATTCCCGCACGATGCCGAGCCCGCCCCGCATCCGCCCCGCGCCGCCCGAGCCGGGGATGAGCCCGTAGCGCGTGAAGCGGAGGGGGAACAGCGCCTCGATCATCTCCACCGGCGTGTTCTGACCGTTATGGAACCCGGCTGCGAGGCCGTTCGGCCCGTCGCGGTCCGGATGCGCGCCCCAGCCGCCGAGCTCCGCATCGAAATAGACCTGCCGCCGCCCGTCCGCATGGCGGATGTTGACCGCGTGGTTGAAGGTCGTGCCGTAGTAGCTGGCGGGAATGCGCTCCGGCAGGATCGCCGCGAAGGCGCGCAGCACCGCCGTCGCGATCTTGTGCCCCGGCAGCATCCGCATGGAGACGGGCGCCGGGAAGGCGGCGTTGACGAGGCAGCCCTCCGGCGCCGTCACGCGGATCGGTCGGTAGCAGCCGGAATTGACCGTCGCCGTCATGCCGCAGGCGGCGATGACGGCGTAGTAGACGGCGGAGGTGGTGGTCGCCAGCGTCGCGTTGATCGGTCCCTTCGCCTGCGGCGAGGTGCCGGCGAAATCAAGCGCGATCTCGTCGCCCGAAACCGTCAGCGCCACGGCGATGCGCTTCGCGCCAGGTTCGAGCCCATCCCCGTCCACGAAATCCTCGGCATGATACACGCCGTCGGGCAGCGCGGAGATCGCCCCGCGCATCGCGGCCTCGGCATGATCGAGCAGCGCCGCGCCGACCGCCTCCAGCGTCTCCGCGCCGTAGCGGTCCGCCAGCCGCCTCATCGCGCGGGCCCCGACGTCGAGCGCCGCGATCTGGCTCAGGAAATCGCCGCGGAAGGTCTCGGGCTCGCGCACGTTCTGGAGGATCGTGGCGAAGAGATCCTCCTGCATTTCCCCCGCCCGCACGATGCGCACCGGCGGCAGCCGCAAACCTTCCTGGAACACCTCGACCGCATGGGCGTTGTAGCCGCCCGCCGCGCCGCCGCCGACATCGACATGATGGATGAGGACGCAGGTGATCCCGATGCGCCGACCGCCGTGGAACACCGGCTTGAAGGCGATGAAGTCCGGCAGGTGCTGCCCGCCGCAATAGGGATCGTTGGTCACGATCACGTCGCCCTCCCGCCATTCGGCGAGGGGAATGTGATGCGCGGCGATGTGGCGGAGGCAAAGCTCCATCGAATTCAGATGCACCGGCATCCGCGCCGCCTGCGCGACGTTCCGCCCCTCCCCGTCGAAGACCGCGGTGGAATAGTCCAGCAGCTCCCGCACCGTGGTCGAGCGCGAGGTGCGCCACACGGTGACGGACATTTCCTCCGCCGCCGAGACGAGCGCGGCGGCGACGATTTCGAGGAGGATCGGGTCGGGCCGCGTCATGCTCTCCTCTCCGCGATCATGTCCCCGGTCTCTCGCATGGTCAGGGACCAGCCGCCGGGGATCAACATCGTCGTGTAATCCTGCTCGATCACTGCGGGGCCTTCCACCAGCGCGCCCGGCGCGAGCGAAAGCTGGCGGATGACCGGAACCTCCGTCCACACGCCGCCGACATGCACGGGCCGTGAGCCGGGCGCCGCCGGCTCGCTCGCGGCGTAGGCGGGCGCCAATGCGCCATCCTCGCCGAGAAGGCCCGTCGCCGTCAGCCGCAGGGTCACGATCTCCACCGCCTCCGCCGAATCGTCGAAGGAGAAGCGCCGCCGGTGCTGCGCCTCGAACCGCTTCCGCAGTTCCATGAGCGTTTCCTCCGAGAGAGGGCCTTCGGGCAGCTCTGTCATCAGCTCGAAGGCCTGCCCGCGATAGCGGACATCCGTCGAAAAACTCATGCGCCGCCGTCCGGGATCGATCCCGTCCGCCTCCAGCAGCGCCTCGCCCGCCGCCCGCAACTCCGCCGCCATCGCCGCGAGGGCGGGGAGGCTCGCCTCCTCCAGCCTCATGATGCCGGCGCGGGAAAGGTCATGCCGTATGTCGGAGGAAAGGATGCCATGCGCGGAGAAGGTCGAGGGATCGCGGGGGAAGATCACGCTGCGGACGCCGAGCTCCTCCGCCACCTCGCAGGCATGGAGCCCGCCCGCGCCGCCGAAGCTCATCAGCGCGAAATCCCGCGGGTCGAGCCCGCGGGCGTAGAGCGCCGTCTTGATCGACGCGGCGAGCTTCGCGTTCACCACGGCGAGGACGCCCGCCGCCGCCCGGTCGAGATCGAGCCCGAGCGGGCCAGCGATGCGCGCCTCCAGCGCCGCCGTCGCGGCCTCCCGGTCCAGCGCGAAGCGGCCGCCGAGGAAGCGCGCGCCGTCGAGCCGCCCGAGGATCAGGTTCACGTCCGTCACCGTCGGCTCCTCCCCGCCGCGCCGGTAGCAGACGGGGCCGGGCATGGCGCCAGCGCTCCGCGGGCCGACCATCAGCCGCCCGGTCGCGTCGAGATGAGCGACGGAGCCGCCGCCTGCGCCGATGGTGATCATCTCCACCATCGGCGCCCGAACCGGCAGGCCGTCGATCTCCCCCTGGGCGACGACGCCGCATTCGCCGCCCGAGACGACGGCGACGTCATAGCTCGTGCCCCCCATGTCCACCCCGGCGACGTCCGGAATCCCGAGCCGCCGGGCGAGGGCCTGCGCGGCGAGCACGCCGCCCGAAGGCCCGGAAAGGAGAAGCCGAACGGGCAGCCGCGCCGCGGCGTCGAGGCTGATCGCCCCGCCGTTCGACTGGATGAGAAGCACGGGCGCCCCGATCCCCGCCTCCGCGAGCCGCGCCCTGAGCGTCGTCACATAGCGGGCGATGACCGGCACGAGGAGGGCGTTCAGCGCCGTCGTCGCCGTCCGCTCGAACTCCCGTATCTCGGGGGAGACTTCATGGCTGCAGGAAATCGCGACATCCGGCAGCCGCGCCGCGAGCGCATCGCGGATCGCGATCTCGTGCGCCGGGTTGGCGAAGGCGTTGAGGAGGCAGATCGCCACGGCCTGCACATCGGCCCTTGCGACCGCTTCGATCACCGGCTCCAGCGCAGCCGGATCGAGCGGACGGATCTCGTTCCCCCGCGCATCGATCCGCCCCGGCGCGCCAAAGCGCCGCCGGCGCGGGATCAGAACCGTCCTGTCCGGCCCGCGCAGCGCGTAGATGTCCGTCCGCGCATGCCGCCCGATCTCCAGCACGTCCTCGAAGCCCTCGGTCGTGACAAGGGCTCCCGCCGGCAGGTCCCGCGTCAGCACGGCGTTGGTCGCGATGGTCGTGCCGTGGAGGATGAGCGAAACGTCCCCCGGCGCGAAGCCGAACCGCTCGCCGGCGAGGGCGACGGCCTCGGTCAACCCGCGCGCCGGGTCGTCCGGCGTCGTCGGCGATTTCAGGCTGTGGGTCGCGCCGCTGATCGAGTCGCGGAATTCGAGGTCGGTGAAGGTGCCGCCGATATCGACGGCGAGGGTGATGCGCCGGCCACCCGCCATCAACGACGAGGCTCCCGAACCGTCCCGGTCGATCTCCGCTTCATCGCCACCCCCGTTCCGGGGCGGGCGCAGAGGCGCCGAACCCGCTTGCCGCCGATCTTCATCGAATCGTTACCATCGCCTTCGCTCCTGCACAACGTCGCCGCGATCATTGGCGCCGGGAGCGTTTCCGGCTAGAAAACTGGTATCATGAGCGACATTCCCGCCGCCCGCCGAAAGCTCGCCGAGCCCGTCGCCGAGGCGCTGATAGAGGACATCAGGTCCGGCCGGCTGAAGCCGGGGGATCTCCTGCCCTCGGAACGCGCGCTGATGGCCGCGCACGAGATCGGCCGCCCCGCGGTGCGGGAGGCGCTGCAGCGGCTGCAACATGCCGGCCTTGTCGAGATACGGCATGGCGGGCGCGCCCGCGTCGTCTCTCCCTCGCTCAGCCGGACGGTGGACCAGCTCGGCGAGACGATGCGCCATCTCCTCGTCCATTCCGCCGCCAGCCTTGAGAACCTGAAGGAGGCGCGGACGATGTTCGAGGCCGGCATGGCCCGCCTCGCCGCCCGGAAGCGCTCCTCGCGAGACCTCTCGCGCCTCCGCGCCATCCTCGCCGCGCAGCGCGAGGCGCGGGCGGACCGGGAGCGCTTCGTGGCGCTGGACGGTGAGTTCCACCGGGAGATCGCCGCCATCGCCGGGAACCCGCTCTTCGCCGTGGTCAGCGAGGCCGTTTTCCTCTGGCTCAGGGATTTCTACTTCGGCGCCGTCAGCGTGAAGGGATTGGAGGCGCTCACGCTGGAGGAGCATGAGAGCATCCTCGCCGCGCTGGAAGCCGGGGATGCTGAAGCGGCGGCGAGGCGCATGAGCGACCATCTCGAACGGGCGAACGAGCTCTACCGCAAGAGTCACCTGGAGGACCGCGCCTGAACGCGCCGCTTGCCCGGCCTCCGCAACTGGTATAATCAGTTACCAACAAGAAAAGATCGCCTGGAGGAGGCGCATGGGCCTGAAGGAGATGGCGCGCACGCGCGCGCTCAAGGTCGGCCATTTCGTCGTGGAGTTCGCCACGCCGGGCATCGGCCACATGCTGAAGAACGCCGGCTGCGACTTCGTTCTCTTCGATTGCGAGCATTCGGGCTTCCACAACGAGACGATCAAGAGCGTCGTGCGCTATTTCGAGGCGGCGCAGCTCCCCGCCATCGTCCGCGTCCCCTCACGTGAATATCACCACATCGCCCGCGCGCTCGACATGGGGGCGGAAGGGCTGATGCTGCCGATGGTCGGCACAGCCGCCGAGGCGGAGGCCATCGTCCGCTCGGTGAAATACGCGCCCCGCGGCGGGCGCGGCGTCGGCCTCGGCCTCGCGCATGACAATTACCGCGCCGGCCCGACGCTGGAGAAGCTCGCCGCCGCCAACGAGCGCACGACGATCTTCGCCCAGATCGAGACGGCGGAGGGCGCCGCGAACGCCGACGCCATCGCCGCGGTGGACGGGGTGGACTGCCTCTGGGTCGGCCATTTCGACCTTTCCGCCTCGCTCGGAATTCCGGGCGAGTTCGACCATCCGAAATTCCTCGAAGCGGTGGCGAACACCCACGCCGCCGCCCGCCGCCACGGCAAGGCGCTCGGGCGGCTGATCCCGGATGTGGAGCAGTCGAAGAAGCTCTTCTCCGAAGGCTTCGATTTCGTATGCTACTGGGGCGACGTCTGGATGTATCAGGCCGCGCTTTCCGCCGCCGTCTCGGAAATCCGCGCCGGCTGCCCGGGCGAGGCGCCCTGACATGGCGGAACGGTTCCGCGTCGCGCTCTCGGGCGACTTCCGCAAGGCGGACGGGACGCCGACCTATCCGAGCTTCGACCTCTCGCCGCTCTCCGCCGATCCGCGGATCGAGACGAAATGGGTGGACGCGGTGGAGGGCGCGATACCCGGCGCCGCGCTTGAGGATTGCGACGCGCTGATCCTCCTCACCCCCCGCTTCGGCCCGGGCTCCGCGCCGAAGAGCGGGCGGCTCGCCCTCGTCGCCCGGTTCGGCGTCGGTTATGACACGGTGGACATTCCCACCTGCGATGCGAACGGGATCGCCCTCGCCATCACGCCGGACGGGGTGCGCCGGCCCGTGGCCGTCACCATCGTCACCTATGTCCTCGCCCTCTCGCAGAAGCTTCTGACGAAGGACCGGCTCTGCCGGCAGGGCCCCGATGGCTGGGCCCGGCGGGGCGAGTTCATGGGCGAGGGGCTCGTGGGCAAGACCTTCGGCCAGCTCGGGATCGGCAATATCGGCGCGGAGGCGCTCCGCCTCCTCGCGCCCTTCGGGATGCGGATGATCGCGCACGACCCCTATGTCGATGAGGCGGCGGCGAAGGCGCTCGGCGTCGAGCTCGTCTCCTCCGAGGCGCTGTTCCGGGAGGCGGATTTCCTCTCGGTCAGCGTGCCCCTCAGCGAGGCGACGCGCCACTATGTGAATGCGGCCCGGCTCGCGACGATGAAGTCGACGGCGTTCCTCATCAACACCGCGCGCGGGCCCATCGTTGATCAGCGCGCGCTGCACGACGCGCTCGTCTCGGGCCGCCTCGCCGGCGCCGCGCTCGACGTGTTCGAGGTCGAGCCCTGCCCGGCGGACGAGCCGATCCTGAAGCTCGACAACGTGATCGTGACGCCGCACGCGCTCTGCTGGACGGACGAATGCTTCGCCGGCAACGGCGCGGCGGACATCGCGGCCGCGCTTGCCGTGATGCGGGGGGAGGCGCCGCGCGGCGTCGTGAACCGGGATGTGCTGGAAACCGAAGTGTTCCGGGAGAAACTTGCGCGCTGCGCACGACTCTTCGGCTGAGATGAAACGAAGCCGGCGGAGGCCGGACTGACAGGGAGGAAGACATGGACAGACGCCGCTTCATGATATCGGCCTCGGCGCTCGCCGGCGCCGCCGCCTTCGGCCTGCCGCGCCGCGCCAACGCCGCGGCGGCCGCCGCCGCTGTGGAGGCCGCGAAGCAATACGCCGGATCCGAAATCACCATCGTCTGGGAGGCGGGCCTGCAATCGCTCGACCCGCTGAACTTCTCCGGCCCGAAATGGGAGGCGGCGACCGGCGTGAAGGTGAAGGTCATCGAGGTGCCGACCGCCGAGATGTTCACCAAGATCCTGCAGGAGCATCGCGCCGGAACCGGCGCCTATGACGCGCTGAACGTGATCCCCGCCTGGATGCCGGACCTCGTGCGCGCCGGCGCGCTGGAGCCGCTCGACGCGATGGTGGACAAGTACGGCTATCGCGACGAGCTGCAGAACATCGCCCCTGTCTATCGCGACAACCAGATGACGGTGGACGGAACGATCTACGGCTTCCCGGACGATGGCGACGTGTTCGTCATGTACTACCGGACGGACATTCTCGGCGATCCGGCCATCCAGTCCGCCTTCAAGGCGAAGCACGGCTACGATCTGCCGATGCCGCCGAAGACGTGGAAGGAGTTCGACGATGTCGGCTCCTTCATCACCGAACATACCGGCGGCAAGCCCTACGGCGCCGCCTTCTTCCGCGACGCGCCCTATGCGCAGTTCATGTTCCAGGAGCGGTTCCGCGTCGAAGGCGGCAAGTTCTTCGACGCCGACACGATGAAGGCGACCGTGAACTCCGCCGCCGGGGTGAAGGTCTTCTCCGACTGGGTGGAGGAGAACAAGTGGATGCCCGCCGGCGTCCAGACCTGGGGGTTCGTCGAGAACCTAGCCGCCTTCCTGCAGGGCGACACGGCCATGACGATCTCCTGGCCGCCCTATGGCCGCTGGGCCGCCGGCTACGGCACGGATCAGGACGCGCTCTCCTGGGTGCCGAAATCGACCATCGCCGGCAAGGTCGGCTACGCCACGCCTCCAGGCGGCGCGCCGCAGCTCGCGGCGGGCTTCGCGCTCTCCGTCTCCGCCTCGTCGAAGCAGAAGGAGGCCGCCTATCTCTTCATCCAGTGGCTGAACTCGGAGGAGATCAGCATGGAGCGGGTGCAGCTCCCCTACGCGCTGCGCGACCCCTTCCGGGCGAGCCATTTCGCCTCCGCCGAGTACAAGTCGCGCTGGCCGCAGGCGCCCGAATATCTCGCCGCGCTGGAGGCGGGCGCCGTCTCCGGCCTCCTCGACCTCTCGATCATCCAGACCGACCGCTATGAGGAGGCGCTGCGCCAGGGCGTCTCCCGCCTCTGGGCCGGGGAGGACCCGCAGGCGATCCTGAACGACGTCGCCGGGCAGTGGGACGCGCTGACGGACCGGATCGGGATGGACAAGCAGAAGGCCGCCTACGCCGCCTGGGCGGCGAAGCCGAACGCCTATCCCGCCGGCGCCTGAACCCTCGCGGCCGGCCCTTCCCCGGGCCGGCCGCCCTCGCTCGAAGGCTGACGCCATGACGCGACGCCCATCCCATCGCGCCACCAAAGGGGCCGCGCCGTGACCGCCGCCGCCCGCACGCCCTATACGGACCGGAACTTCAAGTATCTCCTGATCGTGCCGGCGGTGGCGACGATCCTGCTCGTCGGCCTCTTTCCCGTCATCTATTCGCTGATCCTCTCCTTCCAGAACGTCGACATGATGTTCGAGGACACGAGCTTTCAGGGCGCGAAGCACTACCGCGCGCTCATCGGCGACGCCCGGTTCTGGGAATCGCTCGGCCACACGCTCCTCTTCCTCGCCATCGCGCTCCCGGCCGAGCTGATCCTCGGCCTCGCGATGGCCTACCTCTTTCTTGACCGGATGCCGGGCCGCCAGGTCTTCGTGGCGCTCCTTGTCCTCCCGGTCACCATCTCGCCCGTCGTCGCGGGGGCGACGTGGCGGTTGCTCTTTGACAACCGCTTCGGCCCGATCAACCAGATCCTCGGCTGGTTCTCGGACGAGCCGGTGACGATTCTCTGGACGGTCGATCCCTCCTTCGTCTACGCCGCGATCCTGATGGCGGAGGTCTGGCAGTGGACGCCATTCATGTTCCTCCTCCTCCTCGCCGCCCTCTCCAACGTGGACCGGAGCCAGATCGAGGCGGCGGAGCTTGACGGCGCGGGCTTCTGGCGGCGCTTCCGCCTCGTGATCCTGCCGGCGATCTGGCCCGTCATGGCCATCGCCATCCTGATCCGCGCGCTCGACCTCTTCCGGCTCTTCGACGTCGTCTGGGCGCTGACGCGCGGCGGGCCGGGTACGATGACGGAAACCTTCTCGATCTACGCCTATGTGCTCGGCTTCCAGCAGTTCGAGACGAGCTACACCGCGGCGATGAGCTTCGTGGTGATCCTGCTCCTCGTCGTCACGATCACCATCGTCCTGCGCCGCATGGAGATCGAGCGATGATGCGGCCTGATCGGGGAACGGGCCTCGCGCTCCGCTACGTCGCCGCCGTCGCGGTGACGCTGCTCTTCCTCTTCCCCGTCTACTGGCTCTTCATGATCTCCTTCAAGACGCCGGAGGAGATCTTCGCGAGCCCGCCCGTCTGGTGGCCGGAGAGCCTGCAACTCGCCAACTACGCCGTCCTCTTCAAGGACGGGGACGTGGTGACGATCTGGAACAGCGTCGTCATCGCCTCCGTCTCCACCGCCGCGGCGATGATCATCGGCACGATGTGCGCCTATTCCATCGCCCGATTCCGGACGGGCGGGAACTTCTTCACCGACTGGCTGCTCTCCAACCGGATGGTGCCGCCCATCGTCATCGTCTTCCCGGTCTTCCTCCTCTACGTGAAGGTCGGGCTGGTGGACAGCTATCTCGGCCTCATCCTGCTCTACACCGCCTTCAACCTGCCTTACGTCGTCTGGATGATGCGCGGCTACATCCAGGACATTCCGCTGGAATTGGAGGAAAGCGCGCTGGTGGACGGCTGCACGCGCTGGCAGGTCTTCCTTCGCGTCGTGCTGCCGATGGCCCGCTCGGGCT
>JAUIDE010000054.1 GCA_030429105.1 Alphaproteobacteria bacterium
CCGCCGAGGACGCCCTCGCCGGCAACTTCTCCCCGGACTCCGTCCCCCCCGCCCCCGCCGCAGACGGCATGATCGGGGATATCCACGGATCGCCCGAATACCGCGCGCACCTCGTCGCCGTGATGACGAAGCGGGCCGTCAAAGCCTGCTGAGACCGAACGGCGCCGCGCTCCTGCGCGGCGCCGTTCACATCCCGCGCGCCGCCTTCGCGAGGCGTCGCACGCTTTCATCCAGCTTCGCCTCGTCGTTCAACGTGAAATTGAGGCGGATCGAGCGGCGGTCCTCCCCCAACGGGTCGAAGACGCGGCCGGGCGTGACGCAGACGCCCGCCTCCAGCCCCGCCTCGAAGAGCCGGTCCGTGTTGAAGGCCGGGTCCTTCGCCGTCGCCCAGAGGAACATGCCGCCGACCGGAACCTCCCAGTCGAAGAGGTCCGCGAGATGCGCCGCCATCGCGGCGGCCAGCGCATCCCGCCGCTTCGCGTAGAGCGAGAGGAGGCCGGGGCGGATCGCCTCCGGCAGGCCCGTCTCCAGCGCGCGGAGCGCGATCTTTTGCGTCAGCGGGCTCGTGCACATGTCCGCCCCCTGCTTCGCCGCGGCGAGCGCCTCGATCATCTCCGGCGCGGCGATGGCCCAGCCGATGCGGAGGCCGGGGGCGATCTCCTTCGAGAAGGTGCCGAGATAGACGACCGGGCCGCGATAGCGGCCGGGGCGGAGCGCGCCGGAAAGGGAGAGAATGCGCGGCAGCGGCTCGGAATCGTAGTAGAGCGCGCCGTAGGGATCATCCTCCACCAGCCATGTCCCCGTCGCCTCCGCCGCCTCCGCGAGCTCGCGGCGCCGTTCGAGACCGACGAGCCGCCCCGTCGGGTTGGAGAAGTTCGGCACGACATAGCCGAATTGCGCGCCGGCAAGCGCAGCCTCCGCGTCGAACCCGTTCCGCTCGGGGAAGATCGGCCGCCACGCAGGCCGCCGCGGGCGCCAGGCGTCGAGTGCGCCGAGATAGGCGGGGGACTGGCAGGCGACGATCTGCCCCGGCTCGATCAGGACCTGCCCGACGAGGCTGAGGCCCTGCATACCCGCGGTCGTGATGAGCACGTTCTCCCGCCCCAGCGCCATTTCCTGCGTCGAGAAGCGGGCGGCGACAGCGTCGCGGAGCGCGGGGAGGCCTTGGATCGGGCCATAGGCCAACGTCTCCGCGCTCTCACGCGCAGCCTCGGCGGCGAGCGCGGCGACCACCTCGCCCGGATAGGTCTCAGGCGCGGGCAGGCCTCCGGCGAGGTTGATAAGGCCGGGCACGCCGCCGGCGGCGAGGAAGCGCGCGGTGATGTCGTTCGTCTCAGACAGCCAGCCGGCGAAGGCGGGGCGGGGCGGTTGCGCATTCATCGGCCGGGCTGCTCCTCGATCTCGCGGGACGCCAAAGAGCAATCCCCCATCGGGCGGCGCCCGTCAACGCCGCGCCGGAAATCAGGCCGCGCGCGCGGGCGCCCCGCCGCAGAGCGCGATCCAGGCGTCATATTGCGAGAGGAACACGCGACCGTTCAGCGCCTCCAGGAAATGGCTGCGCTTCAGACGGTCCATCACCGGCCCCTTCACCTCCGAGAGGTGGAGGCCGACGCCAATGTCCTTGAGCCTCAGATTGATCGCCTCGAGGCTTTCGAGCGCGGAGAAGTCGATCTCGTTCACCGCCGAGCACATGAGGACGACATGGCGCACGGCGCAGCCCTCCGCCACCCGGTCCTGCACCATGTCCTCGAGGAAGCGGGCGTTGGCGAAGAAGAGGCTTTCGTCCACCCGCAGCGTCAGGATCGCCGGGTCCGTCTCCACCTTGTGGCGGAGGATGTTGCGGAAATGCTGCGTTCCGGGAACGAGCCCGACCTCCGCCACATGCGGGCGCGAGGTCTTGAGGAGGTGGAGCGCGACGGAGAAGGCGACCCCGGCGGAGACGCCGGCCTCCACGCCGAAGCCGAGTGTGAGGAGGATCGTCGCGCTCACCGCCGCGAAATCGGCCTTCGAATAGGTCCACGAACGGCGGAGGATGGAGAAATCCACGAGGCTCAGCACGGCGACGATGATCGTCGCCGCCAGCGTCGCCGTCGGCAGGTGGAAGATGAGCGGCGTGAGCGCGACGGCGGCGACGGCGAGGCCCACCGCCGTGAAGGCGCCCGCGGCCGGCGTCTCCGCCCCCGCGTCGTAGTTCACGACGGAGCGCGCGAAGCCCCCCGTCACGGGGTATCCGCCTGTGAAGGCGGCGCCGAGATTGGCGGCGCCGAGGCCGATCAGCTCCTGATCCGGGTCGATCCTCTGCCGCTTCTTCGCCGCCAGCGTCTGCGCCACGGAGACGGATTCGACGAAGCCGATCAGCGAGATGAGCGCCGCCGGAGCGAGCAGCGCCGTGACGAGGACGAGCGAGAGATCCGGCATGGCGAGCGGCGGCAGGCCCTGCGGCACGGCGCCGACGACGGCGACGCCCTGCGCCTCGAGTCCGAGACCGGCGACGAGCAGCGTCGTCGCCGCCACAGCCGCCACCGGGCCAGCCTTCGCGACGAGATCGGCGAGCCGCGGGCGGAGGCCGAGACGGACGAGGAGCGGCTTCAACCCCTTCCGCACCCAGAAGAGGAAGGCTGTCGCCCCCGCGCCGATGGCAAGGGTGATCGGGTTCGTCTCCGGCAAGGCGGCGAAGAGCCCCGCGAGCATTTCGGGGAGCGTCCCGCCCGACGCCTTCACGCCGAGGATATGCTTCAGCTGGCTCGCCGCGATCAGGACGCCGGAGGCGGTGATGAAGCCGGCGATCACCGGGTGGGAAAGGAAATTGGCGATGAAGCCGAGGCGGAAGAGCCCGAAGGCCAGCAGCATTCCGCCCGAAAGCGCGGCGAGGGTGAGCGCCGCGGCGGCGTAGTCCGCCCCCGTCTCCGCCACGGCCTGCCCGAGCGCCGCCGCCGTCATCAGCGAGACGACGGCGACCGGGCCGACGGCGAGCGCCCGGCTCGATCCGAAGACCGCATAGAGCAGGATCGGCGCGATCGAGGCGTAGATCCCGGCCTCCGGCGGCAGGCCCGCGAGCATCGCATAGGCCAGCGATTGCGGGATCAGCATGATCGTGACGATGAGCGCCGCGACGAGGTCGTTCGTCAGGGCGCCGCGGTCATAGGCGCGGCCCCAGTCGAGAATGGGGAGATAGCGGCTCAAGGGTTTCATGCGGCCTCCGGCCCTTTCTTCGGGCCCGGTCAGCGCGCGGCGGCGCTGATCTTCTCCGGCTTCGCCATCCATTCGCGGCCGCGCAGCATCGCTTTCCAGTAGATCGGCGGCAGCATCTTCTCCTTCAGCAGCCAGGCGAGGCGGCTCGGCTTCGTCCCGTCGATCAGGAAGCGCGGAAAGCTCGGCTTCAGCACGCCGCCATAGCCGAATTCCGCCATCACGATGCGCCCGCGCTCCACCGTCAGCGGGCAGGAGCCGTAGCCGTCATATTGCGCCGCCGCCTCGCGCCCCGCGATGTCGGCGGCGATGTTCTCGGCCACGACGGGCGCCTGCTTCCGCGCGGCGGCGGCCGTCTTGGCGTTCGGGGCGTTCATCACGTCGCCGAGCGCCCAGATGTTGGCGAAGGTCTTGTGGCGGAGCGTGCTCTGGTCCACGTCCACCCAGCCCGCCGCATCCGCCAGCGGCGAGACGCGGATGAAATCCGGCGCCGTCTGCGGCGGGCAGACATGGATCATGTCGAATTCCGTCTCCACCCGCTCCGGCGCCGCATCGGGCCGCTTGACCTCAAAGGTCGCCTTCCGGGCCGGCCCGTCGATGGCGACGAGGTTGTGGAAGAAATCCAGCTTCGCGCCGTAGAGGTCGATATAGGATTGCAGCGCGGGCACATAATCCTTCACCCCGAAGAGCACGCCGCCGGCGTTGCGGAAGCGGATCTCGATGTCCTTCAGCGCGCCCGTCCGCCGCCAATGATCGGCGGAAAGGTAGAGCGCCTTCTGCGGGGCGCCGGCGCATTTGATCGGCATGGGCGGCTGGGTGAAGAGCGCGCGGCCGCGCTTCAGCCCCTGCACCAGCTTCCAGGTATAGGGCGCGAGGTCGTAGCGGTAGTTGGAGGTGACGCCGTTGCGGCCCAGCGTCTCCTCCAGCCCCTCCACCTTCGCCCAGTCGAGCTTGAGCCCGGGGCAGACGACGAGGCGCCCGTATTTCACCACGCGGCAACCGTCGAGGATCACCGCATCCGCGGCGGGTTCGAAGGCGGCGACGGCGGACTTGATCCAGTGGACCCCAGGGGGGATCAGCGAGCCCATCGTCCGCGCCGTCTCCGCCGCCTCGAAGACGCCGGCGCCCACCATCGTCCAGCCGGGCTGGTAATAGTGGATGTCCGCCGGGTCGATGACGGCGATATCGAGCCCCGGCTTCCGCGCCTTCAGGCTCGCGGCGACGGAGACGCCGGCGGCGCCGCCGCCGACGATGACGACGTCGAAGGAGGCGTCGCCCGTATCGGTCGGCGTCTTGCCGCCATTGGCGATGCGCCGGGCGACCCCGGCCATGTCATAGCCTGCCGCCGCCGTCGCCCCGAGGATCTCCGGCAGGGGCCTGCGCTTCGCCTCCGCCAGCGACCAGAGCGTGGCGGAGCGCGTGCCGGTGCGGCAATAGGCGAGGATCGGCCCCGGCGCCTCGCGGAGCGCGCGGGCGAAGGCCGCCGCGTCCTCGTCCCGAACGATGCCGCCGGCTATGGGGATGTAATGCGCCTCGAGCCCGGCGGCGCGGGCGGCGGCCTCGATCTCCTCGAAGGTCGGCTGGTCCGCGCCCTCCCCGTCCGGCCGGTTGCAGATGATGGTGCGGAACCCCGCCTCCCCGATCGCCGCGACATCCGCGGCGGCGATCTGCGGGCTGACGGAGATCTCGTCGGCGACCCTGCGGATGTCCATGTCGGTTTCCTCCCTTCGCGCCGCTCAGAGCGCGTTGACGGGCAGTTTCAGCATCTGGCGGCCGTCCGCATCCGTCGGCACCTCGCCGCCCCGCATGTTGACCTGGAGCGAGGGGAGGATGAGCTTCGGCATGCCGAGCGTCGCGTCCCGCGCCTCGCGCATCTTCACGAATTCCTCCCGTGTCCTGCCGGCGCCGACATGGATGTTGTGCGCCTTCTCGTCCGCAACCGTCGTCTCCCAGCTTATGTCCCGCCCGTTCGGGCCGTAATCGTGGCACATGAAGAGGCGCACGGTTTCCGGCAGGGCGAGCACACGCTGGATGCTGTCATAGAGCGTCCCGGCGTCGCCGCCCGGAAAGTCGGCGCGGGCGGAGCCTCCATCCGGCATGAAGAGCGTGTCGCCCACGAAGGCGGCGTCGCCCATCACATGCGTCATGCAGGCGGGCGTGTGGCCGGGCGTGTGCATGGCGAAGCAGGTCATCGAGCCGAGCTTGTACGTGTCCCCGTCGTTGAAGAGCCGGTCGAACTGGCTGCCGTCCCGCTGGAACTCGGTGCCCTCGTTGAAGATCTTCCCGAAAGTCTCCTGCACCACGAGGATGTTGGCGCCGATGCCGACCTGCCCGCCGAGGCGCTCCTGGATATAGGGCGCGGCGGAGAGATGGTCGGCGTGGACATGGGTCTCGATGATCCAGTCGAGCGTCAGGCCGCGCTCCCGCACCCTAGCGATCAGCATGTCGGCGTGCTCGAAGGTGATGCGCCCGGCGGCCTGGTCGAAATCCATCACGCTGTCGACGATGGCGCAGGCGTTCGAGTTCGGGTCCTTCACGATGTAGCTGATCGTGTTCGTCGCCTCGTCGAAGAAGCCTTCGACCTCGGGGCGGGTCTCGATGTTCAGCGGATAGTTGGTCATTCCCGTTTCCTCCGGAGCGTCGTTTCTACAAGCTAGAACTGGAGATAGGAGGCTTGCGCCCCGGCTTCTGTGACGAAGTCACCGTAGGGCGGAAGGCGCGGCGCCGCGTCGCGGGCGCCACGGCCTTCAGGCCCCGGCGAGGCGCGCGAGGCCGGCCCGGTCCGCTATCTCGATCCGCCCGCGGGATTGTGCGATCCAGCCGCGGCGCTGGAATTCCTGCAACTGGCGGGAGACGACCTCCCGCGCCGTGCCGAGCTCCGCGGCGAGCTGCTGATGGGTGACGCGCAGCTCGTCCTCCCCCGCCGCCAGCGCGACGAGGCGCTGGGCGAGGCGGATGTCCACCCGCCCGAAGGCCACGTCGTCGATGACCTGGAAAAGGTCCGTCAGGCGCCGGGCATAGGCCTCAAAGATCATCGCGCGGAAGGCGGACGAGCGGCCTGCAAGGTCGTCGAACACGGATTGCGGGATCGCCACCGCCTCCACATCCGTCTCCGCCACGCCCTCCGCGGAATACGGCGCGCCGGCGAGGAGGCAGGCGGTCGTCATCACGCAGCTTTCGCCAGCCGAGACTCGGTAGAGCACCACCTCCCGCCCCGATTCCGAAGTCTGGCTCACGCGGACGCCGCCGGAGAGGACGAAAAGCAGATTCGCCGCCTCCTGCCCGGAGGAGAAGACGACCGAGCCGGCCGGAACGCGGACATAGGCGCTGCGCCTCGCGACCTCGTCCCTGAGCGGCGCCGGCAGCGCGGAGAGCGGGCCGAGCCGGTCGATCATCCCCGGGGGAATCACGCCCGCACTCCGGGCGGATGCGCGCGAGCGCCTCTTTCTTCTTGCTGGCGCATCGATGGCAGCCTCCGGTCAGTATTACATGCAGCATATGTAATTTGTTGTCGGGGCGCCAGACGCATCGCCGGTGCCGCCCCGGCGCGCGGCGCTCACAATTCCGGCGCCGTCTTCGCGGAGCGGCTTGCCTCGGGCGGTCAGGCTGGGCGACGGTGCGCCCGACGAGGAAGCCCGGCTGAAGACTTCGGCGGAGGAACAGAAGATGAGGACCATCGCGACCGGATTGTTCGCCGCGGCGGCGCTCGCCGCGGGCGCGGCGGCCCAGGCGCCGAACCCGGCGGACTGGCCCGCCGTCCTCGAAGCGGCGAAGGGGCAGGAGGTGCACTGGCACGCCTGGGGCGGCTCCGCCACGATCAACGACTACATCGCCTGGGCGGCGGCGGAGGCGGGGCGGCGTCACGGCTTCAGCGTCGTCCATGTCCCGCTCGCGGACACGGCGGATGCGGTGAGCCGGGTGATCGCGGAGCGCGCGGCGGGGCGGGATTCGGGCGGCGCGGTCGATCTCATCTGGATCAACGGCGAGAACTTCGCCGAGATGAAGGAGCAGGGCCTCCTCTTTGGCCCCTGGGCGGAGAGCCTGCCGAACTGGTCGCTCGTGGACCCGGTCGCGAACCCGGCCGTCGCCTTCGACTTCACCATCCCGACCGAAGGCTACGAGGCGCCGTGGGACATGGCGCAGATCGTCTTCTTCCACGATTCCGCCCGGCTGCCGGAGCCGCCGCGCTCCATCCCCGCCCTGCTCGACTGGGCGAAGGCCAATCCGGGCCGCTTCGCCTATCCGCAGCCGCCGGATTTCCTCGGCTCCACCTTCCTCAAGCAGGCGCTGATCGCCCTGACGCCTGACCGGGCGCGGCTTCAGGCGCCGGTGGACGAGTCGGACTACGAGGCGGCGACAGCGCCGCTCTGGGCCTGGCTCGACGCGCTGACGCCCCATCTCTGGCGCGGCGGCGCCGCCTGGCCGCAGAGCGGGCCGCGGCTGATCCAGCTTCTCGCGGACGGGGAGACGGAGATCGCCTTCAGCTTCAACCCGAACGAGGCGGCGAACGCGGTGGCGAACTTCCAGCTTCCCGAAAGCGTCCGGAGCTTCGTGCTGGAGGAAGGATCCATCGGCAACGCCAACTTCCTCGCCATTCCCTACAATGCGGGGGACGCGGCGGCGGCTATGGTCCTCGCCAACTTCCTGATGTCGCCGGAGGCGCAGGCCCGGAAGCAGGACCCGGCGATCTGGGGCGGGATGACGGTGTTGGCGATGGACCGGCTCTCTGCGGAGGACCGCGCGCGCTTCGATGGCTTCGCGCGGGGGGAGGCCTCGCTGCCGCCCGAGGCGCTGGGGCCGATCCTGCCGGAGCCGCATCCGAGCTGGATGGTCCGGCTGGAAGAGGACTGGGCGAAGCGCTACGGCTCCGCCCGGTGAGAGGATGGTGACGGCGGCGGCGGGGCGGGCCTCGCGGCTTCCGCCGCTCGCGCCGGCGCTGACGGTCGCGCTGCTGCTCCTGCCGGTCTCCGCCGGGTTCCTCGGCGTTGCCGCGCCCTCGCTCGGCTACATGCCCGCGCTCGGCGGGGAGCGGCTGAGCGCCCTGCCCTTCCGGGAGCTCTTCGCCTGGCCCGACCTCCCGCGCGCGGTCGCTCTCAGCGTCCTCGTCGGGCTGGCGGCGACGGCGATCTCGCTCCTCGCGGTCATGTTGATCGTCGCGGGCTGGCGCGGCTCGCGCGCCTTCCGGGCGCTGGAGCGGGCGCTCTCCCCGCTCCTCTCCGTGCCTCACGCGGCGGCGGCCTTCGGCCTCGCCTTCCTCATCGCGCCCTCGGGCTGGATCGCCCGCGCCCTCTCGCCCTGGGCGACGGGATGGGAGCGACCGCCCGATCTCCTGATCGTGCAGGACCCGTGGGGCCTCTCCCTCATCCTCGGTCTCGTGGCGAAGGAGATTCCGTTCCTCTTCCTGATGACGCTCGCCGCGCTGCCACAGGCGCAGCCGGCGAAAAGCGAGGCCGTCGCCCGCGCGCTCGGCTATGCGCCGCTGACGGGATGGTTCAAGACGGTCTTTCCCCGCGTCTACAGGCAGATACGGCTGCCGGTTCTGGCCGTGCTCGCCTATTCGATGTCGGTGGTGGACATGGCGATCATCCTCGGGCCGAGCGCGCCGCCGCCCCTCTCCGTGCAGGTCGTGCGCTGGATGAACGACCCGGACCTTTCGCTCCGCTTTCGCGCGGCGGCGGGGGCGATGCTGCAGCTCGGGCTCGTCGCCGCCGCGCTCCTGTTCTGGTTCGGGCTGGAGAAGGCGGTCGCGGCGCTCGGCCGCCGCTGGGTCGAGGGCGGGGGGCGCGGCGGGGGGGCGATGGAGGGCTGGCTCCGCCTCCTCGGCCTCGCGCTCGCCGCGCTCTCGGCGGGGGCGGTGTTCGCCGGGCTCGGGGGGCTCGCAATCTGGTCCTTCGCCGGGCTCTGGCCCTTTCCGGACGCGTTGCCGGAGGGGCCGACGCTCCGCTCCTGGATGCGCCACGGCCCGGCGCTCGCCGCGCCGATGGCGGAGACGCTGCTCATCGCCGCCGCCGCCACGGCGCTTTCGCTCTTTCTGACCATCGCCTGCCTCGAGGCGGAAAGCCGCCACGGGCTCGCGCCCTCGGGCCGGGCGCTCTGGCTCCTCTACCTGCCGCTGATCGTTCCGCAGGTCGCCTTCCTGACCGGGTTGCAGACGCTGGCGCTCGCCGCCGGGCTGGATGGAGGGCGGGGCGCGGTGATCGCGGCCCACGCGCTCTTCGTGCTTCCTTACGTCTTTCTCTCGCTCGCCGGGCCCTGGAGGGAATGGGACGCGCGGCAGGCGCTCGTCGCGCGCACGCTCGGCGCAGGGCCGGGGCGCGCGCTCTTCGCGGTGCGGCTGCCGATGCTGCTGCGCCCGGCGCTGACCGCCGCAGCGGTCGGCTTCGCGGCCTCCGTCGGGCAATATCTCCCCACGCTGCTGATCGGCGGCGGCGCGGTGCGGACGGTGACGACCGAGGCCGTCGCCCTTGCCGCCGGGGGGGACAGGCGGGCCATCGCCATCTGGTCCCTGGCGCAGACGGCGGCGGCGCTCGCCCCCTTCCTCGCCGCGGCGCTGATCCCCCGCATCGCCTGGCGGAACCGCGCGGGGCTCCGAGATGGGTGAGCGGGGGTTGCGGCTGGAGCGGCTGGAGATCGCGCGGGAAGGCCGGCGCCTCGTCGCGCTCGACGCGCTGATCGAGCCGGGCGAAGCGCTGACGGTGATGGGCCCCTCGGGCTCCGGCAAGTCCACCCTCCTCTCCGTCATCGCCGGCGCGCCGCCGCCGGGCTTCTCCGTCGCGGGCCGCGTGCTGCTCGATGGGCGGGACATGACGGCGCTGCCGCCCGAGGCGCGGCGGATCGGCATCCTCTTTCAGGAGGAGCTGCTCTTCCCCCATCTCTCGGTCGGCGCGAACCTCGCCTTCGGCCTCCGCCCGCATGTGAAGGGCCGCGCCGCGCGGCGCGCGCGGGTAGAGCGGGCGCTCGCCGAGGCCGGGCTGGAAGGCATGGCGGAGCGGGACCCGGCGACGCTTTCCGGCGGGCAGAAGGCGCGGGCGGCGCTGATGCGGATGCTCCTTTCCGAGCCCGCCGCGCTCCTCCTCGACGAGGCCTTCTCCCGCCTCGACGCCGCGCTGCGCGGCCAGATCCGCGCGCTCGTCTTCGACACGGCGCGGCGGGAGGGGGTGCCGGTTCTGCAGGTGACGCATGACGAGGCGGACGCGGCGGCGGCGGGGGGGCGGGTGGTGCGGCTTTGAACCGCCGACGATCGGCCAAGCGGCGTCAGCGAGGGAGACACCGGCGCGTCGCACATGTAACTAGAGCTGACGGGAAAGCCGCGACGCGAACGGCGGAGGAGGCGCTCAACGCATGAAACGTCGCCTCGCCGCGATCCTCGCCGCGGACGCAGTCTCCTTCTCCGCCTTCGCAGGGCGGGACGAAGAGGCGGCGATCCGCGCGCTCAAGGGCCATATCGGCGCGATGGAGCCGGTGATCGGGCTCCATTCGGGGCGGATCGTGAAGGGGACGGGAGACGGGTTCCTCGCCGAATTCGGCTCGGTGGTGGACGCCGTCTCCTGCGCCGACACGGCGCAGAAGCTGATGGCGGAGCGGAACGCCGCGCAGGCCGAGGAGAGCCGCCTCCTCTTTCGCATCGGCGTCCATGTCGGCGACATCGTGATCGACGGGGAGGACGTGCTGGGCGACGGCGTCAACGTCGCCGCGCGGCTGGAAGCGCTGGCGCCGCCCGGCGGCGTCGCCATCTCCGCGCGGGTGCGGGAGGATATTGAGGGGAAACTCGACCTCGCTTTCGCGGATGCGGGCCTTCGGGAGTTGAAGAACATCGTGAAACCCGTCCACGTCTTCACGCTCGGCGCCGCCACCGCCCTCGCGCCGGCCCCGGCGCTGGCGCTGCCCGACAAGCCCTCCGTCGCCGTCCTGCCCTTCGCGAACATGTCCGCCGCCGCGGAGGACGACTATTTCGCAGATGGAGTGACTGAAGAGATCATCTCTGCGCTCGCGCATGTGCCGTCGGTCTTCGTCATCGCCCGAAACTCCTCCTTCACCTACAAGGGGCTGAACGTTGACGTGCGCGAGGTCGGCCGCGCGCTTGGCGTGCGCTATGTGCTCGAAGGGAGCGTCCGGCGCGGCGGCGCGCGCCTGCGGGTGACAGGCCAGCTCGTCGATGCGGAGACGGGCAAGCACATCTGGGCGGAGCGGTTCGACGGCGGCGCGGAGGACGTGTTCGATCTTCAGGACCGGATCGCCGGCGAGGTCGCCGCCGCCATCGCGCCGGAGATCAGGAGCGCGGAGATCGCGCGAGGGCTCCGGAAACGGCCGGAGAACCTCGACGCCTATGACCTCTATCTCCGCGCGCAGGACGCGCTGAACCGCTCCCGCATCGAAGAGGCATGGGACTTGCTGGCGAAGGCCGAGGCGGCGGCTCCGGGCTACGCCAAGGCCATGGCGCTGAGGGCCTGGCTGACGACGATCGGCCACATGTTCGGCGCGTTGACCACGGAGGAGACGCATGAAGTCGGCCGTCGCCTCGCGCGGCGAGCGCTCGAACTCGACGGGTCCGATCCGGAGGTGGCGGCCTTCGCCGGCTATTCGATCGGCTTTCTCGACGCCGCGCACGAGCGGGCGCTGAGGCTGCTGGAGGAGACGACGACGCGCTGCCCGAGTTTCGCCTGGGCCTGGATATCCTCGAGCTTCATGTCGGTCTACAGGGGCGACGCCGAGGCCGCCGTGCGCAAGGCCGAGACCGGACTGCGCCTCAGCCCGCGCGACCCTCTGGCCTTCCGCGCCTATGTCGCGCTCTGCCTCGCGCATGTCATCATCGGCGACTTCGAGAAAGTGCTCGATTATTCCTCGCGCGGGCTTTCGATGAACCCGCGCGCCACGGTGATGCTGCTCTATCGCGTTCTCGCCTGCCAGAAACTCGGAATGACGGAAGAGGCGCAGAAGACACGGCGCCGGCACGATGAAATCCACCCGTCCTTCCGGATCAGCCGGTACATGGCGGTCACGCGCGATACGTTGAAATCCGACCAACGGCTCTGGACCGCCGTTGAGGCGGCCCTGCGCGAGGCCGGCTTTCCCGAGTGATGCAAGGAGGCGCCCATGCCCAAGGTCATCTTCGAACGCGACGGCCGGATCGGCCGCGTCACGCTCAACCGTCCGGAGGCGATGAACGCCATCGACGACGAGTTGCCGGGGCTCCTCGAAGCCGCGATCAAGGCGGCGGAGGCGGACCCTGGCGTGCATGTCGTCATCCTCTCGGGGAACGGCCCCGCCTTCTGCGCGGGCTATGACCTCAAATACTACGCCGAGGGCAACGGGAACGGGCAGGCGACGCAGGACATGCCCTGGGACCCGATGAAGGACTACGCCTTCATGTGGGCCAACACGCAGAAATTCATGTCGATCTTCCGCTGCCTGAAGCCGGTGATCTGCAAGGTCCACGGCTACGCAGTGGCCGGCGGCTCCGACATCGCGCTTTGCGCCGACATGATCGTGATGGGGGAGGAGGCGAAGATCGGCTACATGCCCACCCGCGTCTGGGGCTGCCCGACGACGGCGATGTGGGTCTACCGGCTCGGCCCGGAAAAGGCGAAGCGGATGCTCTTCACCGGGGACAAGATCACCGGGCGGGAGGCGGCGGCGATGGGCCTCGTGCTCGAAGCCGTCCCCGAGGCGGAGCTGGACGCGCGGGTGGAGGCGCTCGCGGCGCGGATGGCCACCGTTCCGGTCAACCAGCTCGTCATGCAGAAGATGGTCGTCAACCAGGCGGTGGAGGCGCTCGGCCTGAACGAGACGCAGCGCCTCGCCACGATCCTCGACGGGATCACGCGGCACTCGCCGGAGGGCCTGAACTTCAAGGCGCGGGCGGAGGCCGTCGGTTGGAAGCGGGCGGTGGAGGAGCGCGACCGCGGGACATGGGACTGGACGGCGAACCGGCCGATCAACCCGGAGGCGTAGCCTGCGGCGCCTCTCGCGCACAGGTTTCACCGGATCGTGAAGGCGGCGAGGCGCGGCGCGCCCCTATCTTTCGGGGGTGCAACCTCGGAGTCCCCCATGTTCCGCCGCGTTTCCCGCATTGCTGTCGCCCTCTCCGCACTCGCCCTTCTATCCGCCTGCACGGCGGGAGCGACATTTGAAGACAGGCACCCGGGCGCCAAGCGCGCCAACACCTATGGCTGCCCCTGCCGCTGAGCCGCCGCCCCCGGCGGGGGATGACAGGGAGAGGCGCGGTAGCTACATTGGCTTCCTGAAAGGGAGGCGCCGATGGCCACGTTCACCGCGAGGGAAGCGAAGAACCGGCTCGGCGCCGTTCTGGCCGAGAGCCAGCACGAGGACGTGACGATCCTGAAGAACGGCGAGCCCTACGCCGTCGTCATCTCGCACCGGCGCTATCTGGAACGGAGGGGCGCGGAGGGGCCGGAGCGGCCGCTCCGGTCCTTCATCGGCGCCGGCGGGGCGCCGCTCTCGGGCGAGAGCCCCGAGGCGCAGATCAGCGCGATGCGGGACGAGTGGGAGCGGTAGCGCGGCATGGCGCAGCGCCTTTATCTCGACGCCAACATCTTCATCTACTCTGTCGAGGCGGAATCCAGCTCCCCGCTCAGGCCTGCGCTGGATGCGCTCTTCGGCGCGGCCGATGACGGGGACTGCGTCTTCGTCACCTCGGAATTGACGCTCGCAGAGCTTCTGCCGCTGCCGATCCGGCTCGGTCGGGAGGACAGGGTGGCGCTCTATCTGGAGATGTTCTCCCCCGCCTCCCCGATCGAGGCGCGCCCCGTCTCCCGCCCCGTGATCGAGAGCGCGGCGCGGCTCCGCGCCCGGTCCGGCCTCCGCCTGCCGGACGCGCTGCATGTCGCCGCCGCGCTGGAGGCCGGGTGCGGGACCTTCGTGACCAACGACCTCCGGCTCCGCCCGCCGGAGGGTCTGCCGCTGGACTGGAAGCGGCTCGAGGATTTCCGCCCCCAGGAGCGCCCATGACCCATTCCTACGACTCCGGCCGCCTGAATCTGCCCTTCGTCGGCATCGCGACCTTCGCGAAGAAGCCTTACGAGCCCGACTGGTCCGCGCTCGACGCCGATGTCGCGATCCTCGGCGCGCCTTTCGACATGGGGACGCAGTATCGCGCCGGCGCCCGGTTCGGGCCCCGCGCGGTGCGGGAGGCCTCGACGCTCTTCTCCTTCGGCCATGCCGGCGCCTATGACCATGAGGACGACGCGGTCTATCTCGGACCCGAAGTCTCCATCGTAGACATGGGGGACGCGGACATCGTCCACACCGACACGGAGCAGAGCCACGCGAACATCGAGGCCGGCGTGCGCGCCGCCCTCGCCGCCGGGGCGCTGCCTGTGGTGATCGGCGGGGATCACTCGGTCAACATTCCCTGCATCCGCGCCTTTGACGGGGAGGGGCCGATCCACATTCTCCAGATCGACGCGCATCTCGACTTCGTGGACGAGCGGCACGGCGTGCGCCACGGCCACGGCAACCCGATGCGCCGCGCGGCGGAGCGGGATTACGTCACCGGGATCACCTCGCTCGGCATCCGCAACGTCTCCTCCACCGCGCGGGAGGGGTACGAGGCGGCGCGGATGATGGGGGCGGACATCCTCTCCGTCCGCCAGGTCCGCCGCCTCGGAACGGCGGGCGTGCTGGATCGCCTGCCGGAGGGCGCGCGGCTCTACGTCACCATCGACATAGACGCCTTCTGCCCCTCCATCGCCCCCGGAACCGGCACGCCGAGCCATGGCGGCTTCCTCTATTACGAGGTGCTGGAGATCCTCCAGGGCGTCGCGGCGGCGCATGACGTGGTCGGTATCGACCTCGTCGAGGTCGCCCCCGATTATGACCGCTCCGGCGTCACGGCGATCCTCGCCGCGCAGGTGCTGCTGAACTTCCTCGGCTTCGTCTTTCACGCGCGCGCGGGGAGATAGGCGCAACGGCCGCCGCGACGTGCTAGGCTAAGGGCCGCAACCCGCCCCGGAGCGCCCCATGCCCATCGCCGTCGGAGACCATATCCGCTTCCATCTCGGCCCGGACAGCGCCGCGCCGGGCCTCGACGACCTCGAAGCCGCCATCGTCGACTTCATCGACGGTGCGGAAAGCCGGCTCGACATCGCAGTGCAGGAGCTGGAGAGCCGCCCCATCGCCGAGGCGATCCTCCGGGCGGAGATCGAGCGCGGGGTCCGGGTGCGGCTCGTGCTGGAGGCGGACTATCTCCATGCCGGGCGTCGGCCCGCGAGCGTCGCCGAGGCCTTCGAGTCGAAGGGCCCGGAGGAGGAGAACCGCCTCCTCGCCGCCGCCGCGATGCGCGCGACCGTCTGGGTCCGGGCGGACTTCAACCCGGACATCTTCCACCAGAAGTTCATCGTGCGGGACGGCACCGCCGTCCTGACCGGCTCCACCAACTTCACGCCGACCGGGGTGGGCCGCTCGCCCTCCGGCGGCAACCTCAACCACGTCATCACGGTCAATTCGCCCGCGATGGCGAAGATTTATTCCCAGGAATTCGCCGAGATCGCGAAGGGAACCTTCGGGCGCCATTCGGCGGCGAGGGATCATCCGCCGGAATTCGTGGTGGACGGCGTGCGCTTCAAGGTCTGCTTCGCGCCGGAGCACAGCCCCGAAATGGAAATCGCGAAGCGGATCAACAAGGCGCGGGAGCGGATCGACTTCGCCATCTTCACCTTCGCCCAGTCGAGCGCGATCGACGACGCGATGAAAATGGCGATGCGCGCCGGCGTGGCGGTTTCGGGCGTGATGGACGGAATGCAGGCGAACCAGGCCTGGGCCGCGTCCAAGGGCCTGCTCGAATGCGGGGCGGACCTGATGCGCGTGCCGAAGGTCCACGGCCTCGTCAACAAGATGCACCACAAGATGATGGTGGTGGACGAGGCGACGCTGGTGATCGGCTCCTTCAACTATACCGGCCCGGCCAACCAGGTGAACGACGAGAACATCGTCGTCATCACCTCTGACGGGGAATGCGGCGCAGCCCTGCCGCTGATCCGCGGCGCACGGGCGGAGATCGAGAGGATTCGCGCCGCGCACGGCGCTCCGTTCCGATGAGGCGTTAACCGCGATTTAACGTGGCGAATTCGCCGCAATGCGTTAAATGCCCGACAAGATGCAGGCGCGCGCCTCCACCCCCGCGCGACGCAAGGCGCGGGCCGTTGCAGCGAAGCGCGCACGCCCACCCTCCCCTTCCCCCCTTTCTCCGTCGCAAGGGGGGAAGGGGGAGCGCGCAGGGGCCTCACCCCCCGGTGAACCGAGGCTTCCGCCCTTCCGCGAAGGCGGCGACGCCCTCCCGGTGGTCGTCCCCCGTCTGCGCCAGCGCGAACTGGTCGTAATCCGCCCAGCTTGCGGCATGGGCGAGCGGCAGGGCGGCGGCCTCCACCGCCTGCTTGATCATCCGGAGCGGGACGGGCGGCATCGAAGCGGCGCGGGCCGCAAGGGCGAGCGCCGCCGCCTCCGCATCCTCCGCCACCTCGTCCACCAGCCCGAACCGCTCCGCCTCCGCCGCGCCCCAGCGCTCCGCGAGGATCAGAAGTCGCTTCGCCCGCGCCGGGCCGACCAGCGCCGTGAGCCGCGGGACAGAGCCCCAGGACATGTTCATCCCCCGCTCGATCTCCGGCGCGTAGAAGACCGCGCCGGGCGCCGCCACGCGAAGGTCGAGCGCCCCGGCGAGCGCGACGCCGCCGCCGACGCACCATCCCCGCACGGCGGCGATCGTGAGGCATTCGAGCTCCGCCCAGGCGCGGCACATCTTCCGCCCCGTCTGGAGAAGAAGCCGCCGCTCCGCCAGCGGCAGGGCGGAGAGGCCCGCCGTCTCCCCGTCCTTCAGGTCGAAGCCGAGCGAGAAATTCGCGCCCCCCGCCAGCACGATTGCGGAGAGCGCCGGCGCCTCCGCGAGCTTCAGCGCCGTCTCCGTCAGCGCGCGCATGGCGGAGAGGGAGAGCGCGTTCGCCTTCGTCCCCCGGTCGAACCGGACGAGGGCGACGCGCCCCTCCTCCAGCATCTCCACGCTCACATCCGTCATGCCGCCTCCCTTCGCGTCAGGGCTGGACGCGCCCCGCGCTTCCCATAGTATCGGGATCAGAGCATGCCCGCGCCCCGTGCGCGAGGCGGGCCGAACCGACAAGGAGAGAAAGATGAAACACCGGAGCCTGACGGGAGCATCCGCGCTCGCGCTCGCCGCGGCCCTCGCCGCCGCGCCCGCCTCGGCGGAAAATGTCCTGCGCTGGACCAGCCAGGGCGACGCGCTGACGATGGACCCCCACGCGCAGAACGAGGGGCCGACCATCTCGATGAACGGCCAGATCTACGAGAGCCTCGTGACGCGGGACTACAACCTCGCGCTCCAGCCCGAGCTCGCGACCTCATGGGAGGGCGACCTCGAAGGCTGGACCTTCACGCTCCGCCAGGGCGTGAAGTTCCATGACGGCTCCGACTTCACGGCGGAAGACGTCGCCTTCTCCTTCCGACGCGCCCAGTCCGGCGCCTCGGACTACAAGGAGCAGATCAAGTCCATCAAGGACATAGAGATCATCGACGACCACACGGTGCGCTTCGTCACCGACGGGCCGAACCCGATCCTTCCGAACGAGATCACCTCGCTCTTCATCATGGATTCCGGCTGGGCCAAGGCCAACAACGTGGAGATGCCGCAGGACTACGCCGCGAAGGAGGAGACCTTCGCCGTGCGGAACGCCAACGGCACCGGCCCCTATCGCCTCGCCTCCCGCGCGCCGGACGAGCTGACGGTGATGGAGCGGAACGGCGAGTGGTGGGGCTGGAGCGAGTTCCCCGGCAACATCGACAAGATCGAATATCGCCCGATCAAGAACGCCGCGACCCGCGTCGCCGCGCTCCTTTCCGGAGAGGTCGATTTCGTGCTCGACCCGCCGCTGCAGGACCTGCCGCGCATCGAATCGACCGAGGGGCTCGGCGTCTCCACCGTCGCGCAGATGCGCTCGATCTTCTTCGGCATGGACCTGGGGAGCCCCGAGCTTCGCTCCTCCGACGTGAAGGGCAAGAACCCCTTCGCCGACCCGAAGGTGCGCCTCGCCGTCAACCACGCGCTCGACAAGGAGGCGATCAAGCGGGTCGTGATGGAGGGGCTTTCCTTCCCCACCGGCATGATCACCCCGCCGGGCGTGCGCGGCAACACGCCGGAGAACGACGCGCCCTACGAGTTCAACGTCGAGGCCGCGAAGGCGCTGCTGGCCGAGGCCGGCTATCCGGACGGTTTCTCCGTGACGCTGGACTGCCCGAACGACCGCTACGTCAATGACGAGAAGATCTGCCAGGCGGCGGTCGGCATGCTCGCGCGGATCGGGATCAAGGCCAATCTCGAAGCCGTCTCCAAGTCCCAGCACTTCCCGAAGATCCAGAACCGGCAGACGGATTTCTACCTCCTCGGCTGGGGCGTGCCGACGCTCGACAGCCATTACGTCTTCGCCTACCTGATCGACGGCGAGGGCTCCTGGAACGCCACCGGCTATTCCAACCCGCGGGTGAACGAGATCACCGACCTCATCGCCACCGAGATGGACGAGGAGAAGCGGGACGCGCTGGTGGCCGAGGCCTGGGACATCGTGAAGGCCGAGGCGCCCTATGCGCCCGTCCACCATCAGGTCATCGCCTGGGGCATCTCCGACGGGTTCGAGATCCCGATCGGGGCGGATGACAGCTTCCGCCCGCGCTTCGTCGTCAAGAAGTAACGGACCTGCGGGGCGCCCCTCGGCGCCCCGCGACCCCGCCCGGCCATGCTCGCCTTCATCCTCCGCCGGCTGGCGCAGTCCGTCCTCGTGATGGCTGTCGTCTCCGTCATTTCCTTCTCGCTCTTCAACTTCGTGGGCGACCCGGTCAACAACATGGTCGGGCAGGACGCGACGCGGGAGCGGCGGGCGGAGATACGTCTCGAACTCGGGCTGGACGATCCGATCCTCGTGCAATACGCGCGCTTTGTCGGGAACATCCTTTCGGGCGATTTCGGCATCTCCTACCGGATCAAGCAGCCGGTGGACGACCTGATTCTTGAGCGGCTGCCGGCGACGCTGGAGCTGGTCTTCGTCTCCGCGATCATCGCGCTCGTCTTCGGCATATCGCTCGGCGTCTATACCGGCATAAGGCGTGATTCCTGGATTTCGCGCCTCGTCCTCTCCTCCTCGCTGATCGGGGTGAGCCTGCCGACCTTCATCATCGGCATCGGGCTCATCTATCTCTTCGCCGTGCATCTCCGATGGCTGCCCTCGTCCGGGCGCGGCGGCGTGGTGGACCTCGGCTTCTGGAAGACCTCGCTGCTGACGGTGGACGGCTGGCGCTCCATCATCCTCCCCGCGATCACGCTCTCGCTCTTCCAGCTCACGCTGATCCTCCGCCTCGTGCGCGCGGAGATGCTGGAGGTGATGCGGACCGACTACATCAAGTTCGCCCGCGCCCGCGGCCTCTCCGAACGCTCGATCAACTTCGTCCACGCGCTCCGCAACACGCTGGTTCCGGTGGTGACGATCATCGGGCTCAACATCGGCGGGCTCATCGCCTTCTCCGTCATCACGGAGACGGTGTTCCAGTGGCCGGGCACCGGGCTCATGTTCATCCAGGCGGTTGATTTCGTCGATGTGCCGATCATGGCGGCCTATCTCGTCTTCGTCGCGCTCCTCTTCGTGGTGATCAACCTGATCGTGGACATTCTCTATTTCGTCATCGACCCGAGGATCAGGATGGGCGGATCATGAGCGCCGTCGAACCCCGCGTCGACCCGGCCGCGAAGCCGCCCTCCGCCTGGGCGCGGCTGCGGGAAAGCGACGTCTTCCACTCCTTCGTCTCGACGCCCTCGGCGATGATCGCCGCCGCCTTCACCGTCATCGCCATCCTCGCCTGTTTCGCCGCCCCGCTGATCGCGCCCTTCAACCCGTTCGACCCGGCGCAGATCTCGCTGTGGGACGGGAAGCTGCCCCCCGCCTGGGTGGAGGGCGGGCAGGCGCAATATGTGCTCGGGACGGACAATCAGGGTCGGGACATGCTCTCGACCATCCTCTATGGCGGGCGGCTCTCTATCATCGTCGGCATGGCGGCGGTCGGGCTCGGCATGGTGCTCGGCGTCGGGCTCGGGGTGATCGCGGGCTATGTCGGCGGCGCGCTCGACGCCGTCATCATGCGGATTGCGGATGTGCAGCTGACCATTCCCGGCATCCTCCTCGCCATCCTCATCAACGGGATCGGGCGGGCCTTCCTCCCGCCCGAAATCCGGGAGGAATTCGCGATCTACGTCGTCATCATCGCCATCGGGCTGACCGACTGGCCGCAATTCGCCCGCGTCGCCCGCGGGGCGACGCTGGTGGAGGCGCAGAAGGAATATGTCCAGGCGGCGCGGGTGATCGGCCTGCCGGGCTGGCTGATCATGCTGCGGCACATCCTGCCGAACACGCTCCGCCCCGTCCTCGTGATCGCGACCATCGGCCTCGCGCTGGCGGTGATCGCTGAGGCGACGCTCTCCTTCCTCGGCCAGGGCATCCCGCCGACGACGCCCTCGCTCGGCACGCTGATCCGGGTCGGCAACGAATATCTCTTCTCCGGCCTCTGGTGGATCACGCTCTTCCCCGCCATCGCGCTCGTCGTCCTCGTCTTCGCCGTGAACCTGCTGGGGGACTGGATGCGCGACGCCCTGAACCCGAAACTCAGATGAGCGGCGACGGCGACCTCCCCCCCGTGATGCTGCCGAGCGGGCGCACGCTCCGCGAGCCGGCGGCGCGCGCAGAGGCGAAGGCGCCCGCCGCCCCGCCGCTGCTGGAGCTGCGCGGCCTCTCGGTCGAGTTCCCGACAAGGCGCGGCACGGTGGAGGCGGCGCGGAACATCAATCTCGTCGTGAACGCTGGCGAGGTCGTCGGCCTCGTCGGCGAATCCGGCGCCGGAAAATCCACCATCGGCAACGCCGTGATCGACCTTCTGGAGCGGCCCGGCCGCGTTTCCGCCGGCTCCGTCCGCTTCGAGGGCGAGGAGATCCGCGGGCGCACGGAGGCGGAGATGCGCCGCATCCGCGGGGACCGGATCGGCATGATCTTCCAGGACCCGCAAACCTCCCTCAACCCGCTGATGACCATCGGCGACCAGCTCGCGGAGACCATCGCCAAGACGACCGGCCTCCGCGGCCCGGCGGCGCTCGCGCGCGCCGCGGAACTGCTGCAGCAGGTGGGAATCGGGGAGGCCCGGGCGCGGCTCAAGTCATGGCCGCACGAATTTTCCGGCGGCATGCGCCAGCGCGTCGTCATCGCCCTCGCCCTCGCCGGCGACCCCGACCTCATCATCGCGGACGAGCCGACCACCGCGCTCGACGTCTCGATCCAGGCGCAGATCCTCGACCTCATCAAGGCGCTGTGCCGGGAGCGGAAGCTCGGCGTCATCATCGTCACCCACGATATCGGCGTGATTGCGGAAATCGCGGACCGGGTGGCGGTCATGTATCGCGGCGAGATCGTGGAGGAGGGGCCGGTCGCGCAGATCCTCGGCGCGCCGCGGCACGAATACACGAAGAGCCTGATCGCCGCCGTGCCGCGGGCGGATCGGAAGCTGCATCGCTTCGCCTCCGTGGACTATATCGAGGGCGGCGCGAGCGCGGCGCGGCGGATCGACATCGCCAATCACTGGCTCGGCCGCTCCGAGAGCCCGAAAGGAACCGGCGTCGCGGTCGAGATCGAGCATCTCAACCTCTCCTTCGTGCTCCAGAAGGCGCTCCTGAAGAAGAACCGCCGGATGCTGAAGGCGGTGAACGACGTGAGCCTGACGATCCGGGAGGGGGAGACCTTCGGCCTCGTCGGCGAATCGGGCTCGGGCAAGAGCACGGTCGCGCGCCTTCTCGCCGGGCTCTACCGGCCGGATTCAGGCATGATCCGCGTGCTGGGGCAGGACGTCGTCACGAACCCGCGGGCGCCGGAGGCGCGGCGCGCGCGGCGCGCGCTCCAGATGATCTTTCAGGACCCGTATTCATCGCTCAACTCGCGGATGAAGGTGCTGGACATCGTCGCGGAGCCGATCCGCTTCTACCGCACGACGGGAAGCGAGGAGGAGACGCGACGCGTCGTCGCCGACCTTCTGGACCATGTGGGCCTCGGCGCCGCCGCCGCGCTCCGCTATCCGCACGAATTCTCCGGCGGGCAGCGGCAGCGCATCTCCATCGCCCGCGCCCTCGCCTCCCGCCCGCGGATTCTCATCTGCGACGAGCCGACCAGCGCGCTCGACGTGTCGGTTCAGGCGACGATCCTCAACCTGCTAAAGGACCTGCAGGAGGAGCTCGGCCTCACCATGCTCTTCATCAGCCATGACCTGCCGGTGATCCGCCAGATGTGCGACCGGGTGGCGGTGATGCGCCACGGCGCGATCTGCGAGACGGCGGAGACGGAACAGCTCTTCGCCGCCCCGCAGCACGACTATTCCAAACATCTCCTCGGCCTGATGCCGAGCATGGAGCTGCTCGGCCCGACCGGCCTTTGAGCCGGCGGCTCAGTTGAGGTCGGCGGAATGGGCGCGGAGATGCTCCAACCGCACGATTTCCAGCGCGCGCCGGTGCGTCGCGGCGAGGCGCACCTTCGGCGCCCGGCCCGCCCGCCGCGCCTCCTCCCAGCGCGCGGCGCAGAGGCACCACTGGTCCCCCGGCTTCAGGCCGGGGAAGCCGAATTGCGGCATGGGCGTCGAAAGGTCGTTCCCCGCCGCCTTCGAAAAGGCGAGGAATTCCGCCGTCATCACCGCGCAGACGGTGTGCGAGCCGCGATCCGCCTCCGCCGTATCGCAGCAGCCGTTGCGGAAGAAGCCGGTGAGCGGGTCCTGCGAACAGGGCGAAAGATCGCCGCCGAGGACGTTCACCGAAGGGTCGATTTCGGTCTCGATCATGCATGCCTCGTTGGAATCGCCGCCGGAATTGTCGATATAGACCGTAACAGGCCGAAGATAAGGAGCCGAGCCATGATCGCCCTCACCCGCCGCGCCGCCCTTGCCGCCCTCGTCGCCGCATCATTCGCGCCGCTCGCCGCAGAGGCCGAGAGCGGGCCGGAAATCGACGCGAATGTGGACCGCGCGCTCCGCGAGCTCTACGCCACCGTTCCGGGCTCCGAGGAGCTCGCCGCCCGCGCCCGCGGCGTGCTCGTCATGCCCTCGGTGGTGAAGGGCGGGCTCATCATCGGCGGCTCCTATGGCGAGGGCGCGCTCCGCGTCGGCGGGGCGACCGAGGCCTATTACAGCGTCGCCGCCGCCTCCATCGGCTACCAGATCGGCGTGCAGCAGACGGCGCATGCGCTCTTCTTCATGACCGACCCGGCGCTCAACCGGTTCCGCACCGCCAAGGGATGGGAGCTCGGCGCGGACGCCGAGTTCACCGTGCCGGGGGACGGGATTTCGCTGAACCTTGATTCGACGAGCGCGGGCAAGCCCGTGATCGCCATCGTCTTCGCGCAGGACGGGCTCCTCGCCGGGGCGAGCCTCGAAGGGGCGAAATACACGCGTATCTCGCGCTGAGCCGCAGGCTCCCGCCGATGCGGGAGCCCGGGCGCCCTCAGCGCCTCAGCCGGCGGATGAGGGAGGACGTGTCCCACCGCCCGCCGCCCATCGCCTGCACGTCGCCATAGAACTGGTCAACGAGCGCGGTGACGGGGAGGGCGGCACCGTTCGTCTTCGCCTCGTCGAGGCAGATGCCGAGGTCCTTCCGCATCCAGTCCACCGCGAAACCGAAATCGAACTTGTCCTCGCCCATCGTCTTCGCGCGGTTCTCCATCTGCCAGGAGCCGGCGGCGCCCTTGGAGATCACGTCGATCACGTCCGGCACGGAAAGCCCGGCGCGCTGCGCGAAGCCCACGGCCTCGGAGAGCCCCTGCAGGAGCCCGGCGATGGCGATCTGGTTGACCATCTTCGTCAGCTGCCCCGCGCCCGAGGGGCCGAGGAGCCGCCGCGCGCGGGCGTAGGCGTCCATCACCGGGGCCGCGCGGTCGAAATCCGCCGCCTCGCCGCCGCACATGATCGTCAGCACGCCATTCTCCGCCCCGGCCTGCCCGCCGGAGACAGGCGCGTCGACGAAGCCGAATTCGAGCCCCTTCGCGACCGCATGAAGCTCCCGCGCCACGGCCGCGGAGGCGGTCGTATGGTCGGTGAAGACGGCGCCGGGCGCCATCTCGGTAAAGGCGCCGTCCTCGCCGATGGTCACCGCGCGGAGGTCGTCGTCATTGCCGACGCAGGCGAAGACGAACTCGGCGCCCTTCGCGGCCGCAGCCGGCGTCTTCGCCGCCTTGCCGCCATGCTGGGCCGCCCAGGCCTCCGCCTTCGCCCCGGTGCGGTTGTAGACCGTGACCTCATGCCCGGCCTTCGCGAGATGGCCGGCCATCGGATAGCCCATGACCCCGAGACCGATGAACGCGCAGCGCGCCATGTTTCTTCTCCCCGTCCTTCCCGATAAGCTGGCGCACACTCGCCGCGCGCCGCCGCCCGGTCAAGGGCGCGGGGCCATCGAAGGGAAGCGGATGCGGACGATCTTCAGGCTGCTGCTCTGGCTCGGCGGCGCGCTCCTCGCGCTCGCGCTGGCGGCTGCGGGCCTCGGCTGGCACCTCCTATCCCGCTCCCTGCCGGATTACGACGAGCGCCTCTCCCTCGCCGGGCTGGAAGCCCCGGTCGAGGTGGTGCGGGATGCGAACGCCGTCCCGCATATCCTCGCGACGACGGAGCATGACGCCTTCTTCGCCATGGGCCTCGTCCACGCGCAGGAGCGGCTCTGGCAGATGGAGCTGTCGCGCCGCGGGGCGCAGGGGCGGCTGGCCGAACTCTTCGGCCCCGCCGCCCTGCCGCTCGACCGGCGGCTCCGCGCCCTCTCCCTCCACGCCGTCGCGCGCGCCGGCCTCGATCATCAGAGCGCGGAGACGCGCGCGGCGCTGGAGGCCTATGCCGAAGGCGTCAACGCCTGGATCGAGGCGGTGAACGAGGGCGCCCGCGGCCGCGGCGCGCCGGAATTCTTCCTCTTCGGCGAGGGGCTCGCGCCCTGGACCCCGGAAGACAGCCTCGCGATCCTCAAGCTCATGGCGCTCCGCCTGACCGGCGCGGCGGAAAAGGAGACGCGGCGCGCGCGGCTCCTGCGGCAGGCGCCGCCGGAACGGCTGGAGGATCTCTTCCCGCTCAACCCCGATCCCGGCCTCATCGCGCTGCCGACCTTCGCGGAGGCCTTCCCGGAGCTCGACTTCCCGGAGACGCGGCGTGCAGAAACGGAGCCGGAGCCGGAGCGGCTGGCCTGGCTCGAGGATTTCTTCTTCCCGCCGCCGGGCTTCGAGGGCGCGTCGAACGCCTGGGCCGTCTCCGGCGCGCGGAGCGCGACGGGCGCGCCGATCCTCGCCAACGACCCGCATCTCTGGCTCTCCGCCCCAAGCGTCTGGATGCTGATGCGCGTGGACTTCCCGGACGAAAGCGCCATCGGCGGCACGCTGCCCGGCGTGCCCGCCGTTCTCGTCGGGCGCAACCGCTCCCTCGCCTGGGGGCTCACCACCGTCGGGATGGACGATCAGGACGTGTACATCGAGCAGGTGAACCCCGAGAGTCCGGAAGAATACCGCACCCCGGAAGGCTGGGCCCGCTTCGTGACGCGGGAGGAGACGATCCGCGCCGCCGGCGGCGTCGAGGAGCGGCTGACGTTGCGCTGGACCCGCCACGGCCCGGTGCCGCCGCGCGACCTCTATGACCTAGGAGCGGTGACGCCGGAAGGCCATGTCGCCGCCCTCTCCTGGACGGCGCTTACAGTGGAGGACCGCTCGATAGAGGGGGCGCTGCGCCTGATGCGCGCCCGCACGATCGAGGAGGCGGAGGAGGCCGGCCGGCTCGTCATCGCGCCGGCGCAGAACGTCACGCTGGCGGACGGCGCGGGCGTCGGCATGATCGTCACCGGCCGCGCGCCGCTCCGCCGGGCGGACAGCCGGAGCCGCGGGCGGCTCCCCTCGCTCGGCTGGATCGCGGAGAATGACTGGCAGGGCCTCCGCGACCCCGCGCAGAACCCGCGGTCGATCCGCCCCCGCTCCGGCGTCGTCGCCAACGCCAACAACCGGACGACGGACGAAGCCTTCCCCGATCATATCTCCTTCGACTGGGAGGCGCCTTATCGCATCCGCCGGCTGGAGCAGAAGCTGAACGCGCGGGAGTTCCACACCAAGGAGAGCTTCATCGAATTGCAGAACGACACCGTCTCGGAGATGGCGCGCGCCGTCCTCCCCCTCGTCGCCGCCGATCTCTGGTGGACGCGGGACGAGGCGGTGGGCGACCCGCGGGGGGACCGGCGGGAGGCCGCGCTGCAGATGCTCGGCGCCTGGAACGGCGAGATGAGCGAGCACCAGGCGGAGCCGCTGATCTTCGCCGCCTGGATGCGCGCGCTGACGCGGCGGATCGCGGCGGACGAGCTCGGCGAGCTTTTCGAGGCGGTGGAGGGGCCGCGCCCGCTCTTCATCGAGCGGGTGTTCTATGACGTGGATGGCGCCGCGCTCTGGTGCGACGTGGACAAGACGAGCCGTGTCGAGACCTGCCCGGAAATGGCCAAGCTCGCGCTCGACGACGCGCTGGACGAGATCGAGGCGGCGCAGGGCGAGGACATGAGCGCCTGGCGTTGGGGCGAGGCGCACCGCGCCCGCCATGTGGCGACGCCGCTCGGCCTCCGCTTCCCCTTCGACCTCTTCGTGAACATCGAGCACGAGACATCGGGCGGCGATCACACGCTCCAGCGCGCGCAGACGCGGGGTCGCGGCGACGAGCCCTATCTCAACGTCCACGCCGCCGGCTATCGCGCCGTATACGACTTCGCCGATCTCGACCGGTCGGTCTTCATCCTCTCCACCGGCCAGTCGGGCCACCTCCTCTCCCGCCATTACGACGATCTGGCGGCGCTCTGGCGCGTCGGGGAATACATCCCGATGTCGATGGCGGAGGCGGATGTGCGGGCCGGCGCGCTCGGCTCGATGATGCTGGAGCCGGCGGAGTAGAGGCGCCGGCTGCGGACTTCGCCCGACGGAGCCAGCCGGCCCGGAGGACGAGGCCGGCCGACGCCGGAATGAAGCGCAAAGGGCCGCGGCCTCCCTCGGGTGGCCGCCTTGAAACGAATGGTTTCAGCGGTTTATGGCGTCATGCACTCGAACGATTGCGCGTCTCGCGCCGTCGCGATGCGGCCTCCCATGCGTGTTCTATTGGATATGATTGGTTGGAATCGGACGGAGTTTGTCGTGGAATGGGGTTGCTTCGGGAGATGGGAGTAGCGCCATGAGGACGAGGCTGCACGCCAACGCGACGACGACGCCGAAGACGCGGGCCCAGATCCAGGCGTCTTCGGAGCCTGTTGCGGTTCTGGCGCGTCGGTTCGGCGTGTCTGAGACGACGATCCGCCGCTGGCGCAAACGCGCCGCCGGCGAGGTTCACGACCGTGCTCATACGCGCCACGATCTCGGCCAGGCGACGACGCCGGAGGACGAGCGCATCATTGTCGAGCTGCGCACCCGCGCCGGGCTCAGCCTCGACGACATCACCGAGGTGATGGGGCGCTGCCTCCATCCCGGCCTGTCGCGCGGCTCGGTCTGGCGGGCGTTGCGACGGGCCGGCCTTTCCGGGCGCGCGGCGCGGCGCGACGCCCGCCAGACCGAGCCCTTCGAGCCCACGCCCTTCGGCTATGTCCATGTCGATCTGATGTATCTCGGCAAGCTCGGCGGCGTGGCCGAGTTCGTCTTCGTCGCCATCGAGCGGGTCAGCCGCTTCGCCCATGTCGAGGTGCTGCCCGACCGCCGCATCGACACCGTCACGGCCGCAATGGCGCGCTTTCTCGACGCCTTCGGCCATCCCGTCCACACCGTCCTCACCGACAACGGAGCCGAGTTCACCCACCGCTTCGCCGTCGGCTCCAAGGCCGGTAACGGCGCGCGGCCGACCGGGCGCCATCCCTTCGACCGGCTCTGCGCCGACCGCGGGATCGTCCACAGGCTCACAAGACCCTACCGCCCGCAGACAAACGGCATGGTCGAGCGCTTCAACCGCCGCATCGGCGAGGCCCTCCGCGCCCTCCCGCCCGCCCGCGACAACTGCCGAGGAGCCCGGTTCTTCGACCGCCCGAACCGCGCCGCCTTCATCGAAGCCTTCGTCCGAGACTACAACCGAACCAGACTGCGATGCCTCAAATACAGAGCCCCGCTCGACATCATCGCCAATCAGGTCGAACACAACACGCCAGGGAGG
>JAUIDE010000055.1 GCA_030429105.1 Alphaproteobacteria bacterium
CAAGCGTCTCCACCGTCAGCGTGATCTCGCCCGTGCCGCGGGCGGCACCGGGATCACTCGGATAAACCACGCGCAGGAACCGGACATTGCCGGTGCCATCGGCCCCGGCCTTCGTTCGCCCGGCATCCAGCATGGCATCCGAAAGGTCAGTGGCGGTGATTCCGGCCACATCGCCTGCCAGCTTCAGCGCAGTTGATCCCGTGCCGCAGCCCAGTTCCAGCACGTTATCGGTTTTCTTCAGATACGACCGGGTCCGCCCCAGCGAGTATTCATAGGCGTCCATGTCACGGATCGGCGATTTGGCGTATTTCGGCGCTATCCCGTCCCAGAATTTCATTGCGTTTTGCATCACGTTTCTCCTTTGACGCTGCATATAGGCATGCATTTGCGTATTAGGAATTGTCGAAATCCGCGTTTCGCTTATACATATATGCATGAATACCCATCAACGCCCCCCGGATTGGAACCGCATTCGCGCCTTTCTTGCCACCGCCGAAGAGGGCTCCCTTTCCGCAGCCGCCAGAACCCTTGGGCTGACCCAGCCGACCCTTGGCCGGCAGGTTGCCGCTCTGGAAGAAGAACTTGGCATATTGCTCTTTGAACGCATCGGGCGGTCGCTGGTGCTGACGCGGGCGGAGGTGACGACCTTCCCCGTCCAGGTGACGCATTACTTCGGCGGTCAATCGAATTTCTGGGCGAAGATCGCGGCGATGAGCGCGCTCGGGACGATCCCGATCTTCATCGCGGTGACGCTCCTGCAACGGTATCTGGTGCGCGGCATCTCGCTCGGCGCGGTGAAGGGGTAGGCATGGGGCGGCTGAGCATCGAGGGCGTGCACAAGCACTATGGGAAGGCCCATGCGCTGAAGGGCGTGGACCTCGACATCGCGGAAGGGGAGTTCTGCGTCTTCGTCGGCCCCTCGGGCTGCGGCAAGTCCACGCTCCTCCGCTGCATCGCCGGGCTGGAGGAGATCGACGAGGGCCGTGTGAGGATCGACGGGGAGGCGGTGGAGGGCCTCCGCCCGCGGGACCGGAACGTTGCGATGGTGTTCCAGAACTACGCGCTCTACCCTTATCTCTCCGTCTTCGAGAACATCGCCTTCGGCCTCCGCGCGCGGAAGGTTCCGGACGCGGAGGTGCGCGCCCGCGTCGGCCGCGCGGCGGCGATGCTCGGTCTCGAAGCCTTCCGCGACCGCAAGCCGCGCGAGCTGTCCGGCGGGCAGCGCCAGCGCGTCGCCATCGGCCGCGCCGTGGTGCGGGATGCGCGGCTCTTCCTCTTCGACGAGCCGCTCTCCAATCTCGACGCGCAATTGCGGGACGGAATGCGCGCGGAGATCAAGCGCCTGCATCAGGAGATCGGGAAGACCACCGTCTACGTCACCCACGACCAGATCGAGGCGATGACCCTGGCGGACCGGATCGTGCTCCTCCGCGACGGGCGGATCGAGCAGCAGGGGGCGCCGCTCGACCTCTTCGAGCGGCCGGAGACGCGCTTCGTCGCCGGCTTCCTCGGCTCGCCGCAGATGAACTTCATCCCCTGCCGGGCGGAAGGCGGCGCGCTCCGATTCTCCTGCGGGCGCAGCCTCCCGCTTTCCCGCCCGGCGCCGGAGGGGAGGGACCTGCTCTTCGGCGTCCGGCCCGAGCACTTCTCGCGCCCGGGCGAGGGCGACCCGCGCCCCCGCCTCGATGTGGAGATCGACCTCGTGCAGCCCACCGGCGCGCGCACCTATGCGCAGTTCCGCCTCGGCGGGGTGGAGGCGACGGCGGAGCTGCCCGCCCATGCCGTGGAGCGGCCGGGCGCCCGCATCGCGCTCGCCGCCGACATGGCGCGCGCGCATCTCTTCGACGCGGCCACGGGCCGCGCCATCCGCGACTGAGGGAGGAAGCGATGAACCCGAGCCGCAACGTCATCCTCTTCGGAACCGAGGAGCCCGTTGCGGAGACGATCCGCCTCGAAGCCGGGCCGCTGACGGCGGAGCTGGAGGCCGGCGCGCTCCGCTACATCCGCCTCAACGGCGTCGAGGTGATCCGAGGAATCGCCTTTCTGGCGCGGGACCGGAACTGGGGCACCTGCCTCCCCGAGATAACCGGTCTGGAAGTCGAGCAGGGGGCCGAAGGCTTCTCCGCCCGCTACGAGGCGACCTGCCGGGACGGCGCGGGTTCGATCCGATACCGCGCGCGGATTGTCGGCCGGCCCGACGGATCGCTCGATTTCGAGGCGGAAGGCGAGGCGCTGGACGATTTCACGACGAACCGCACCGGCTTCGTCGTCCTCCACCCCCTCGCCGGCACGGTCGGCGCGCCGCTCACCGTCGAGCATGTTGACGGGCGCGTCGTCGAGAGCCGCTTCCCTGAGATGATCGACCCCGATTGCCCCTTCCGGGACATCCGCGCCCTGACGCACGAGCCGATCCCCGGCCTCCGCCTCACCTGCCGCATGGAGGGCGACGCCTTCGAGATGGAGGACCACCGAAACTGGATGGACGCCTCCTGGAAGACCTATGTGCGCCCCCTCGCGCTCCCCTGGCCCTATGTGCTTGCGAAGGGCGAGGCGCTGAAGCAGCGCGTGACGCTTCGCCTCTCCGGCGCGCTCGCGGCTCCGGCGCTCGCCGCAGGCGGCGGCGCGATCCCGGTGAAGGTCGGCGCGGCCCTGCCGCACGCCCTTCCGCGCCTCGGTCTCGCAGCGCCGGCGGAACATGTGGCGGCGGCGCTGGAGCGGGCCGGGGCTCTCCGCGCGCTCGGCCCCGCGCATCTCGTCTGCCGCTTCGACGCCCGGAAGGGGAATGGCGCGGAGGATATGGCCCGCTTCGCCGCGCTCGGGCGGGAGACGGGCGCCGAGCTTGTGCTGGAGGCGGTCGTCCCCTGCGAGGACGCCTCCGGCGCGCCGACGGCGGACCCCGCCATCCTGAAGCGCGACCTCGCCTTCATCGCGGAGGCGGCGCGGGCGGGCGGCGCCGCTTTCGCGCGCGTCGCGATCTCCCCGGCCTCGGACCTCAAATGCACGCTGCCCGGCTCCGTCTTTCCGCCCGCGCCCGCATGGGAGACCCTCTTCGCCGAGGGGCGCGCCGCCTTTCCGGGCGTCACGCTCGGCGGCGGCATGTTCAGCTATTTCACCGAACTGAACCGGAAGCGCCCGCCCGCCGCGCTCCTCGACTTCATCTGCCATTCCGGCTGTCCCATCGTCCATGCCGGGGACGATCTCTCGGTCACGGAGAATCTGGAGGCGCTGCCCTCCATTTTCTCCTCCGCCCGCGCGCTCGCCGGCGGCAAGCCCTACTGGATCTTCCCCGCCTCCATCGCGATGCGGGACAATCCCTATGGCGCCGTTCCGGCGGAGAACCCGAACAACATCCGGCAGGCGATGAACCGGGTGGACCCGCGGGAGCGGGGCCTCCTCGGCGCCGCCTGGTATGCCGGCTACCTGGCCCATGCCGCCCGCGCGGGCGTGGAGGCGGTGACGCTCGCCGCCATCGCCGGGCCTTCCGGCGTTATCCATGTCCCCGGTCCGGAGGCTTCGCCGTGGATGGATGCGGCGGGCGCCGCGCTCCGCCCGTCCTGGCATGTGCTCGCAGCCTATGCCGCGCTTCGCGGCGTGCCGCTCTCCGCGGAGAGCGGCGCGCCGCGGACGGTGCAGGCGCTGGCCGCCGAAGGGGAGGGCGGCGCGCGCCTTATCCTCGCGAACCTCACCGGAGAGCCGGTCGACATCGCCCTCTCGGGCGCCGCGGGGCCGATGGAGGCGGTTCTGCTAGACGAAGGCGCCTTCGCCGCCGCCGTCGCCGGGACGGGCTGGCGGGATGCGGCGCCGCGCGTCGCCGTCGAGGGGGGGAAGCTCGCGCTCGGCGCCCACGCCGTCGCCTTCGTCGCGCCCGCCTGAACGCCCCTCAGTCGAAGGCGACGGGCGGGAAGGCCTTCATCGCCGCCGCGAGTTCCGGGTGTCGGGCGGCGGCGTCTTCGAGCGTCACCCCGTCCCGCGCCGCCTCCGCCGCCTGCCGGAGCGCGCGCACGCCGGCCCCAGCCCCGCCCGGATGGCTGAGGATGCCGCCCCCGGCGCAGAAGATCAGGTCGTCATTGCCAAGGAGCGCGCGGGTCGGCCCGACCTGCCGGATCGTCTGCCCGGAGGAGAAGACCGGCATGGCGGGATGCGCCGGCCCGCTCTCCGCCACGGGCGCCTGCACGGCGAGCGCGGAGGCGGCGACCGAGGCGTCGGGCTCGGTGAACTTGCTGGCGAGCCCGTTGACATGAAGATGATCCGCCCCGGCCAGGCGCCAGAATTTCTGCATCACCGGGAACGCGACCCCGATATGCGGGGAGCGCGAGAAGAGCCCCCATCCCGCCCGGTGCCCGTGGATGAGATGCGGGCTGTGGTTCCGCACGTCTCGAAGACCGGAAAGGCCGACGGCGTTGAGGCACACCATCGCGCAGGTCGCGCTGTGCGCGCTCAGAAGGTCGAGCCGCCGGCGCATCTCGTCCACCTCGCCCGAGATGTTGAAGGCGTAGACGATGCGCTTTCCCGTCCGGTCCGCATGGCGGTTCAGCACGGCCATGACGGCGGCGACGCGCTCGGAGAGCGGGCAATCCGGCCCGTCCGACTGCAACTCGTCGTCCTTGATGAAGTCGATCCCCGCCTCCGCGAGGCTCGCGGCGAGCGCCCCCGTCTCCTCCGGGCTGAGGCCTACGCTCGGCTTCACGATGGTCCCGATCAGCGGCCCCTCATGCCCGCCCATCTTCGCGCGCGTCCCCGCCGCGCCGAATTGCGGGCCGGGATGGGCGCGGGCTAATTCCTCCGGCAGCGTCAGCCCGGTCAGCCGGCAGGCGGAAAGCTCCGCCAGCTCGAAGAGATTCCCTGCGACCGTCGCCATCAGCGTCTGGAGCGAGGTTCCGAACGTGCCGATGGGCCAGCTGATCGTGACCGTCCCGCGCTCGAACCGCTCGCCTTTCAGCCGGCAGGGCAGGGCGGGCCGGTCCGATGCGCCGACGATCTCCAGCGCCTCGATCCGCGCGGCGGAACGCTCGCGAAGCGCGTCCGTCTCCGCCGCGAGCCGCACGAAGGTGCCGGTGGACTGTTCCCCCGCCAGCACTTCGGCGGCGCGCGCGACGCCGACGGGAGACTCGATCTCGTAAGTCGCCGTCACCCGGCTCATGCCTCTCCTCCTCCGTTCCGGACCTCGCCGAAATAGTCCTCCGCGCCCATCTGCCCGCCCTTGAGCGCGATTTCGAGCCCGTCCATCGGCCCGTCCGCATGGCCGCGGAAGATCGCCGCTCCGGGGATCGTCGGCGCGAGCGCGGAGAGCGCGAAGAGCCCGAGCCGCCCCGTGGCGTGGCCCGACGTGTCCCCGCCCGAGACGACGGCGCGCGCCGGCCCCGCCTCCGCCAGCAGCACGGCGAGGAGGGCGCCGAGGCTCTCCCCCACCCGCCGGTTGACCGCCTCCGCCTCCGCCCCCGCGCGGGCGCAGGCTTCGCGGAACCGGGCCACCGCCGGGTCGTCCGGCCCCGCCGCCGTGTGGATCAGCGGGTCCCGCCCCGCGCCAATGGCCGCGAGCGCGGCCTCGCGCGCCCGCGCGATCTCCGCCTCCAGCGCCGCGCCGCCGAAGGCCGCCGCCGCCGCGTCGAACGGGATGCAGGCGAAGCCGTTCCGCCCCGACCATGCGATCTGCGCCGCGGTCACGGGGGAGACGGAGCCAGAGACGACGAAGGTCCGCGCCGCCCGCCCGATCCCGCCCGGCGACGGCTCCTCCTTCAGCCATCCCCGCGCCCGCCAATGCCGGACAAGCGCATATTCCACGCCCTGAGAGCCGACGACGAAGGGCGCGCTCTCCCGCGCCTCCCAGATCAGCCGCCCCGCCTCCGCCTCGCTCGCCGCATCGACCGAATCGAGCGTGACCGCCTCTATCCGCCCGTCCTTGCGCGTCGGCCGTCGCAGGTCCGCCGCGGCGAGCGCCTCCAGCGTCACGCAATCCGCGTCGATCCTCCCGGACTGGCGGGAGAGATGCAGCGCCACATCCGCCTCGTCCATCGGCGTGACCGGATGGCGCGCCATCACCGGGTGCCGGTCCAGCCTGAACACGCCGTCCCCCGCGCCCGCAAAGAGATGGCCGAAGCACTGGTATCGCCGCATCTGCGGCGCCGCGATCAGGACCGGGACGAGCCCCGCCCCGCAGAGATCCGCCCCGATCTCCATCGCTCTGCCGATGGAGCCAATCCCGGGCGCGGAATCGAGCGTCGAGCATACCTTGTAATGGAGGATCGCCGGGTTCAACGCCCGGAGCGCGGCGAAGGCCGGCGGCAGCTCCCGCGCCATACGCTCGGGGCTCCAGGTCCGCGCCGTGGAGGCGAGGCCCACGCCGCGCAGCCCCGGGAAGCGCGCGAGCCGCTCCGGCGTCGGCGGTTCGAGGAAGAGGAGCGCGGGCAGGCCCGAAAAGGCCAGCGCCTCCATCACCGCGGCGGCCCCGGTGAAGTCGTCGCCATACCAGGCGACGAGCGGGCCCTCCGGCAACCCTTTCTCCTCCATCATCACTCCCCTTGACTCGCCGCCCCGATCATCAACTCATCATACCAGTTTGAAAAGGGGCGCACGCCGCCCGGCTGCGGAAAGGATGCAGGAATGATCAGGCTCGCCCTCTTCGGCGCCGGCGGCAAGATGGGGATGCGCCTCGGCGCGAACCTTGCGAAATCGCCGGATTTCGAGACAGTCCGCGTCGAGGTCTCGGAGGAGGGCAGGGCGCGGGTGAAGGCCGCCTTCGGCGTCGAGTGCGTCAGCGCCGAGGAGGCGCTGGAGGGCGCCCGCGTCATCGTCCTCGCCGTGCCCGACACCGCGATCCGCGCCGTCGCCGCTTCTGTCGTCCCGAAGGCGCCGCCGGGCTCCATGATCATCTGCCTCGACGCGGCGGCGCCCTTCGCCGGGCATCTGCCGGCGCGGGCGGACGTGACCTATTTCGTCACCCATCCCTGCCACCCGCCGATCTTCAACGACGAGACGGAGCCGGCCGCCAAGCGGGATTTCTTTGGCGGCGTCGCGGCGAAGCAGGGCGTCGTCAACGCCCTGATGCAGGGCCCGGAGGCGGATTACGCCCTCGGCGAGCGCGTCGCCCGCGCGATCTACGCCCCAGTCGCCCGCTCCCACCGCGTCACGCTCGAAGGCATGGCGCTGCTGGAGCCGGGCCTTTCGGAAACCGTCGCCGCCTCCCTCCTCGTCGTGATGCGCGAGGCGATGGAGGAGGTGATCGCCCGCGGCGTTCCGCCCGAAGCGGCGCGGGACTTCCTCCTCGGCCACATGAACATTCTTGGCGCCGTCATCTTCAAGGAGGTGGAGGGGGTCTTCTCCGACGCCTGCAACAAGGCCATCGAGTTCGGCAAGCCCGTCCTGATGCGGGATGACTGGAAGCGCGTGTTCGAGCCGGAGGAAATCCGCGCCAGCATCGACAGGATAACCTGAAGCCGGGGCGAGAGCCGTCATCCGACCCCGGGGGAAGGGCGGGCCCTTCGCCTCGCAGCCGCCAGCCGTCCGCCCCGCCTTGCCCGCCCCCGCCAAAACCCTTAAAGCCCGGAGCGCGACAGCATGGCGGGAGACGGTCGGATGGGTCGGGAAACGGGGCTTATGGCCGGCAAGCGCGGCCTCGTCATGGGCGTCGCCAACAAGATGTCCATCGCCTGGGCCATCGCCGAGGTCTGCGCGCGGGAGGGGGCGGAGCTCGCCTTCACCTTCCAGGGCGAGGCGCTGGAAAAGCGCGTGCGCCCGCTGGCCGAAAGCGTGAACGCCCCCATCGTCGAGCCCTGCGACGTGACGGACGGCGCCTCGATCGACGCCGTCTTCGACCGGATCGAAAAGGAATGGGGCGGGCTCGACTTCGTGCTCCACGCCATCGCGTGGTCCGACAAGAACGAGCTGACGGGCCGCTATGTCGACACTTCGGCGGGCAATTTCGCCCAGTCGATGATGATCTCCTGCTATTCCTTCACCGCCATCGCCCAGCGCGCGGAGCGGCTCATGACGGAAGGCGGCTCCCTCGTCACCCTCACCTATTACGGGGCGGAGAAGGTGATGCCGCATTACAACGTGATGGGCGTCGCCAAGGCCGCGCTGGAGACCTCCGTGCGCTACATGGCGATGGACCTCGGCCCGAAGAACATTCGCGTCAACTCCCTCTCCGCCGGCCCGATGAAGACCCTGGCGGCGAGCGGGATCGGCGATTTCCGCTATATCCTGAAGTGGAACGAACTGAACTCGCCCCTCCGCCGCAACGTGACGCAGGACGATGTGGGCAAGGCCGGCTTCTACCTCCTCTCCGATCTCGCCTCCGGCGTCACCGGCGAGTGCCACCATGTCGATTGCGGCTATCACGTCGTCGGCATGAAGGCGGAGGACGCGCCGGATATTGACGTCGCGACGGGCCGCAAGTGATGAACGACCGTCTGCCGCACGAAAAGGGGTTCCACATCTCCTGGGACCAGATCCACCGGGACAGCCGGGCCCTCGCCTGGCGGCTGGACAAGCACGGCCCGCTCCCCGGCGGGGAGTGGAAATCGGTGGTCGCCATCACCCGCGGCGGCATGGTGCCCGCCTGCATCATCGCGCGGGAACTGAACCTCCGCGTCGTCGACACGATTTCGGTGAAGTCCTACGACCATCAGGCGCAGGCCGACGCCGTGGTGCTGAAGGCGCCGGACGCCGGCATGATGGGGGACGGACAGGGCGTCCTCATCATCGACGACCTCGTGGACAGCGGCAAGACGCTGGAAGTCGTCCGCCGCCTCTATCCGAAGGCCCATTTCGCCACCGTCTACGCCAAGCCGAAAGGCCGCCCGATGGTGGACACCTTCATCACCGAGGTAAGCCAGGACACGTGGATCTTCTTCCCGTGGGACATGGCGCTGCAATATGTGGAGCCCTATCGCGGGGTGTGAGCGGGGCTTTTCTTCGCAGCTGCGAAGCCCTATCCTCACCACCGCGGCGCAAGTGACCGCGCGGCTCGGGAGAGCCAAATGTCCGAGCGCAAGCGCTCATTCATCGTCATCGGCCTCGGCGCCTTCGGCTCCACGGTCGCCTCCGAACTGGCGCGATTTGAGAACTACGTCACCGGCGTCGACATTGACGAGCGGCGCGTCTCCTCGATGGGGACGACGCTCTCCCAGGCCCTGATCCTCGACGCCACGGACGAAGCCGCGCTCCGCGACGCCGGGGCGGACCAGCATGACGTTGCGGTGGTCGGCATCGGCCGCAACATCGAGGCCTCCATCCTGTCCGTGATGAACCTCCGGATGCTCGGCATCCGCACGATCTGGGCGAAAGCGGCGAGCCGGACGCATCACCGCATCCTCTCCAAGCTCGAAGTGGACCGCGTGATCCTCCCCGAACAGGAGATGGGTCAGCACGCCGCGCAGGTGCTGCACAACCCCGCGGTGCGGGATTATGTGAGCCTCGGCAACGGCTTCCACGTCGTCACCATCGACGCGCCCGCGCGGCTGGAGGGCAAGGCCGTTCCCGGCCTGAAACTGACGGAGAAGTTCGACCTTCGCGGGCTCGGCGTCATGCGTGCGGGGAAGTTCCACGAATGCGCGGAGCCGGATTTCACGCTGGCGAAGGAGGACAAGCTCCTCATCCTCGGGCGCCGGCCCGATCTGCGCCGCTTCGGCGAAACGCTCTGAGGCGGCCATGCTCTCCGGTATCCGGCGGCGCCTGAAGCGCCGCGTCCTGCATACGCCGCCGCCGGCGATTCTGGCGGCGCTCTATCTCATCGTGGTGCTCGCAGGGATGGCGACGCTGAAGCTGCCATTCGCCCATAACGGGACCGTCACCTGGTCAGACGCGCTCTTCACCTCCGCATCCGCCATCACCGTGACCGGACTCATCGTCGTGGACACGGCTGTGGCCTTCACGCCCTTCGGACAGGGCGTGATCGCGGCGCTGATCCAGCTTGGCGGGCTCGGCCTGATGGTCTTCGCCGCGCTGATCCTTGGCGCGCTCGGCATTCCTGTCGGCCTCGGCGCGCAGGCCTACCTGAGGGAAGACCTGAACCAGACCTCTTTGCGCGACCTTCTCTCGCTCACGCGGGTCATCCTCCGCGTCGTGGTGTTGTTCGAAACCGCGGGCGCGGCGCTTCTGGCGCTCGTTTTCGTTCCCGACCATGGCTTCGCCGCCGGCCTCTGGCACGCCGTCTTCCACTCGATCTCCGCCTTCAACAACGCCGGTTTCTCGACCTTCACCCCCGGCCTCGTTCCCTATGCGACCGACCCGATGGTCAACGTCGTGATCCCGCTTCTCTTCATCATCGGGGGTATCGGTTATGTCGTCGTGGCGGATCTCTGGCGGAACCGGCGCTGGGCCCGGCTCGCCATGCATTCGAAGCTCATGCTGGTCGGCACGGCCGGGCTCCTCGTCGGCGCCGTCGCCCTGTTCGCGATCCTCGAATGGTCCAACCCGCGGACCCTCGGCCAGTTCGACTCGATCATCGACAAGCTCACGGTGAGCTGGTTCCAGGCCGCGACGACGCGCACCGCCGGCTTCAACACGACGGACATCGCGGCGCTGGAGGACTCCACTTCGCTCATGTTCATCGCCCTGATGCTGATCGGCGGCGGCCCGGCCTCCACCGCGGGCGGGATCAAGGTGACGACCTTCCTCGTGATGATCCTCGCCACAATAGCCTTCTTCCGGCGGCGGTCGGAACTCAGCGCCTTCGGACGCTCCATCGGGCTCGAAGAGGTGATGAAGGTTATGGCGCTCGTCTCCATCAGCCTCGTCGTCGTCTTCCTCGGCGTCTTCGTGCTGACCTTCTCGCACCGTACCCCCTTCCTCGACATCGCCTTCGAGGTGGCGAGCGCCTTCGGCACTGTCGGCCTCTCCCGCGGCGCGACGGCGGAGCTGGACGAGGTCGGGCGCGCGGCGATCATCGCTATCATGTTCCTTGGCCGCGTCGGCCCGCTGACGCTCGGCTTCTTCCTCGCGACGCAGAGCCGCCCGCGCGTCCGCTATCCGGCCGGGCAGGTGCTTCTCGGCTGAAGGTTGACCTGCCGCGCCTGAAATGTTCCCTTGATCCTATCAACAAAAGGGAACCATGCCATGACCAGCAGCGACGGCGATGCCGCCGGCGGCGCGCTGATCGATACGGATTATGAAATCGGTCAGGACAACGTCGAAGGAAAACTGGGGCCGTTCGGCTTCGATATTCACAACCCGGTCTTCATGATTTCCGGGCTCTCGATCGTGATTTTCGTCTTCTACACGCTGGCGCTGCCGGAACAGGCGGGCGCCGCGTTCAGCTGGCTCTTTTCCGCCGTGACGAAGGGGTTCGACTGGTTCTTCCTCTCCGCCGCGAACCTCTTCGTGCTCTTCTGCCTCGTGCTGATCGTGACGCCCTGGGGCGCCGTCCGCCTCGGGGGGAAGGAAGCGACGCCGGACTATTCCTATCCCGGCTGGTTCGCGATGCTCTTCGCCGCCGGCATGGGCATCGGCCTCATGTTCTACGGCGTCGCCGAGCCGATGAGCCATTTCTCCTCCTCCCTCGGCGGAACCGCGGCGGAGGGCGGCGTTAGGACGGACTGGGCGCCCCTCGGCGCGGCGGCGGGCAACGAGGCGGAGGCGGCTCGGCTCGGCATGGCGGCGACGATCTTCCACTGGGGCCTCCACCCCTGGGCGATCTACGCCGTGGTCGCGCTGGCGCTCGCGCTCTTCACCTACAACAAGGGCCTGCCGCTCACGATCCGCTCCGCCTTCCACCCGCTGCTCGGGGATCGGGTCTGGGGCTGGCCCGGCCATGTGATCGACACGCTCGCCGTCTTCGCCACGCTCTTCGGCCTCGCCACCTCGCTCGGCTTCGGCGCGACGCAGGCGAATGCCGGCCTCAACGCGCTCTTCGGCGTGCCGGTCGGGCCGACGACGGAGGTGATCCTCATCTCCGCCATCACCGCGGTTGCGCTCGTCTCCGTGCTCCGGGGGCTGGACGGCGGGGTGAAGGTGCTCTCCGAGGTCAACATGGGCCTCGCCTTCCTCCTCCTCCTCTTCGTCCTGATCGTCGGGCCGACCGCGGCGCTCCTGACCGGATTCGCCTCCTCGCTCGGCGCATATCTCGAATACCTGCCCGCTCTCTCGAACCCGATGGGGCGGGAGGACGTGAACTTCATGCAGGGCTGGACCTCGTTCTACTGGGCCTGGTGGATCTCCTGGTCCCCCTTCGTAGGCATGTTCATCGCGCGCGTGAGCCGGGGGCGGACGGTGCGGGAATTCGTGATCTGCGTCCTCCTCGTCCCCTCGCTCGTCTGCGTCCTCTGGATGTCCGTATTCGGCGGCGCGGCGCTGCACCAGGTCGTGGCGGAGGGCTACACCGCCGCGCAGGAGGCGCCGCTGGAGCTGCAGCTCTTCGAGATGCTGGCGGCGCTGCCGCTGGCGGAGATCACCTCCTTCGTCGGCATCGTCCTCGTGATCGTCTTCTTCGTCACCTCCTCCGATTCCGGCTCGCTGGTGATCGACACGATCACGGCGGGCGGGAAGGTGGACGCGCCGGTTCCCCAGCGCGTCTTCTGGTGCGTGTTCGAGGGGGCGGTGGCCATTGTGCTGCTGCTTTCGGTCGGCGGCCTCTCCTCGCTCCAGTCGATGGTGATCTCGACCGGGCTGCCGTTCACGGTCGTCCTCCTCCTGATGTGCGTCGCCATCATGAAGGCGCTGGCGAGCGAGCCGCGGTGACGCGCTTCCGGGGGCGGGCTCACCGCCCCCGGAAGAGCCCGCCGAGCACCCCGCGCACGAGGCTGCGGGTGATCTGGCTCCCCGCCGTCCGCACGACCTGCTTCATCAGCGCCTCGCCCACGCTGTCCGAGCGGGAGGCGCGGCGGGGGGAGGCGGCGCGGGCGGGCGGCTGGTAGCGGCGGGCGGCGCGGAACTCGCGATCCTCCGCCTCGGCCCGCGCCGCCCGCGCCTCCGCCTCCTCCGCCTCGCGCGCCGCCGCCTCGGCCGCGCCGCGAAGCATCTCGTAGGCGCTCTCCCGGTCCACCGCGGCCTCGTAGATCCCGGCGAGGGGGGAGGCCGCGCGCGCCGCGCTCAGCCCCGCCGCGCTCGCCGGCCCGAGGCGGGAGGAGGGCGGGCGGATCAGCGTCCGCTCGACCATCGAGGGCGCGCCCTTCGGCCCGAGCGTGGAGACGAGCGCCTCCCCCGTGCCGACCTCCATGATCGCCGCCTCCGTGTCGAAGGCCGGGTTCGGGCGAAACGTCTCCGCCGCCGCCTTCAGCGCTTTCCGGTCCCGCGGCGTGTAGGCGCGGAGCGCGTGCTGCACGCGCGCGCCGAGCTGGCCGAGGATGTCGTCCGGCACGTCCGCCGGATTCTGCGTGATGAAATAGATCCCGACGCCCTTGGAGCGGATCAGCCGCGCCACCTGCTCCACCTTGTCGACCAGCGCCTTCGGCGCCCCGTCGAACAGGAGATGCGCCTCGTCGAAGAAGAAGACGAAGACGGGCTTCTCCGGGTCCCCCACCTCAGGCAGCGTCTCGAAGAGTTCGGAGAGGAGCCAGAGCAGGAACGTGGCGTAGAGCCGGGGCGAACGCATCAGCCGGTCCGCAGCGAGAAGGTTGATCTGCCCCCGCCCGTCCGGCGCGGTGCGGATCATGTCCTCGAGCTTCAGCGCCGGCTCCCCGAGGAAATGCGCGCCGCCCTGTCCCTCCAGCACCAGAAGTCGCCGCTGGATCGCGCCCACCGTGGCGGGCGCGACATTGCCGTAGCGAAGCGAGAGCTCCTTCGCCCGCTCGCCGACATTCACGAGCATCGCCTGAAGGTCCTTCAGGTCGATCAGCAGCAATCCCTCCTCGTCCGCGACGCGGAAGGCGATGTTCAGCACGCCCTCCTGCGCCTCAGTGAGTTCGAGCAGGCGGGAGAGGAGAAGCGGCCCCATCTCCGTCACCGTCGTCCGCACCGGGTGCCCCGCCTCGCCATAAAGGTCCCAGAACACCGTGGGGAAGGCGTCGTAGCCGTAATCGGAGAAGCCGATCGTCTCCGCCCGCTTCATGAAGGCTCCGTGCAGCTTGTGATCGGGCGAGCCGGGTTCGCAGAGCCCGGAAAGGTCGCCCTTCACGTCCGAAAGGAACACGGGCACGCCGGCTGCGGAGAAGCCCTCGGCGAGAATCTGGAGCGTCACGGTCTTTCCCGTGCCCGTCGCGCCGGAGATCAGGCCGTGCCGATTCGCCGTTTTCAGCAGCAATTCCTGCGCCGATCCGTAGCCGTCCCCGCCTCCGCCGATGAAAATCTCGCCCGATCCGGCCATTTCGCCCTCCTTTTTCGATATGCGAACATCTGCACATCTTTTCTTAACCATGAAGCCCCATATTGACGGTGCAGGCGGCTTTCGCCTGCACTCCTCCCTGTCGGACTTGGCCGCGCTTCGGCGCGGCCTTTTTTTGTCTTGAGGGCCGCGCTTCCGCCCTCCGGCGCCGCCTCCGGATTCAGTCACAGGAGTTTCATTTCCCGTTGACCGGTTTGAAGACTCCGCATAGCTTCCGACCCAGAACTTGCCGCGGCCGGTTCGACAGGGAGAGACAAGAGGCGTTCAGCCTCGCAGGAAGGGCGCTCGCAAGAGCGCCTTTTCTTTCTTCGGTAAACGCCGTGTGACCGACCCGACTTGATTTCGCGGCCCCGACGGATCATCACTCCCCGACGACGCCGCGACGCGGCGCAAAGCAATAAAGGGGATGCCCACCGTGCTCTTCAGACATGCCGCCGCCGCCGCGTTCATCGCCCTCGCACCGCTCTCTGCGTTCGCGCAGCAGGGCGCCCAGCCGGGCTCGACGCTGAAGGCGACACACGGCGCGTGGGAGATCCGCTGCGACGTGAACGCGCCTGAAAACTGCATCCTCACCCAGGTCGGCAACCGGGCGGACGGGCAGCCCGCGCTCCGCGTCGCGCTCCGCAGCACGCCGGGCGCCAAGGGGCCGAACGGGGTGGAAATCGCCGCCGTGATCCAGATTGACGCGCCGCTCGGCGTGTTCCTGCCCGCAGGCGTCGAGGTCAAGATCGACGGGGCGGAGATCGGCCGCGCCGCCTTTCAGGTCTGCGACAGCCGGGCCTGCATCGCCTCCGAGCCCGTGCCGGCCGACTTCATCGACAAGATGAAGAAGGGCAATGCCGCGACCATGACGATCATGGCGCTGAACGGCGAAAAGGCGGAGATCGCGATCTCCCTCTCCGGCTTCACCAAGGGCTTCAACTCGCTCTGAGAGGCTCCCCCGGCGCGCCGCCCGGCGCCGGAACGGTGCGGGCGGCTTGATTTCGTCGACGCTGCGACCCGCGGGGCGCGCACGGACCGGCCCTGAAATCCGGACGGAGCGACGCCTCGCGCCCGATGGCGGAGAAACGCGCCACCCCCGCCGCGCAGCCCGAGAACCGCACACGCGAAAAAATTTCGAAATTTTCAGTTACACAATGATCTCAAGGGTTTGACCCCTCTGCACACTGTGAGCACGTCTCAGTCCGCCAGCATTCTCCCCGTCATCTCGCCGAGGTCGCGGGACAGGCCCGGCGCCGCCGCCACCCGCTCTATCTCCGCCCGCATCGCGCCTCGCCACGGCTCCGCCAGCGTCGCCCAGCTCTCGAACGCGCCGGACATCCGCGCCGCCGTCTGTGGATTCGCCCCGTCCATCCGGATCAGCCAGTCGGCGTAGAAGCGATAGCCATCGCCCCCCGGCGCATGGAAGCCGACCGGGTTCGCCGCGAAGGCGCCGACGAGGGCGCGGAGCTTGTTCGGGTTCCGCCAGGGGAAGTCCGCCGCCCCCGCCATCGCCGCCACCCTATCCAGCGTCTCGGGGCGCGGGGCGGTGGCCTGGATCGTCAGCCATTTGTCCATCGTCCCGGCGTCGCCGCCGAAATCCTCCGCGAAGCGGGCGAGCATCGGCGCCGCCTCCCGAGCCCCGGAATGGACGAGCGCCATGAGCGCCGGCAACCGCTCCGACATCGCGCCGCCCGCAGCCGCCTGCGCCGCCAGCGCTCCGCCGCCCTCCCGCCGCACAAGCAGGCCGAGCGCGGCGTTGCGAAGCGCCCTCCGCCCCGCGCTCTCCGCATCAGGGCTGTAGGGGCCGGGCGTCTCCATCTCCCCGTAGAGCGCGAAGAGCCGCGCCTCCAGCCGCGCCGCCACCGCCTCCTTCAGCGCTTCAGAAGCGGCGAAGAGCGCCGACGGGTCCGCCGCGCGGCCGCGCGAAGCCTGCTCCCGCATCAGCTCCGCGGCGCCCGGCAGGCCGAGGAGATGGGCGCGGAAGGCGGGCGCGAGCGCCTCGTCCCCCGCCATCGCCTCCAGCGCGTCGAGGAAGGGCGCCGGGTCCGCCCCGCCGAGCAGGATGTCGAGCGCGAAGCCCCGCGCCGCCTCCGCCCGGTTGAAGAGGTCCTGATCGTGCGCCATCAGAAAGGCGCGGCCCTCCGGCCCGATCTCCCGCTCCACGATCACCGGCGCCGAGAAACCGCGGAAGAGCGAGGCGACCGGCCGGTGCGGCAGTTTCCAGCGGAAGGTCTGCTCCCCTTCCCGCAGCACGACCGTCTCCGCCGCCATCTCCCCCCCGTTCGGGCCGAAAAGCCCGAGCGCGCAGGGAATGACGAGCGGCGCCTTCTCCGACTGCCCCGGCGTCGGCCGCGTCTCCTGCCGGAGCGTGAGGGCGTATTCGCCGTTCTCGTATGTCTCGGAAACCGTTATCCGCGGCGTCCCGGCCTGTGAATACCAGAGCGCGAACTGGGAAAGGTCCTCCCCCGTCGCGTCCTCGAAGACCTTCAGCCAGTCCTCGATCGTGCAGGCCTGCCCGTCATGCCGCTCGAAATAGAGGTCGAGCGCCTTCTCGTATCCCTCGCCGCCGACAAGGGCGCGCAGCATCCGGATCAGCTCGGCGCCCTTCTCGTAGACCGTCGCCGTGTAGAAGTTGTTGATCTCCTCATAGGCCTCCGGCCGCACCGGGTGGGCGAGCGGCCCCGCATCCTCCCGGAACTGCCGCGCCCTGAGCGTGGATACCTGCCCGAGCCGCTGGAGCGGGCCGTTCCGCTCGTCCTCCGAGAATTGCTGGTCGCGGAAGACAGTCAGCCCCTCCTTCAGACAGAGCTGGAACCAGTCCCGGCAGGTGATGCGGTTGCCCGTCCAGTTGTGGAAATACTCATGCGCGATGATCGCCTCGATCCGCTCGTAATCCGCATCCGTCGCCGTCTCGGGGCTCGCGAGCACATATTTCGAGTTGAAGATGTTGAGGCCCTTGTTCTCCATCGCCCCCATATTGAAATCATCCACCGCGACGATCTGGAACAGGTCGAGGTCGTATTCCCGCCCGTATCTCTCCTCATCCCAGCGCATCGACCGCTTCAGCGCGTCCATCGCGAAGCCGCAGCGCCCCTCGTCCCCCGGCCTGACCCAGATGCGGAGGGAAACATCGCGCCCCGACATCGTGCGGAAGCGGTCGTCATGGCTCACAAGGTCGCCGGCGACGAGGGCGAAGAGATAGGCCGGCTTCGGCCACGGATCCCGCCATTCGGCGAACCGCCGACCCTCCGCCGTCACGCCCTCCTCGACGAGATCGCCGTTGGAGAGGAGCACCGGAACATCCCCCTCGATCCGCACGGAAAACGAAGCCATCACATCCGGCCGGTCCGGATAATATGTGATCTTGCGAAAGCCCTCCGCCTCGCATTGCGTGCAATACATGCCGTTGGACATGTAAAGCCCCTCGAGCGCGGTGTTCGCCGCCGGGTCGATCTCCGTCTCCGCCTCCCACAGGAACCCCGAAGCGGGTAGGAAGCGGGCGGGGATGGTCAGCGTCTCCTCTTCCTCAGACAGAGCGGCCTCGGGGAGCGCGACCCCGTCGATACCGGCGAAAAGGCGCTTCATCGAATGGCCGTTGAGCACGAGATCGGCCGCCCCCGGCCCGTTCCGCCGGAACCGGATCGCCGACCTCACGCGCGTCGCTGCGGGTTCGAGGGAGACGACGAGCCGCGTCTCCTCCACCAGCCAGTCGGGCGCGCGGTATTCGAAAAGGCGGATCGTCTTCGCGGCGCGCGGCGCGGCGTCTTCGGGGCGCATGGGCGGGCTCCTTCTCGGTCGTCCGGCACTATGGCGCGGCGGCCGGCGGGTTCAAGCCGGCCAGATGCAATTGCGTCTCAGAACCATTTAACATATTGAAATCATTGACAAAGGTAGATGCGTCTCCTATCTGCGGCTTCCACGATCCGCATGGAGTCCGCCCATGTCCGCGCCCGCCCTCGCCCTGCTGGCCCTTGGCCTCTCCGTCGACGCGATGATCGCCTCGATGGGTCGCGGCGCGGCGATGGATCGCCCGCGTCTTCGCCCCGCCCTTCGCATCGCGCTCCTCTTCGCGGTGATGGAGGCGGGACTCGCCGCGCTCGGCTGGGCGATGGGGCATGCGGCGGGGCAAGCGCTCGCGGCGTGGGACCACTGGATCGCTTTCGGCCTTCTCTCCGCCGTCGGACTCCGCATGATGTTCGGCGGCGCACGAGAGGTTTCGACGCGGCGAGCCGGCGCTCTGGGCCTGATCGCCGCCGCCTTCGGGTCGAGCGTGGACGCGATGGCGGTCGGCGGTTCCCTCGCGCTGGTGGAGGCGCCTATCCTCCCGCTCGCCCTCGCCGTCGCGGGCGCAACCTTCGTCGCCTCCGTCGCCGGCGTGATGCTCGCAGGGATGCTCGGCGCCCGGTTCGGCGCGGTAGCGGAGCGCGCGGGCGGGGCGCTTCTCGTCGCGCTCGGGCTTTCCATCCTCGTCGCGCATCTGCAGGCGTGATGGCCCGAGAGCGCTCAGGGCGCTATCAGGCCGAGCATGATCGCACGCGCCAGCGCTTCCTCACGTGTCGCGGCTCCTAGCTTGCGGCGCGCATTGCCCAGATGGAACTCCACGGTGCGCCCGCTTACGCCCATCCGCTCCGCGATTCGTTCCACCCGCAGGCCCGAGGCGAGCCAGGCGAGGGTTTCGGTCTCTCGCGGCGCCAACGGGGCGAGGGCGGATTTGCGTGGTTCTGGCCGTTCCAGTTCGAGCATTCTTGCGTTCGCCGCGGCCGCGACAAGCCGCAAAAGCCCGGCCCGCTCCTCTATCCAGCAGTCGAAAGCTCGGCGACGATTGGCGGAAAAGAAAGAGACCATCGAGATCGGGCGGTCTCCAGGCCGCGCGATGGGCACAAAATAGCTCCCCTCGATCCCGGCGCCTCGCAATTCCTCGAAGAGCATCCGCGCTCTTTCGGTAAAGGGAATTGAAGGCGAGATGGCAGGCCGCGGCTCATCGAAATGGAAAGCAACGGCTCGTGTCGAGTGAGCCGCATGGCGCGGTCCGGGGTCTACCTCGGCGAAGCGCTCATCGCGGTAGTAGCGCGCCCACGCGTCCGGCAGGGACGTGCGGGTTTGAAGCAGCTCCGGGTTGGGACCGCACCGGTGCGAAACGTCGGACGCGCCGAGACGCCGCGCCTCCTCGACAAGAACGCGATGCGTTTCCTCGGGGCTGCTTGTCGCGGCCAGTTTCTCGATGAACTCCATCCGCCTACCTCGGGAAATCCACAGCTATCCCGCCCCGACAGCGTCAGCGAAACATCTCCGTCACAGCGCTTTCCGGTATGACCTTCTGAAGGCGCCGCAACGTCAACGTCAAGGAGACGCGCCATGTTCCGGTTCAATAAAGACTTCGCTTTGTCAGAAGCGCTCGCGATATCGACAGTCAGCGCGGCCGAGATCGAGCGTCTGCTCGTCGATATCGAGCTGACTCCGGTCTCCGCCACGCCCATCGCCGGCGACAGCCTTGTCTTCACCTTCGACTCCGCGACAGCCACGGGTTTCGGTTCAGCCTTCGCTGGCGCCTATGGCTTCGCATCCGGCTCGGGCGTGTCTTCGGTTTCAGCCTCCGCTTTCGCCTATGTGGCTCCGGACGGGTCAAGCTCTGCAAGCGCGGCCGGGTCTGCGAGCGGGACTGTCGCGACGTTCGACGCCTTCGCATCGGCAGGCGACCGGGCTGGCGTGTCCTTCGACGCTGCGCCCTCCATGGATCTGTCGTCCTTTGCGTTCTCATCCTTTCCGTCGTTCGACATCGACTGGGGACTGTAGGACTCTTCCTGCGCGGCTCTCGTGCTCAGCGACGCCAAAGGCGATGCCCGGAGTTTCCGATCGGAAACTCCGGGGTTGAATCCGGTCACGGCCTCCCCTATCCGGCATCCCGTGGGATACGAAGGGAGACGTCATGTCTGTGCGCGTGGAAATCGAAGGACTTCAGGTGGATGCGCGGCTCGCCGCCTTCATCGACGAGCGGGCGCTGCCTGGCTCGGGGGTAGACCGGCGGGAATTCTGGCAAGGGCTTTCCGCGCTGATCCATGAGTTCGGGCCGCTGAACCGCGCCCTTCTCGAGCGCCGCGCGGCGCTGCAGTCGCAGATCGACGCCTGGCATGAGACGCATGGAGCCGGGCGGCCCGAGGCCTATCGCGCCTTTCTCGAGGAGATCGGCTATCTCCTGCCCGAGGGCCCCGATTTTACGGTCGAGACGGAAAACTTGGACCCGGAGATCGCGGAGATTCCGGGCCCTCAGCTGGTCGTGCCTATCATGAACGCGCGCTATGCGCTGAACGCGGCGAACGCCCGGTGGGGTTCGCTCTATGACGCCCTTTACGGGACGGACGCGCTTGGCGACGCGCCGGCGCCCGGCCCCTATGATGCGGAACGGGGCGCGCGAGTGGTCGCCGCGGCGAAGGCGTTCCTGGACAGGACCGCACCGCTCGCCGGGGCATCGCATGCCGATGTGACGGCCTATCGGGTGGAGGCCGGCGCCCTTGTGGCGGAGACGGTCGAGGGCAGCGTCGCGCTGGCAGAACCCGCCCGTTTCGCGGGTTTCGCGGGATCGGAAGAGGCGCCCTCCTCGATCCTTGTCGAACGGAACGGCCTCCATGCGGAGATCGTGATCGACAGGTCCCACCGGATCGGGAAGAGCGACCCGGCGGGCGTCGCCGACGTGATTCTCGAAAGCGCGGTCTCCGCCATCATGGATTGCGAGGACTCCGTCGCTGCGGTCGACGCCGAGGACAAGATACTTGCATACGCCAACTGGCTCGGGCTCTGCCGCGGTGACCTGACCGAGCGCGTGGAGAAGGGCGGAAACGCCTTCACCCGCGCGCTCGCCGGAGACCGGGCCTACATGGCGCCGGACGGTTCGGCGCTCACGCTCAAGGGCCGGGCGCTGATGCTCGTGCGCAATGTCGGCCACCTGATGACCAACCCCGCCGTGCTGGACCGCGAGGGGAACGAGGCGCCGGAGGGACTGCTGGACGCGATGGTCACCGTCCTTTGCGCGCTGCATGATCTTCGCGGCGCGCGGGCGAACAGCCCGGCGGGCTCCGTCTACGTCGTGAAGCCGAAGATGCACGGGCCGGAGGAAGTCGCCTTCGCGGACGCCCTCTTCGCCAAGGTCGAGAAGGCGCTCGGCCTCGCGCAGAACACGGTCAAGATCGGCGTGATGGACGAGGAGCGGCGCACGACGCTGAACCTCAAGGAATGCATCCGCGCCGCGAAGGCCCGCATCTGCTTCATCAATACCGGTTTCCTCGACCGGACGGGGGATGAAATCCACACCTCCATGGCGGCCGGCCCGATGGTGCGGAAGGCCGCGATGAAGAGCGAGGCGTGGATTTCCGCCTATGAGGATTGGAACGTGGACACCGGCCTTGCCGTCGGGCTCGCAGGGCGGGCGCAGATAGGCAAGGGCATGTGGGCGGCGCCCGACCTAATGGCCGCGATGCTGCGGGAGAAGGTCGCGCATCCGAAGGCGGGCGCCTCCTGCGCCTGGGTGCCTTCGCCTACGGCGGCGACGCTGCATTCCATGCATTATCATGAAATCGACGTGAAGGCCCGCCAGCGGGAGATCGCGGCGGGCGGCCGCCGCGCACGGAGGGACGACCTCCTTTGCATCCCCATCGCCCGCGGCGCGAACTGGAGCCCGGAGGAGCGGCGCGAGGAACTGGAGAACAACGCTCAGGGCATCCTCGGCTATGTCGTCCGCTGGGTGGATCAGGGAATCGGCTGCTCCAAGGTGCCGGACATCCATGACGTCGCCTTGATGGAGGATCGCGCGACCTGCCGCATCTCCGCCCAGCACATCGCCAACTGGCTGCGCCACGGCGTGGTGAGCCGGGAGGAGGTGGAGGGCGCCTTCCGTCGGATGGCGACGAAGGTGGACGCACAGAACGTGGACGACCCGGCCTATCGCCCGATGGCTCCCCGATTCGACGGCCCCGCCTTCCGCGCCGCGCTGGCGCTGGCGACGGAGGGGACGGCGCAGCCCTCCGGCTATACCGAGCCGTTGCTTCACGCCTTCCGGATGGAGGCCAAGGCGGCCTGACGCGTCACGCCTGCGTGACGCGGCGCACGCGCCGCGCGGCGGCGTCTTGCGCGAATCGCGCAAGCGGAGGCTCCATTCGGCGCGCGCCTTTTGGCGCGCCATTACCAGAAAGGAGCCTACAATGCGCCTGCCCCTCGCCGCCTTCACCGCCGCCGTCCTGCTTGCGTCGGCTGCGATCGCGCAATCCGTCGAGATCGGGCAACTGACCTGCCGCCAGACCGACCGCACCAACCTCGTACTATTCTCCAGCGCCGAATTCGCCTGCACCTTCGACCCGACCGAGGGGCCGAACGAGCGCTATATTGGCAAGGCGCGGAAGATCGGCGTCGATCTCTCGACCTCGAAGGTTGAGACGATGGTCTGGTACGTCTTCGCGCCGTCGAGCGGCGTCGCTTCGGGCGCGCTGGCCGGGACCTATCTCGGGGCTTCGGCCGACGCCTCGCTCGGCGCCGGGGCGGGTGCGCGGGTTCTGGTCGGCGGGTTCGAGGATTCGTTCACGCTGCAGCCTGCGGCCTTCTCCGGCGTCGAAGGCGTCGGGATTGCGGCGGGGCTTGAGGAGTTCGAACTGACGGCGCAATAGATCAACAGCCGATCCGGCGTCAGGACATAAAGGACCGGGTCTTCCGAGAGAGGAGCGCCCGGTTCACAAGGGGCCAGCGGCGAGCCTCCCACCTTCGGCGAGGCGTCGGCGACGCGGCGGCGGCTGGGCTTTTTTCGCCGTCGAGTTGCAAAAAAGTTAGGGAACGGGCAGCTATCCTCCCGAGCCTGGGCAAGGGAGGCTCCCATGTTCCGTCGCGCATTCGCCTGTGTGATCGCCGCCGCCGCGCCGTCCGCCGCCCTTGCGGCGGACTGGGAGACCGGCATTTCCGGCTTCTTCAATCTCGGCCTCGCCTTTGCCGACCGGGCCGGCGCCAAGGGCGATCTCGGCATTTTTCGGGACGGCGAGGCGCATCTGAACGCGCGGCTCGCGGCCGATAACGGCCTCGTCTTCCGCGCCCGGATCGAGATAGAGGCCCACACGACCGGGGATCAGATAGACGAGAACTGGGCCTCGGTCTCCGGCCCGTTCGGCACGCTTGTGATCGGCGGCGCGGATACGGCGCTGAATGAGCATGGCGGGGTCGGCGTTGTCTACCCGACCGGGGACTACATCAACTACTACGACGCGCTGGTTCGCTCCACGCCCGGCTCCCCCGGCGTGTTCATGGGCAAGGATGATTCGCTAGGCATCCGCTATTTCCACACGATCGGCGGGCTCACCGCGGGCGCGAGCTGGCAACCCCGCGTCGGCGCGGACGGCGCGGCGGATTCCAACGATCCCGTCTTCGCGGCCAACGACCAGTTCGCGCTCGGCGCAAGCTACAGGGGCGAGGTCTCGGGCGTTGGCTTCGCGCTCGGCGGCGGCTGGCTCCGCAATGACGGGGAGCGGCAGCATCATATCGGCGTCGAACTGTCCGCCGGGGGCTATACGGTCGCGGGGTTCTACAACCGGGAGGACCCGGACGGCGCCTCGCCGGATGACTTCGCCCGCTACGGGATCGGCGCCGCCTATCTTACCGGCCCCTGGCATGTCGGCGGCGGCTACACCCACACCAACGGCATGAACGGAATGGGCGACCAGGCCCTGCTTCATGTCGGCGCGAGCTATGCGCTCGCTCCCGGAGTCACCGCCCGCGCCGCGGTCCAGTATGGCGAGGACGACGCGAATGTGGATGGCGTAGGAGGCTTCGCCTGGCTGAATCTTCGGTTCTGAGGCGCCGTCGGCGCGGCGCTTGACCCGCCGCGCCGGCCCGTCCAGAGGGTGCGGATGGGCGTAAATATAGCGATCCTCCTTTTCTGCGGCGGCTTCTGGGGCCTGTCCTTCACGCTCTCGCGGATGGTGATGGCGGGGGGCGGGCATCCGCTCGCCGTCACGTTCTGGCATTCGGCGGCGATGGCGGCGCTGATCTGGGCCATTCTGGCTGTGCTCGGCCGGGCGCCGCGGATCGACCGGCCCTTCCTGCGCTTCGTTCCGGTGCTGGGCGTCCTCGGCGGCGCCGCGCCCTCGTTCCTCCTCTTCCTCGCGGCGCAGAATGTGGGCGCGGGCATACTCTCCGTGTGCATGGCGACCGTGCCGCTGATGCAGATCGGCCTCTCGGCCTTGCTGAAGATCGAGCCCTTCCGCGCGCGGCGGCTTTTCGGTCTCGCGCTCGGCCTCTCCGCCGTCTGGATCATCGCTGACCCGGAGCGGGGCGCGGCGCCGGCGCTCTGGGTCGCGGTGGCGACGCTCGGCGCCTTCTCCTACGCCTGCGAGGACAGTTTCATCGCGCTCCGCCGGCCGCCCGGCCTCTCCTCGCCGCAGATTCTCGCCGGAATGACTCTCTTCGCCGCGCTCTACACCGCGCCGGCCCTTCTCTTTGTCGACCCTGCGCCGCTTTCGCTCTCCGCGCCGGGGCTGCCCGAACTCGCCTTCGCGCTCACCGTGCCGGGCAGCCTTCTCGCCTACGGGCTCTTCGTGCATCTGATCGGGCGGGCGGGGCCGGTCTTCGCCAGCCAGGTCGCCTATGTGGTGACCATCGCGGGCGTGCTCGCCGGCGGCGCGATCCTCGGGGAGGAATGGCCGCCGGCCTTCTGGCTCGGGCTCGGGTTGATCGTCGTTGGCCTCGCGCTCGGCCTGCCGAGGCCGCGGCCCCTTCGCACTTCGCAAGCGCCCGGCGGTTGACGGCCCTGAAATGTGAGAAATCGCACGCGCCGCACAGGGTCGCATCCCGAAAGTTGGAACTGTCTTTCAGCCGTAACGGGAATCGTGCAGATTGTTAACGTAGCGTTAACGCGGCCTGTGGGGCCGCCCATGGGAGTATGCCATGCCCTTCAATCGTTCCATCCCGCTTTTGCTCGCCTCGCTCTTGTTGCCCGCCGCGGCGAGCGCTGCGCCTATCGGCTTCACGCTCGGCGATGGCGGCACGTCTTTGCTGCGCCTCGGGCCGATCGCCGGCTCCGCCAGTCCGCTGTCGGTCGCCATCCGCGATTCCAATGGCGCGGCGATCTCGTTGACCGACATCGATTTCGAGAAGGAGACGGGAGAGCTCTACGGCTCCAGCGCCGCGAATGATGCCATCTACCTCATTAATCCGACGACAGGCCTCGCCACGTTCCGCGCCGGCCTGCCGGCGGCGAGCGCCGCGGATGTCATCGCCATCGACTGGAACAACAACATCGACCGCCTGCGCGTCGTGGATACGGACACGGCGAATTTCGTGTTCAACCAGACCACCGACACCATCACCCAGTTCACCTCGCTCTTCTACGTACCCGGCGATGCGAACGAAGGGGCGACGCCGGAGGTCTTCGCGAACGCCTACCGCGACTCGGTCGCCAACGGCGGCGCGCCGACCGCGGAGGGCGGCATGCAGATGGCGATCGACGCGGCGACCGGCTCGCTGATCACGCTCGGCAACAACGCCGGGACGCTCGGCACCGTCGGCAGTTTCGGCTTCGACCTCACCACGCAGGGCGGGTTCGACATCTTCTCGACCTTCGACGGAATGGGCGGCTTCAATGATGTCGGCTATGCGATCCTGACGGATGCGGGCACCGGGATCACCGGGCTTTTCCAGATCGCGCTCAGCGCCGACTCTTCGGGGATGATCGCCACCACGCTGCTCCGCAGCTTCGGCGCAAATGCGGACATCCGCGGCCTCGCCGTCATCGACTCGCGGGATGCTCCGGCGATTCCGCTGCCGGCGCCGGTCTTCCTCCTCGCGACCGCCATCGCCGGTCTCGCGGGGCTGAAGCGCTTCCGCCGGGCGGCCTGAGGAGCCTCGCATCGCCGCAAGCGGCGAAAGCCGCTTGCGGTCAGAGCGTCATCTGCGTCTGGATCGTGAGGGCGACGGCGCCGCCGCCCTTCACCGACACCTCGGTCTTCCAGACCTGAAGTCTCCGACCCTTCTGGACCGGAGCGCAGCGGGCGAGGAGCGTCTCGCCCTCCTTCGCGGCGCCAAGCAGGTTCGTCTTCGACTCGATTGTCGTCGTTCCCTTCGCGCCTTCGGGCAGGGCGAGGAAGCCACCTAGCCCGCCGAGGGAATCCGAGAGGGCGATGATCGCCCCGCCATGGGCGATGCCGCCGGCGGTGCAGAGATCGGGGCGCACCTCCATTTCCGCCTCGACGAGGTCCGCCGAGGCGGAGAGAAGGCGAAGGCCCAGTGTCTTCGCGAAGGGCATCGCCTGATACAGTTGTTCGGTGTTCACGCGGCCATCTCCCCGCCGGTCGTCTCCCGGCTCTCCAGATACGCCATCGCGAGCACGAAGACGATCTGGACGAGCAGGAAGAGCGCGCCAAGGCCAGTGACCGGGAGCGCGACCATCAGCCCGACGCAGGCGACGGCCCATGCGACGTTGCCCCAGACGACGAGGAGCACGAGCGGGCGCGCCAGCGTCGCCGCGGCGGCCAGCATCGTCGCGGCGACGGGGAAGAGCGCCAGCCCGCCCCAGAAGAGCAGCGGCTCCGGCAGGCCGAGAAGCGGCGCGAGCGGCCCCGCGAAGGCGACGAGCGGCGCGCCCATCAGAGCGCCAGAGGCGGCGTCGAGGCGGAAGACGGCGCGGAGTTTCTGTTCGGTCATGGTCATCATGGATCCTCCGGTTGCGGATGGGGGGAGGTAAACCGGTCAGGGGAATCGCTGCGATTACGCGCGAGGTAATGGCGCGGCTGGTCCGCCGGCGGTAGTTTCGGGCCATGAACGAGCCCAACCCCTTCGGCGCCATGCTGCGCGACTGGCGCCGCCGCCGCCGCGTCTCCCAGCTTGACCTGGCGGCGGAGGCGCCGATGTCCCAACGCCACCTCTCCTTCCTCGAATCCGGGCGGGCGAAGCCGGGGCGGGAGATCGTCGCGCGGCTGGCGGAGGCGCTGGACCTGCCGCCGCGGGCGGCGAACGCGCTCCACCTCGCCGCCGGATTTGCCCCGCCCGCTCCGGAGGCGCCGCTGGAGGCGCCGGCGCTCGCCGGGGTGCGGGCGGCGGCGGAAGGGATGATCGCGGCGGCGATGCCCTGCCCGGCGCTGGCGGTGGACCGGCATTGGCGGCTCGTCGCGGCCAACCCGATGGCGGCGCGGCTGATGGCGGCGGCCTCGCCCGCGCTGCTTCAGCCGCCGGTCTGCGTCCTCACGCTCTCGCTGAGCCGGGAGGGGCTCGGGCCGATGATCGTCAACTGGCGGGACTGGCGGGCATACATCCTTCGTCGCCTCGCCCGCGACGCCGCGGAGAGCGGGGATGCGGCGCTCCTCGCCCTCAGGGACCGGCTCGCCGAACTCCCCGCCCCGCCCGGCGCCCGCCCGCCGGGCCGGATGCAGGAGGCGGCGGCCATGCCGCTCAGCCTCGAGACGCCGGCGGGCCGGCTCGATCTTCTCTCGGCGACCACGATCTTCGGCACGGCGGCGGCCCCGGCGGCGGCGGAACTGACGATCGAGAGCTTCTGGCCACAGGGGG
>JAUIDE010000056.1 GCA_030429105.1 Alphaproteobacteria bacterium
CTGTCCGAGAGCGCGCAGTCAGGCCGCAACGCCGTCCATGCCGCCCTGACCGGCGCCGCTCCATCATCTTCCGCCTCACCCGCCGCCGACGGCCCGCCCGCCTGGGCGCGGCGGATGAAGCGCCAGCAGAGCCTCCATCACGGCCTCGCCACCGCCGCCCATGCGCTCCGCTCCGGCGATCACGGCGGCGGCGGAGCCTCCGTCAGCCTTGCCGAGAGGTCCTGATCATGTTCAGACGACCCTCCTCCCGCTACGGCGTCACGCCCGAGCCGGTCACGCCCTACCAGAAGGCCGCGCAGGTCTGGGACGAGCGCATCGGCTCGGCCCGCGTCCAGGCCCGCAACTGGCGGCTGATGGCGCTCGGCTGCCTGACGCTCTCGGTCGGGCTCTCCGCGGCGCTGGTCTGGCAGTCGACCCGGGGCGGGGTCGTTCCCTACGTCGTCGAGGTCGATCGGCTCGGCGCCGCGCGCGCCGTCGCGCCGGCGCCGGCCGAGTATCGCCCGACCGATCCGCAGATCGCCTGGCATCTCGCCCGTTTCGTCGAGAACGTCCGCCAGCTCCCCGCCGATCCGATCGTGCTCCGCCAGAACTGGCTCCGCGCCTATGACTTCGCCACCGATCGGGGCGCCCTGGCGCTCAACGATCACGCCCGGATCGCCGATCCTTTCGCCCGGGTCGGCGACACCCAGGTCGCGATCGAGATCTCGAGCGTGATCCGCGCCTCGGAGACCAGCTTCCGCGTCGCCTGGATCGAGCGGCGCTATGTCAACGGCCAGCTCGCGGCGACCGAGCGCTGGACCGCGATCCTGACCGTAGCGATCCAGACGCCGCGCGACGCGGAGCGGCTCCGCGCCAACCCGCTCGGCGTCTATGTCCACGCCATCAACTGGTCGCGGGAGACGGCGTCATGATTGCGCAGCGACCGCTCCCCGTCCTGTTCCTCGCCGCGACAGCGCTCGCCGCCTGCGCCCCGGCGCCCTTGCCCGAGATCGCCTATGACGACCGCGTCCCCGCGCTCGCGCCGCCCCCGCCGCCCGCCGTCGAGGAACGCCCGCGTCCCGTCCATCTCCCGCCCCCATGGACACCATCCCGCGGCGGCGATCCGGGCGCGGCGGCCACCGCGGCGCGCATCCTCGCCGCCAACGCGGCGGCCCGTGTCGAGCCCCGGCGCGAGGGCTATCACAATGCGCTGCAGGTCTATCCCTGGTCCGAAGGCGCGCTCTACCAAGTCCATGCCGCGCCGGGTCGGATCACGACGCTCGCGCTCGAGCCCGGCGAGCGGCTCGCCGGGCCAGGCCCCATCGCCGCCGGCGACACCGCGCGCTGGATCATCGGCGACACGACGAGCGGGGCCGGCTGGACCGCCCGGGTCCATGTTCTCGTCAAGCCGACACGGCCCGACATCGTCACCAACCTTGTGATCAGCACCGACCGGCGGAGCTATCTCCTCGAGCTCCGCGCAAACGACGAAGTCTGGATGCCGGCGATCGCCTGGGCCTATCCCGACGCGCTCGCCGCGAAGGGCCCGCCGATCCCGAGCCGCCCCGTGATCCCCGTCGAAGCCGACCGGCGGCATCGCTACGCGCTCTCCGGGGACCGCCCGCCCTGGCGGCCGGTCTCGGTCTTCGATGACGGTCGCCGCGTCTATGTCGTCTTCCCGCCGGGCGTCGCGCAGGGCGAGATGCCGCCGCTCTTCGTGATCGGCCCGGATGGCGGGGCGGAGATCGCCAACAGCCGCGTGCATGGCGACGTCCTGATCGTCGACCGTCTCTTCGCGGCGGCTGAACTGCGTCTCGGCGGGGAACCGCAGGAGGTGGTGCGGATCGAGCGGACCGACGGTCGCAGGCCGACCGCGCCGCGCCAGGCGCCCGAGCGGGAGGAGCGGGGCCGATGACCGGCGTGGAGGCCGATCCGGCGCGCCCGCGGACCGAGGCCGAGATTGCCGAGGGCCTGCGGCTCCGCCCCGATCCGCCCCGCGTCATGCGGCTCTCGCGCAAGGCCGTCACGGCCGCCGCGACCGTGGGCGGTTTGGGGCTCGGCGCAATCCTGATCGTGGCGCTGCAGGACCGGCGCGGGGGCGACGAGCGCGCCGAGCTCTTCTCCACCGACCGGGTCCAGAAGGCCGAGGGCCTCTCGACGCTGCCGGGCTCCTATGCCGACATCCCCCGTCTCGGCCCGCCGCTGCCCGGCTATCTCGGCAGACCGACCGTCGTCGCGCACGAGAGGGGCGTTGCCGTGCCGACCGGCCCTGTCATGATGGGCCCGACGCCTCTCGATCCGGACGAGCAGCGCCGCCTGCAGGAGATCGAGGCCGCCCGCCTCAGCGCGCTCTTCGCCGAGGCCCGGACCGTCCCGCCCGGCGGCGCCCCTGCGGCGATCGCTTCACCGTTCGGACCCGGCGCCGTCCCGACGCTCACGCCCGGCCCTGGCGTCGACAATGCGGTCGCCGCCCGCGAGGCCTTTCTAACCCGAGCGACCAGTGGAGACCCTGTCAGCCCCGAGCGTCTCGCCCCGCCGCCGAGCCCCTGGATCCTGCAGGCGGGCAGCGTCATCCCGGCCGCGCTGATCACGGGCCTCCGCTCCGACCTCCCCGGCCAGATCGCCGCGCAGGTCACCGCGCCCGTCTACGACAGCCCTACCGGCCGCTATCTCCTGATCCCGCAGGGCGCGCGTCTTCTTGGCGAATACGACAGCCGTATCGCCGCCGGGCAGACCCGTCTTCTCCTGGTCTGGACCCGGCTGATCCTGCCCGACGGCCGCTCGATCGATCTGAGCCGTGAACCCGGCGCCGACACTTCCGGCGCCGCCGGCCTCGAGGACGAGGTGGACAACCATTGGGGCCGCATCCTCCTCGCCGCCGGCCTCGCCACGCTCCTAAACCTGGGGCTCGAGACCGGGCTCGAGAGCGAGGATGACGTCGCCCGCGCCATCCGCGAGGCGACGCAGAGCACAATCGGCCGCGCCGGCGACGACATTATCCGCCGTCAGCTCGCAATCCCCCCGACCCTGACGATCCGCCCGGGCTTCCCCGTCCGCGTCATGGTCACCCGCGATCTCATTCTCGAACCGCTCGGAGAAGTCCGATGACCAGACTGAAGCTCGGCCCCATCCCCGACGACAAGCCCGTCAAGCTAACCGTCGAACTTCCTGCCGACATTCACAGCAATCTCGCCGCCTACGCCGAGGCGCTCTCTCGCGAGACCGGCCAGCAGCTTGATCCCGCCCGACTCGTCGCACCCATGCTCGCGCGGTTCATGGCGACTGACCGGGGATTCAGAAAAGCGCAGAGGGCAGCGCCGGCGGAGTCCGCGCCGCCGCGCTCTGACTCCAACATGTGACCCTGTCTGTCGAGAGGTGCTCAAGAAGGCCCCGTAATGGCGTGCGTCCCCTGGGGTTGAGACACAGAGGCGGGAGAAAATGACCGGGGCGAGGCTTTCGCATGAGTAAAAGGTCCACGCTGAGACGCCATTGCGGCCATTGAACCGAATTCACCCCTGGATCGTCGCTGAGCACCATGCTGGAGAGACCTTCCTCGCCGTCTCGCGAAGGCAAGATTTGGCGCGGAACATGATCTGTGCGAACGCTTGCGTTCGAAAACTTCAGAAATCAGAAGCCGGCGCCCGTGAGGAGGGCGACGCAACGACGGCGTTGCTCGCTACCAGCGGTGGCGTCGAGCAAAGGGGCGGTCGGCAGGCGCTTGAGATCGAGTTCCCACTAGGGGAAGATACGCTGCGGACTTGAGCAAAGGCGTGTGGATGCTTCCGCGACGGGCGGCCCCGCGGCCTCTCCTCACAGTGGGGGCGACCTGCTGGGCGTCGCGCAGTCCACCTACTACACCAACCCCGAATGCAGGACTCGCGACGGGCAGTTCGTTGCGAAGATCCGCGCCATCACCAGCGCGTTCGAAGGTTATGGCTTCCGTTGCATCGACGCCGACCTTCATCATGACGGCTATCGCGTCAATTCCCGCGCCCCTGTCCCGACGACCGACCGGTTACCTTAAGTCAAGAGAGCGCACTCCACTCTGCTGCAACGTTCGCCACTGTATGGGGCGCTCGGGCTTCAACAAGGCGGTGCAGCGCTTCAGGGCGAATGTGGGTGTACCGGCGGAGCATCTTCCAGTCCTTGTGTCCGGTGACCAAGGCGACCTGCTCGATGGACAGGCCGACCTCGAACAAGCGGCTCGTACCCTCATGGCGCAGGTCATGGAAGTGAAGGTCCCTCACGTCAGCATCGGCGCAGGCTCGGCGGAACGCGGTCCCGACGGACCTTGAGTTGTAGGGGAAGATCCGACCCTTCACTTTCCCGAGATGCTTGGCCTGCGCCATCACCACGGCCCAGGCGTCGTACCCTGTTGCGGCGAAGAGCGGGATCCGCTGGTCGTTGCCGGCCTTGTTCCGCGGGTCCTTTCGGTCGCGGATAAGGAGCATCCGACCGTCGATGTCGAGGTCGCTCCAGTCGGCCCGACAGATCTCGTCCAGCCGCATGGCGGTTGCGATGGCGAACTGGACGATGCGCGTCATGGGCATCGTCAGACGCGCGTTCTTGTCAAAACGAAGAAACAGGCGGTTCAATTCTGCCGTAGTCGGACGACGGTCGCGCTCGACACCCTTGCCGATCAGACCGAGACGCTTCAGCGCCACGCGGGCCAGATCGACCCCTTCGACTGAAATCTCCAGGCCATGGACGGCGGCGGCATGTGTCAGGATCATCTTGATGACGCCGATGTCTATGCCCAGCGTCACGGGCCCGGCGCCGAGGTCAGCACGCCTGCGCCCATACTCGACGAGTTTGTGCCGATCGAGGCGCCCGATCTTCTCTTTGCCGAGGTCACGCTTGAGCGTCGTGAGGGTCGCCGCCTTGCTGCGTCTGGGTGGTTTCCCTACGGCGCACATATCGGCTATGTGGAGGTCCACCAGATCGCCGAACGTGTGCAGGCGGGCCACGGATGATCGGTTAGGCGGCAGTCCCTGATCGACCAGGGTCTCGGCTTGGCGGGCCCATTTATGGGCATCGTCGCGACGAAGGAACGTCTCGCTTGCGTAGCGGCCCTTCCGCCTGATCTGGACCCGGTAAGCGCCGGAGGGAAGCTTGGTGATAGAGGCCATTTTCGTGTGCGCTATGTGTGCAGTGAGTCGTCGCAGACGGGGATATTCAGGGATGTCGGGGCATGTTCCGGCGTAAGGGCAAACGGGATCAACGGACTGAAGATACAAGAAAAATGTCTGAAAATCAATCACATAGACTGGCCGTGGCCCCGATGATGGACTGGACGGACCGGCATTGCCGCTACCTCCACCGGCTCCTCTCGCGCCGGGCTCTGCTCTATACGGAGATGGTCACCGCCGCCGCCGTCGTGCATGGGGACCGGGAGCGCCTTCTCGGCTATTCGCCGGAGGAGCATCCCGTCGCGCTCCAGCTCGGCGGCTCCGAGCCCGCGCTGCTCGCGGCCGCCGTGCGGGCGGCGCTGCCCTTCGGCTATGACGAGATCAACCTCAATGTCGGCTGCCCGTCGGACCGGGTGCAATCCGGCGCCTTCGGGGCCTGCCTGATGCGCAATCCCGCGCTCGTCGCCGCCTGCGTCTCCGCGATGATCGAAGCGGCGGAGGGGCGGGCGGAGATCACGGTGAAGTGCCGGATCGGGGTGGACGAGCAGGAGCCGGAAGAGATCCTCCCCGCCTTCGTCGATACGGTCGCCGCCACGGGCGTCACGCGCTTCGCCGTCCATGCCCGCAAGGCCTGGCTCGAAGGGCTCTCCCCGAAGGAAAACCGGGAGGTCCCGCCGCTCGACTATCCGCTCGTCCTCCGGCTGAAACAGGCGCGGCCCGATCTGACCATCCTCCTCAACGGCGGGATCGGCTCGATGGACGAGGCGGAGGCGCATCTCGCCGCCGGGTTCGACGGCGTGATGATCGGCCGCGCCGCCTATCACGATCCGGCGGCGATCCTCGCGCCGGCGGACCGGCGGCTCTTCGGCGAGGCGCGGGAGATCGCGCCGGAGGAGGCCGCGCGCGCCATGCTCCCCTATATCGAGGCGCAGCTTTCCGCGGGGGAGCGGCTCAACCGCATCACCCGCCACATGCTGACCCTCTTCCAGGGCCGGCCCGGCGCGCGGCTCTGGCGGCGCGTCCTTTCCGAGCGGTCGCATCTCCCCGGCGCCGGCCCGGAGCTTGTGGAGGAGGCCCTCGGCGCGATAGGCCCGGCGCGGGACGCAGCCTGAAAGCAAAGCCATGACCCTGCCGCTCGCCGACATGCTGGCGCTCGTCGCCTTCCTCCTCTTCGTGGGCGGGGCGGCGGGCGTGCTCGCCGGCCTTCTCGGCGTCGGCGGAGGCATCGTGATCGTGCCCGCGCTCTTCGCCGTCTTCTCCGCGCTCGGCCATCCGCCGGAGACGCTGATGCATGTCTGCGTCGCGACCTCGCTGGCGACCATCGTGCCGACCTCTCTGCGCTCCCTCGCCGCCCATCACAGGAAGGGGGCGGTTGACTGGTCCGTGCTCCGCTCATGGGCGCCCTTCATGGGCGCCGGCGCCCTCCTCGGCGTCCTCGCGGCGGACCGGTTGAAGAGCGCCTCGCTCATGCTGATCTTCGGCGCGCTCGCCTTCCTCGTCGCGCTCTGGATGGCGCTCGGGCGCGCGTCCTGGCGCATCGGGGAGGCGCCGCCGCGCGGCTGGAAGGGCGCCGCCCTCGCCGCGCCCATGGGCTTCGCCTCCGCCCTGATGGGGATCGGCGGCGGCACCTTCGGCGTGCCCGCGCTGACGCTCTTCGGCCTCCCCGTCCACCGCGCGGTGGCGACGGCGGCGGGGTTCGGGCTGGTCATCGCGATCCCCGCCGCGGCGGGCTTCGTCCTTTCCGGCCTCGCGGTGGAGAACCGGCCGGATTTCACGCTCGGCTATGTCCACCTCCCCGCCTTCGCGATCATCGTGCCGATGACGGTGCTCTTCGCCCCGGTGGGCGTGAAGATCGCCCATTCCATGGACCCGCGGCCGCTGAAGCTCCTCTTCGCGCTCTTCCTCGCGGCGACGGCGCTCAACATGGCGCGGAAGGCGATGGGCGGCTGAGATGGGCGGCTTCGCGGCGGAGGCGGCGCGGCTTCCCGTCTCCGCCGCGCTCCCCGCGCTCCGCGCTGCGCTCCGCGATCCCGGCCTCGCCGCCCTCGTCGCCCCGCCCGGCGCGGGCAAGAGCACGCTCGTCCCCCTCGCGCTGATGGAGGAGCCCTGGGCGGAGGGCCGCCTCCTGATGCTGGAGCCGCGCCGCCTCGCCGCCCGCGCCACGGCGGAGCGCATGGCCGCGACGCTGGGGGAGGCGCCCGGCGCCCGCATCGGCTGGCGCGTGCGGGGGGAGGCGCGGCCGGGCGCCCGGATCGAGGTGGTGACGGAGGGCATCCTCACCCGGATGCTGCAATCCGACCCCTCGCTCGCAGGCGTCTCTGCGCTGATCTTCGACGAGTTCCACGAACGCTCGATCCACGCCGATCTCGGCCTCGCCCTCGCGCTCGAGGCCCGCGCCGCCCTCCGCCCCGACCTCCGCCTCCTCGTCATGTCCGCGACGCTGGCGGCGGAGCCGGTCGCCGCGCTGATGGGCGGGGCGCCGATCGTCCGCGCCGAGGGGCGGATGTTCCCGGTCGAGACGCGGCGGATCGGCCGCGGCGCCGGGCGGATCGAGGAGGCGGCGGCGGAGGCGGCCCGCCTCGCGCTCCGGGAGATCGAGGGCGACGTCCTCGTCTTCCTCCCCGGCGCGGCGGAAATCGGGCGCGCGGCGCGGGCGCTCGCCGGGGCGGAAGCCGCCGTGCTGCCGCTCCACGGCGCGCTCCCCTTCGCCGCGCAGCAGGCCGCGCTCGGCCCCGCCGCGGGCCGGAAGATCGTCCTCGCCACCGCCATCGCGGAAACCTCGCTGACGGTGGAGGGCGTGCGCGCCGTGGTCGATTCCGGCCTCGCCCGCCGCGCGCGGTTCGACCCGGGCTCCGGCATGGCCCGGCTGGTGACGGAGCGCGCGGCGAAGGCGGAGGCGGACCAGCGGCGCGGCCGCGCCGGGCGCCTCGCCCCCGGCCTCTGCCTCAGGCTCTGGACGGAAGGCGAAGAGGCGGCGATGGCGGACTTCGCCCCGCCCGAAATCCTCACCGCCGACCTCGCGCCCCTCGCGCTCGACCTTGCGGCGTGGGGCGCCGCGCCCGCCGATCTCGCCTTCCTCACGCCGCCGCCCGAGGGCGCGATGGCCGCCGCCCGGCGCCTCCTCGGCGATCTCGGCGCGCTGGACGGGGCGGGGCGGGTCACCCCGCACGGCCGCGCGCTCGCCGCCGCCCCCGCCCATCCCCGCCTCGCCCACATGATCCTGACCGCGCCGGAGGAGGCGCGGGGCGGGGCCGCCCGCCTCGCCGCCCTGCTGGAGGATCGCGACCCGCTGCGCTCCGCCGGCGCCGATGTCGCGCTCCGGCTCGAAGCCCTCCGCGCCCCCGCGCGTCACGGCCCGGCGGAGGGCGCGCTCAGGCGGATCGGCGCGGAGGCCGCCCGCCTCGCCCGCCGCTTCGGCGCGGAAGGCGGCGCCGCCACGCCCGGCCCCCTCCTCGCCCGCGCCTTTCCGGACCGGATCGCCATGCGCCGCCCCGGCGCCGGCCCGAACGGGGAGGCGCGGCATCTCCTCTCGGGAGGCAAGGGCGCCTTTCTCCCCGCCGGGGAGTCACTGGCGGCGGAGCCCTTCCTCGTCGCCGCCGATCTCGACGGAGACGCGACGGAGGCCCGCATCCGCCTCGCCGCCCGGATCGACAGGGCGGAGATCGAGACGCTCTTCGCCGACCGCATCACATGGGCCGCGACCTGCGACTGGTCCCGCCGGGAACGCCGCGTCCGCGCCCGCCGCCGCCTCATGCTCGGCGCCCTCGCGCTGGAGGAGCGGCCCTGGCCGGACGCGCCGCCGGAGGCGCTCGCCGCCGCCGCGCTCGAAGGCGTCCGCGCCCTCGGGCTCCAGACCCTCGGCTGGACGGAGGCCGCGCGGGGCCTCGCCGCCCGCGCCGAATGGGCGCGCGCCCGCGGGGCGAGCCTCCCCGCGATGGACGAACCCGCGCTCCTCGCGGAAGCGGAGGCCTGGCTCCTCCCCTTCCTCGGCGAGGCGCGGAGCGCCGAGGCCTTCGCCCGGCTCGATCCGCTCCACGCCCTCGAATTCCGCCTCGGGCGGGAGGGCCTCGCCGCCCTCGCCCGCCTCGCCCCCGCGACCTTCCGCGCGCCGACGGGGACGGAGACGCGGATCGACTACGCCTCCGGCCGCCCCGTCGTCTCCATCCGCCTCCAGCAGATGTTCGGAACGGCCCGGCACCCGGAGGTCTCCGGCGAGCCCATCCTCTTCGAACTCCTCTCCCCCGCCGCCCGCCCCGTGGCGACGACGGCGGACCTCCCCGGCTTCTGGGCGGGCGCCTATGCCGACGTGAGGAAGGACCTTCGCGGCCGCTACCCGAAGCATCCCTGGCCGGAGGACCCGGCGAACGCGGAGCCCACGGCGCGGGCGAAGCCGCGGGGCAGGTAAACTCGGGCGCAGAAAGTCCGGCTCGCTTCACCCGCCCTTAACCACGCTGACGCAAAATACGTCCAGACAAACCGGAAGAATTAGGAGGCTGTCGCCAGACAGTTTGGCGAACGGCTTCGCTACGTCGTGCAGAAACGTCCGACGCTCCCGGGCTTGCAGACGGACGCCGGCGGAAGGCCGCGGCGGAGATGACGAAGGAGCACGACGACGATGCCTAGGATTTCCCTGACCTTGCGTAAGCTGAGCCTTCTGGCGCTCGGCTCGATCACCGCGGCCATGATCGGCCTCGGCGCGTTCAGCCTCTATGAGATGGACGGCGTGGCGACGCGGCTCGCCACGGTCAACGAGGTCAACAGCGTCAAGCAGCGCTATGCGATCAACTTCCGCGGCAGCGTCCATGATCGGGCGATCGAGCTGCGCGACGTGGTGCTGTTCGAAACTCCGGAGGGCCGCGAGGCGGCGGTGAAGAAAATCGCGGCGCTCGAAGCCTTCTACGCCGAAAGCGCGGTCGCGCTCGATGCGATGGTGGCCACTGGCGCCGGCGTCGACCCCACGGAATCGGCGATTCTCGCGGACATCAAGGCCATCGAGCAGCGCACCCTGCCGCTGATCGAGGCGGTCGTCGCCGCCCGCGCGGCGGGGGACGCGGCGGGCGCCCATGCGATGCTGATGGAGGAGGCGCGGCCGCTGTTCATAGACTGGCTGGCGGCGATCAACCGCTACATCGATCATGAGGAAGCCAAGAACCAGGTCGTCGGCGCCGAAGTCGCCGGGATCGTCGGCGGCTTCCGCTGGATCATGGCCTCGGCGCTCCTCGCCGCCATCCTCGCCGCCGGGGCCGCGATGTGGATCATGGCCCGGAACCTCTCCGCGCTCGGCCGCGTCTCCCGCTCGATCGAAGAGGTGGCGGCGGGCGACGTCTCCGCCAAGGTGGAGACGGGCGGCGTCGGCGAGATCGGCGAGCTTCAGCGCGCCGCCGCCGGCATGATCGCCTCGATCCGCCGCAAGGTGGAGACGCTGCGCGAGATGGACCTGAAGGCAGAATACCGGGCCGACAGCGAGCGCGACATGCTCGGCAAGGCCATCGAAACCATGCTGGGCGAGGTGCGGGGGAGCATCACCGCCGTCGTCGCCGGCGCCGGCGGCGTCCGCGAGGGCGCGAACCGGATGAACGACATCTCGAACCGCCTGCGGGACGATGCGGCCCGGCAGAGCGAACTGACCCAGAGCGCCTCCGCCGCCGTCGAACAGATCTCGGCGAGCATCGGCCAGTCGAACGAGAACGCCAAGACGACCGCCGACATCGCCGCCCGCTCGGCCGGCGAGGCCCGCGATTCGGGGGAGGCGATCGCCCGAGCGATGCGCGCCCTCGAAGCCATCGCGGACAAGATCGGCGTGGTGCAGGAAATCGCGCGCCAGACGGACCTTCTCGCCCTCAACGCGGCGGTGGAGGCGGCGCGGGCGGGCGAACATGGCCGCGGCTTCGCCGTCGTCGCGACGGAGGTCCGCAAGCTGGCCGAGCGGAGCCAGGGCGCCGCGCGGGAAATCTCCTCGATCTCGGCCGAGGCGGTGACCGTCTCGGAAGATGTCGAGCGCCGGCTGGAGACGATGGTGCCGAACATCCAGCGCACCTCCGAACTCGTCGCCGCGATCACCGGCGCGCTCAGGGAGCAGTCGGTCGGCATCGAGCGGATCAACGACGCCGTCCGCGATCTCGGCAAGCTTTCCGCCGGGGCGGAGACGGCCGCGGTCGACGGCCTCGGCCGCTCGGAGCGGCTCCTCTCGGACGCCGACGCCCTCGCCGCCGCCGTCGCGCGCTTCAACCTGGAGCACAAGGCCGCCGCGCCGGTCCGCGCCGACGAGGATTCGGCCCCGCCGCGCGCCCTCGCCGCCTGACGCGCCTCTCCGGGCTCCGCCGCGCGGCGGGGCCCTTCCGTGCATATGAGGGGCGCCGCTCGGCAGCCGGAGGCGTAGACTCGCCTCCGGCCTTCCCGCAGGCAGCGAGATCCCGCGCGCCGGCCCTTGACGCCGGAAGCGGGGCCGGCGCACCCTCTTCCATGAAAATGGATGGACCCCGCCGATGACCCTCGCCGATCCCTCCGGCTGGTTCCGCTTCGAACCCGTCCGCCCCTACCTCACCCTCATCACAGAGCCGCACGCCCATCTCTTCTTCCGCGCAAACATGTGGCTGATCGAGGGGGCGGAGGACCGGCTGCTGGTCGATTGCGGGAACGGGCTCGCGCCGCTCGCGCCCCTGCTTCCGCAGGATAAGCCGTTGACCGCGCTCGTCACCCACGCCCATGTCGATCATGTCGGCGCGCTGCATGAATTCGCCGTCAGGCTCGGCCCGGCGGAGAGCGCGGCGGCGCTGGCGACGATGGAGGACGGGGCGACGCTCGCCCCGCTCCTCCGCGACCATCCCGAACCCGTCAGCCGCCCGCCCTCGCCGGGCTGGTCCGCTCAGGATTTCCGCCTCCGCCCCGCCCCCCTGACCCGCGCGCTCCGCGAGGGGGATCGCGTCTCCGCCGCCGGCCATGACTTCGCGGTGCTCGCCCTGCCCGGCCATTCCCCGGATTCCATCGGCCTCTGGGACGAGGCGCGCAGCCTCCTCGTCACCGGCGACGCGCTCTATGAGGGCGGGCTGGTGGACGACCTGCCGCATTCCGACAGGGCGGCCTATCGCCGGACGATGGAGCGGCTGATGGGCCTCGAGCCGGCGCTCGTCCTCCCCGGCCACGGCGCCCCGCTCGATGCGCGGCGGATGCGGGAAATCGCCGCCGGATGGCTCGCCAGGGACAGCCGAAAAGGTTAATTTCTCAAAAAATATCCAATGGATTCAACGAAATTCGGCGGATATCCATGGAAATCCCGCCTCGGGCGAGCCCGCCCCGCCTCCGTGATCCAGACCCGCCTGGAGCGCTTGGCCGACGCCGCCGCCTCGCAAGAGCGCATTCCGGGTCAGGCTCTCACTCCGCCGCCACAGCCCCCGGATTGTTCGGATGCGTCGTCCAGTCCGCCGGTTCGGCCTGCACCACCCGCCCCGTCCGCGGGTCCACCGCGCCCGCCGGCAGGCGCTCCATCGTGATGCAGTTCTCCACCGGGCAGACGTTGACGCAGAGGTTGCAGGCGACGCATTCGTCGTCCTTCACCTCGAAGACGCGCCCCGGCTTCATCGCGATGGCCTGGTGGGACGTGTCCTCGCAGGCGGCGTAGCAGCGGCCGCACTTGATGCAGAGGTCGGGGTCGATCCGGGCCTTCGCGACATATTCGAGGTTGAGATACTGCCAGTCCGTCACGTTCGGGGTGGCGCGGCCGATGAGGTCCGAGAGGCTCATCCCCTTCCGGTCGAGATAGTCGGAAAGGCCGGCCTTCATCTCCTTCACGATGGCGAAGCCGTAGGTCATCGCCGCGGTGCAGACCTGCACGTTCCCTGCGCCTAGCGCCATGAACTCCGCCGCGTCGCGCCAGGTCGTCACCCCGCCGATGCCGGAGATGGGGAGGCCGGCCGTCTCCGGGTCCCGCGCAATCTCGGCCACCATGTTGAGCGCGATGGGCTTCACCGCCGGGCCGCAATAGCCGCCGTGGGAGCCCTTGCCGTCTATGGAGGGCTCGGGGCTGAAGCTGTCGAGGTCCACCGCAGTGATCGAGGAGACGGTGTTGATGAGTGAGACGGCGTCCGCCCCGCCCTTCTTCGCGGCGCGGGCGGGGTAGCGGATGTCCGTGATGTTCGGCGTCAGCTTCACGATCACGGGCATCCGCGTCGCCTGCTTGCACCAGCGGGCGACCATTTCGATATACTCGGGAACCTGACCGACGGCGCTCCCCATGCCGCGCTCGGACATGCCGTGCGGGCAGCCGAAATTCAGCTCGATCCCGTCAGCCCCCGTCTCCTCCACCAGCGGGAGGATCGCCTTCCACGCCTGTTCCTCGCAGGGAACCATGATGGAGACGATCATGGCGCGATTCGGCCAGTCCCGCTTCACCTGCTTGATCTCGCGGAGGTTCACCTCCAGCGGACGGTCGGTGATGAGCTCAATGTTGTTGAGGCCGAGCAGCCGCCGATCCGCCCCCCAGACGGCGCCGTAGCGCGGGCCGTTGACGTTCACGACGGGCGGGCCCGCCTCCCCCAGCGTCTTCCACACGACGCCGCCCCAGCCCGCCTTGAAGGCGCGGACGACGTTGTATTCCTTGTCGGTCGGCGGGGCCGAGGCGAGCCAGAACGGGTTGGGGGACTTGATCCCGAGGAATTCACTCGCGAGGCTGGCCATGGCTTGCTCCCTCTCCGTTCAGTCCGTCATGTCGATGTTCAGGCGCCGAGGCTCCTCCAGAGCGCGCTCAGCGCGTCCCCGCCCAGCTCCCCGGCCTTCGGCGTCACATAGGCCCAGATCACGGCGCCCGGCGCATTGGCGAGCTGGAAGGCCAGCGCGCGCATCGCCGCCGCCCCCGCCAGCAGAAAGGCGACGGAGCGGAGAGGGCCGAAGAAATGGCCTATCAGCACGGCCCCCCCGCCCCAGCGTGCGAAGGCGTTCCGCCCCCGCTCGGCCAGCTCGGGCTGGCGGCTCAGCGGCCAGGCGGAGAATATCTCCTCCCCGTATCGGCGCCCGAGCCAGAAGGAGAGCGTGGAGCCCGCCAGCGCCCCGAGCGCCGCGCCGGCGAAGACCGGCCCGAAATCCAGCGCCCCCGCCGCCACCAGCCCGCCGACGCCGATGAGGATCGCGGTCGATGGGATGAGGAGCGAGACGAGCGCCGCCGTCTCCGCGAAGGCGACGAGGAAGGCGAAGAGTGGTGCCCACGCGCGATGCGCCGAGATGAAGTCCAGAACGGGGGTGACGATCGCGTCCATGCGCCTCCTGACCGCGGGGAGCTAGGCGCCCGCTGCGGTTTCGGCAAGCGGCGCTCATGCGGCGCCCGTCAGCATGGCGTGGATATCCTCCGCCGCGTCCCGCCCTTCGGCGACGGCGGTGACGGTCAGGTCGTCCCCTCCCGTCGCGCAGTCGCCCCCGGCCCAGATTCCGGGGAGCGAGGTGCGGCCGGCGCCGTCCACCTTGATCTTGCCGCCTTCCGTCGCGAACCCGAAGGCGGCGTCGAGCTTCTGGCCGATGGCCGCGAGGATCTGGTCGGCTTCGAGGGTGATCGTCTCCCCCGTCTCCTTCAGCCCCTCCGGCCCGTCCGCCGTCATGGCGAGGACGATCCCGCCTTCGGCCCGGCCTTTCGGCGCAGTGTTGGCGAGGATGCGGACGCCCGAGGTCGCCGCAAGGTCCTGCTCCCAGCGGCTGGCGTTCATCTTCTCCCGGCCCCGGCGATAGGCGAGCGTCACCGTCTCGGCGCCGAGCTTCTTCGCCTGCACCGCGGCGTCCACCGCCGTCATGCCGCCGCCGATCACGACGACGTTGCGCCCAACGGGGAGCGCGGCCTTGTCTTCCGCCTGCCGGAGCGCGGCGATGAAGGCGACCGCGTCCTCCGCCCCGTCGATCCCGAGCGCGTTCACGCCGGCGAGGCCGATGCCGAGAAACACGGCGTCATAATCCGCCTTGAGCGCGTCTAGCGTGAAATCGGCGCCGAGGCGCTTTCCGTTCACGATGTCGATCCCGCCGATGCCGAGCAGCCATTCGACCTCGGCCTGGGCGAAGCCGCCGACCGTCTTGTAGGCGGCGATGCCGTATTCGTTGAGCCCGCCCGGCTTCGGCTTCGCGTCGAATATCGTGACGGCGTGGCCCTTCATCGCGAGACGATGGGCGCAGGCGAGGCCCGCCGGGCCGGCGCCGACGACGGCCACGCGCTTGCCCGTCTCCGGCGCGCGGGCGAAGGGGTGGGGTTTCGCCATCATCGTGTCGGTCGCGAAGCGCTGGAGCCGGCCGATCTGAACCGGCTCGCCCTCTGCCGCCTCGCGCACGCAGGCCTCTTCGCAGAGCGTCTCGGTCGGGCAGACGCGGGCGCACATGCCGCCGAGGATGTTCTGCTCGAAGATCGTCTTCGCCGCCGCCTCGGGCGTGCCGGTCGCGATCTGGCGGATGAAGAGCGGGATGTCGATCGAGGTCGGGCAGGCGGCGATGCAGGGCGCATCATGGCAGAAATAGCACCGGTCCGCCGCCACCGCCGCCTCGTGCGGCGTCAGCGGCGGATGCAGGTCCGCGAAGTTCTCCGCGATGGCTTCGGCAGGAAGGCGCCCTGCGGCGAGGCCGGGCGTGGAAGGCGTGTTCGGCATCTGGCTACCGCCCCGGATTGGCTCAGCTTGAATTTGACCGTCTGGTAAAATCGTTTCGCGGCCCGGCGGAATTGTCAAGCATGGAGTGTGGCGGCCCTTGAATGTCGTTCCGTTTTGCACTATATAGTTCAGTATCGCACAATATGGAGGCCGCCAGATGTCCACCCGACGCACCTTCCTCCGCCTTTTCGGCGGCGGCGTCGTCCTCGCCGCCGGATCGGCCGGCGCCTTCCTCGCCACCCGCACGCCCGCGAAGGCGCTCGCGCCTTGGGACGCGGCGGGGGGGTATGAGGAGCCGCGGATGCGCGCGCTGTCCTACGCCATCCTCGCGCCCAACCCGCATAACCGGCAGCCGTGGGAGGCGGACCTGCGGGAGCCGGGGAAGATCGCGATCTGGCGCGACAGGTCCCGCGACCTGCCGGAGACGGACCCTTATGACCGGCAACTGACCATCGGCATGGGGTGCTTCCTTGAACTCCTCGCCGTCGCGGCCGGGGAGACGGGGCATGCGGTTTCGTTCGATCTCTTTCCGCAGGGGGAGGAGGGGCCGGTTGCGGTGGCGACCTTTGCGGAGGGGGGCGCGAGGGACCCGCTTTTTGCGCATGTGATGGACCGGCGGTCCTGCAAGGAGCCGTTCGAGGCGCGGGCGGTTTCCGCAGACGCCGCCGCTGCGCTCGCTCCGCTCGCCGAGGTGATCACGGATGCGGAGCGGGTCGCGGCGCTCCGGAAGCTGACCTGGGATGCGTGGATGGTGGAGGCGATGACGCCGCGCACCTTCAAGGAGAGCGTCGACCTGATGCGCATGGGGAAGGCGGAGATCAACGCTAATCCTGACGGGATCGACCTTGGAGGGCCGTTCTTCGAGAGCCTGCAGCTTGTCGGCATGATGAGCCGGGAGGGGCAGATGGACCAGACGAGCCAGGAATTCGCCATCGGGGTCGACATCTATCGGGAGATGCTGGCGGCGACGCAGGCCTATGCCGTGGTGACGACGCCCGGGAATTCACGGGCTGACCAGATCGCGGCGGGGCGGCGGTGGCTGCGGCTGAACCTTTCGGCGACGGGGCTGGGGCTGGCGCTCCATCCCGTCTCCCAGGCGCTGCAGGAGTTTCCGGAGATGAAGCCTCACTACGAGGCGGCGCATGCCCTGTTGGCAAAGCCGGGCGAAACGGTTCAGATGCTGGGCCGGCTCGGCTACGGGCCGGAGACCCCGCGCACCCCGCGCTGGCCGCTGGAGACGAGATTGCGTGACGCCTGAGGAGATTGTCCGGCTCTATTTCGGCTTCTTCAACGAGGTCGGGATCATCAACCAGCTCAGCCGCGCCGTGTTCGAAGGGCGGCTGCCGCCGGGGGTGACCGTCTCCCACTTCACGGTGCTCAACCACCTGATCCGGGTCAGGGACGGGCAGACGCCGATGACGCTCTCCCTCGCCTTCCAGGTGCCGAAGACGACGATGAGCCACACGCTCGCCGGCCTCGTCTCCCGCGGGCTGGTGGAGATGCGGCCGAACCCGGCGGACGGCCGGTCCAAGCGGGTCTGGATCACGGAGGCGGGGCGGGCCTTCCGCGAGGAGGCGATCCTCTCCATCGCGCCGGACATTCTCCAGCTCTCGCAGGTCGTCGAGCCGGACCGGGTGGCGGCGGTCATGCCCGCCCTGGAGCGCATCAGGCAGGCGATGGACGCCGAGCGGCTGGAGCGGGACGGGCTCTCCTGAGGCGGGATTTCCATGGATATCCGCCGAATTTCGTTGAATCCATTGGATATTTTTTGAAAAATTAACCTTTTCGCCCGGCGCTTTCGAGCCATCCGGGCGCCTCCAGGTCCTGCGTTCCGAAAGCCTGAAGCCTCCGGCGCGGAGTCGATATCCGGTTCATGCGGCGTCGCGGCGGCCTGTCCTCCGGGTTCCGGCGATCCCAGCCTTGGGCCTTTCAAGGCGCTGCGCGCGCCTCCAGCCATCGGAGACGGTGTTCAAGGCGATGGACGCGGAATGCGTGGCCTGTCACCTCTGCGTCAACGTCTGCCCGGTGGAGACCTGCATCACGATGGAGCGGCTCCCGGCGGGCGCGATGGACCCGTGGACGGGCCGGGTGGTGCATGCCAAGCTGGCGGACTGGACGACGCATCCGAACAATCCGGGGGCGGTGGCGGCGGGGTGATCGAGCCCGCCCGATCCGCCCCGCGGATCGGGCTGCGGCCGCCCATCCCGGGGCGGTCGCATTCGCGCCCGCCTGGGCGGCCCCAGCCCGATACGGGCCGACGCGGCGGCTTGGCGCCCGGCGACCTTCGGCCTTCGCCTCCGGTCGCCCGTCTCGCGCGTCCTTCCACTGGAAGGCCGCTTCCGCGAGCCGGAGGAAGGCGGCGGGCTTCGGCCTCTTTCCGACCTCCGGCAAAGCGCCTATATTCGGGAGGCAGTTTGCTGAGGGCCGCCCCATGACCATCGCCGCCACGGACTTCACCCCCGCCAACCCCGAGGACGGGGTCGCCGCCGCGCGCCTCGTCCGCGAAGGCTTCGACCTCTCGGAGACGGAGGCGATGGCGCGCGACGGGCTGATCGACATCGAGGCGATGATCGAGGCGGGCGCCCTGCCCCGCCGCACGTGGAGCCACGCGAAGCGGCAGGGCCGTCTCGGCCAGTCCACCGCGCAACGGATCGCCCGGCTCATCCGCATCTCCGCCCTCGCCCGCGAGACCTTCGGGCCGGAGAAGGCCGCGCTCTGGCTCAAGCGCCCGACGAAGGCGCTGGACGGGGAAAGCCCGCTCTCCCTCCTCGACACCGACGAGGGCGCCCGCGCCGTCGAGACGCTGATCGGCCGGATCGCGCACGGGATCGCCGCTTGATCCTCTGGCGGATCGCCCGCGCCCCCTTCGCAAATCTGACCGGAGAGGGCGCACGGCGTTTCGGCGGGCGCTGGAACCGGCCGGGCCGTGCGGTCGTCTATCTGGCGGAGCATCCGGCGCTGGCGATGCTCGAAGTGCTCGTCCATCTCGACCTGCCGCGGGACATGATGCCGGATGATTACGTGCTCATGCAGGTGGAGACGCCGGACATTCCCTTCGCGGAACTCGCACTCCCCGACAGCCGCGCGGAACCCGAAATCGGGGAGGAATGGCTCGTCGCCGGCGCCGCGGCGCTCTTGCGCGTCCCCTCCGTCCTCGCCCCGCATTCCTTCAACTGGCTGCTCAACCCCGCTCAGGCGGACGCCGCGGCGGTTCGGATCGTCTCCGTCGAACCCCTGACCTTCGACGACCGCCTTCTCGCCTGATCACCCCTCCCACACCACCACCCGCACCGGCGTCGGCCCGCCTCCCGCCGCCGGGTTCAGCTCCTGCGGGCAGTTGGAGATCACCACGATCACGTCCATCTCCGCCCGGAGGTCGACGAAATCGCCGGGTTTCGACTGGCCGTCGAGGATCTCGCAATCCCCGTTCGGCGCCACCGGCACGTTCATGAAGAGGTTGAGGTTGGCCACCACATGCTCCGGCCCGAGCCCGTGCTTCGCCATCTCCCGCTCGAAATTCCGCTGGCAGCATTCGGCGTTGTGCTTGCCGTAGCGCAATTCATCCACCGCGAAGGAGCAGCAGCCGAAGATCGTGTCATGCCCGCCGCAGCTATCCTCCACCACGGTCATCATCGGCCGGGCGAACTGCGAATAGAGGACGGAGCCCTTCCCCACGAAGAGGTTCTTCGGGATCTTGATCGTGTTCGGCATGTGATACCGCTCGATCTGCCCCTCATGGCTCGACGCGCCGAAGCAGAGGAAGTCCACCGCCTGCTGGCCTTCGATGTCGATGACGCGGAGCATCTCCCCCGCCTTCATCCGCACGCTCCAGGGCGCGCGGGCGGGGACGATGCTGTCTTCGATGATCCGGCCTTCGGGCAGGGCCGGCGCGCCCGTAATGAGGTTCATGGGCACAGCTTGCGCGCCGCGCGCGCGGCGTCAACCCGGTCTTAACCCGGCCGCGCCAGCCTCCGCCCGAAAGGGAGGCGGGCGATGCGGCGTGAGCCTGAGGCGATGGACGGGTTGCGCGGGCTGGCGGCGTTCGGCTTCGCGCTCGGGCTCTGGCTCGCGCTGACGCCGCTCGGCGGCGCCGCGGCGCGGCTGGGGCTGGCGGGGGATTTCATCCTCCTCGCCTCCGGCTTCATCTGCGCGCGGGCGCACGGGGCGGCGCTGGCGCGGGGAGAGGCCGTGGGGCGTTTCCTTGTCTCGCGGATCATGCGCTTCCTGCCGCTCAACGCCGCGGTGCTCGCCCTCCTCCTCCTCGCGGCGACGCTTTCGGGGCCGATCGGGGCCGATGAGGGCCGCGCCTTCCTCGCCTCGCTCGCGCTGATCGAGGTGCTGGTTCCGGGCGTGGAGGGCTGGGCGCCCGGCGGCTGGCTCATGGCGGCGGAGGCGCAGCTTTCGGCGCTCTTCGCGGCCTTCTGCCTCCTCGGCCTCTTCTCGGGCTGGATGGGCCGCGCCGCGCTCCTCATCCTCGCGCTCGGCGCTATCGGCGCGCGGGCGGCTCTGCCGCTCCCGCCTTTCGAGGATCAGGCGGCGCGCATCTTCGCCGCCTTCATGCTCGGCGCGCTCCTCCATGCGCCGCTCGCCTCCGAACGGGGGCGAAAGGCGCTGCGGCGGCTGAAGGGAAAGCTCGGCGGACGCGCGGGCGGGGCGCTGGAGCTCTGGGCGCTCTCCTCCGCCCTCGCCTTCCTCGCCTTCGCGCCGCTCGGCCTCGCCCCGTTCGCGCCGCTCGCCTTCGCGCCGGCGCTCCTCCTCTCGCTGACGCGGAAGGGGGCGGCGGCGCGGGCGCTCTGCCGGCCCCTGCCGCAGGCGCTCGGCCGCGCCGTCTGGCCGCTGGTGATGGCGCCCGCGCTCCTCGCGCAGCCGGCGGCGGCCTTCGCGGCGGCGGGGGGCGAGCGGGCCGCGCTGGCGCTCCTCTTCGCCACGCCGGCGGCGATGCTCCTCATCCTCGCCCTCGCCGCGATCTTCCGCCGCTATGTGGAGGCGCCGACACAGGCCGCGATGTGGGCCTGGCTCGACCGCGCCCTGCCCGCCCCCGCGCGCCGCTGAGCCGCCCGCCATTGCCCGGCATGGCGATTTCCGCCAGAACCGCGCGAGGCCGGGAAGGAAGACGATGGACGTTGAGGCGATGGCGGAACGGCTCCGCGCCGGGGAGCGGCGGGCGCTGGCGCGGGCGATCACGCTGATCGAATCGACCCGGGCGGATGACCGGGCGGCGGCCCGCGCCCTCCTCGCCCGCCTCCATCCGGGGCCGGACGGGGCGATGCGCCTCGGCCTGACGGGGACGCCCGGCGTCGGCAAGTCCACCTTCATCGAGGCGCTGGGCGGGTTTCTCACCGCGCGCGGCCACCGCGTCGCCGTGCTGGCGGTGGACCCGTCCTCGACCCGCTCCGGCGGCTCGATCCTCGGGGACAAGACGCGGATGGAGCGGCTTTCGCGCGACCCGAACGCCTTCATCCGCCCCTCCCCCTCCCGCGCCGCGCTCGGCGGCGTCGCGCGGCGGACGCGGGAGGCGATCCTGCTGGCGGAGGCGGCGGGCTATGACGTGGTGATCGTGGAGACGGTGGGCGTCGGCCAGTCGGAGACGATGGTCTCAGAGATGACCGACCTCTTCCTCCTCCTCATGGCGCCCGCCGGGGGCGACGAATTGCAGGGCGTGAAGCGCGGGATCATGGAGATCGCCGACCTCGTCGTGGTGAACAAGGCGGACGGGGCGCTGAAGGCCGCGGCGACACGCACCGCGGCAGACTATGCCGGCGCGCTCCGCCTCATGCGGAAGCGGGAGGGGGACCCGGAGGGCATCCCCGCGACGATGACCGTCTCCGCCGAGACGGGCGAGGGGCTGGAGGCCGTCTGGAGCCGCATCGCCGCGCTCGACGCGCACCGGCGCGAGACGGGCGCCCTCGCGCGCCGGCGCGCGGGACAGGCGAAGCTGTGGCTGCGGCGGGAGCTGGAGGAGGGCCTGAAGGCCGCCTTCGCCACCCACCCCGCCGTCGCCGCCGCCCTGCCCCGCGCAGAGGCGCGGATCGAGGCCGGGGAGGAGGCGCCGGAGGCGGCGGCGGAGCGGCTGCTGGCGCTGTTCCTGGGGGGCGGCGCGGCCGGATCTGGTGCTGCGAGAGAGGATTGAACTCTCGACCTCTCCCTTACCAAGGGAGTGCTCTACCACTGAGCTACCGCAGCCTCCGGCCCTTCGGGCGCGGGGCGGGTTTTCCGCGAATCGTCGCCGGAATGCAAGCCCTCCCGCGCCGCCTCCGCCTCGGCCGCGCGAGCCGCGACGATCTCCCGCGCGATGCGGCAGGTGCGCTCGTTGTCCACGTCGATCGGCGCCTCCGCGAAGGGCAGGTCGATCGGCGCGACCGTGAGGCCGAAGCGGCGTGAGATGCGGCGGAAGACGGCGGCGAGCGTGAGCCGCTTGGAGAGATAGAGGAGGAGATTGAGGAACCCGAAGGCCTGCAGCACCCGCAGCTTCGACTTGCCGAACTGCCCGCCCCCCTCGAAGGCCTGCGCGGCGCGGAGCGCCTCCGGCCCCTTCAGGAAGAAGATGTTGCAGTTGGAGACGGGCCCGTCCGCGAAGCGGTGCGGGCGGCGCTGCCCGTCTGGATATCTCGACCAGACGAGCTCCGTGCTTGTGAGCGCGACGCCGACATCGGCGCCCGAGGCCGCGAAGCCCGATGCCGCATGGGCGATCATCTTCGGCGTCATCAGCGCATTGTCCGCCGTCGTCACCAGCACAGGCCAGGAGACCGTTTCGGGCAGCGCGCGGCGCACGCTGTCGAAGAGGTTCGGGCCCGACGCGACGCAGCGGAGCCGGCCCGTGGCCTTTAGCCAGCGCACCGCCGCGACCGGCTCGAGAACCGCCTCGTCGTCGATGGAGACGATGATCTCCCCGATCTCGGGCGAGGCCGCGAGGCACTCCGCCACGCGGGCGATCATCGGCAGCCCGCCGATCTCGATCAGGCATTTGTGACTGACGCCCTCAGCCTGCGAAAGCGGGTCGACCACGCCCGGGCGCCTCGCCGCGAGCACGAGCGCCGTCATCGTCATGGCCGTCTCCCTTCTCCACATCCGCGATCACGCCCTGCCGCAGGAGGGAATGGCAGAGGATGGTCTCGACCAGTTCGGCATGGCTCAAGCCGAGGCTCCGCCAGCTGAGGCCCAGCGTCTTCCGCGACCAGAGGTTGCAGCTCATGTTGAGCTCGAGGAAGGCGAGCGACCCGCTCTCCAGGTCGAACTTGAACTCGAAGCGGCCATAGTCGAACGGCCAGATCTCCGGCATCATCCGCGCGGCGGCCTCCGTCGCCAGCGCCGAGACGTCAAGGTCGCCGAGCGGGTGGAAACCCTCCGAGGTGGGGACGAGCCCGCGCTTCTCCTCATAGGTGCGGATGCGGTCGTCATCCGCCGAGACGTATTTCATCACCGGCAGCCAGACCGGCTCGCCATGCCGCCCGCCGATGACGGGGACGGCGAGTTCGATCCCGTCTGCGAAGGCTTCGAAGAGGACGTCGTGACCCTGTTCGAGAAGCCATTCGGCATGGGCGCGCATCTCCGCCCGGTCCGTCAGAATTTTCACGCCCCATGAGGCAGAGGAGGCGTTTGGCTTCACCACCATCTTCGCGCCGAGATCGGGAATGCGGAGCGGGCCCGAGTCGCGGCGGTGGATGTCGCTCGCCGGCGTCGGCACGCCCCGCGCGCGGGCCGCAAGCTTCATCAGGTGCTTGTCGTCGCCGAGCCCGCGCAGGATCGGGGAGGCGCCGAGATGCGGAATTGCGCGCCAGCGCGCGACGAGCGGCGCGAGCATTTCCGAATTCAGGAAGCCGCCGCGGTTCAGCAGCGTGAAGACGAAGTCGGGCGCCTCCGCCGCGATCAGGTCGTCGTAACGGTTCCCGATCCGGAGATTGAGGCCGAGCCCGCGCAGCGTCTCCGCCAGCTCATGGTGATAGACGGCGTGGGTACCGTCCACCGGGTCCGGCGCGCCGCTCCCCCTCGCATGTTTGGCGAGAAAGAGGATGTCGAGCCGGGCGCGGTCTTCCGCCTTCAGCCGCAATCTCGGATCGTCGATCATCAGCGCCTCCCCAGATTTTCGGCCGGATACTGCGCCGCGGTTTCACTATCGCGGCTCCTCGGTGACGGATCGAAGAAATCCGGCGACAAGGCCAAGCCGCAGCAGGGTCTGCGTCGCCCGCCCGGCGGCCAGCGCGGCGCCGATGCCGACGAGGCCCAACGGCCCGGCGAGAGCAGCCGCCGCGCCAAGGAAGGCGGCGAAGCCCGCCGCCGCGCTCCAGAGCGCGGCGCGCGCCCGCCCCGTCGTCAGGAGGAGCGGCTCTATCGCAAGGCCGAGCGCCTGAAACGCCGCCGCCAGCCCGGCGAAGGCGAGCGTCGTCCCGCCCGCCCGCGCCTCCGCCCCGAAGAGGAGGGCGAGAAGGTCGCCGCCGAAAAAGTAGAGAAGCGCAGCGACCGCGCCCGGCAAAAGCGCCGACCAGAGCAGCGCGCGCAGCAGCACGGCCCGCATCGCCCCCCGCGCGCCCGTCGCGGCGAGGGCCGAAAGCTCGGGGAAGATCGCTTGAGTGAAGGCCTCGCCCGGCCGCAGCATCGCCTCCGCGATCTGCCGCACGAGGTGGAAGAGCCCCGCCTCCGCCGGCCCGAAAGCCGCGCCGACGATCAGCGTCGCGACAGGAAAGGCGGCGGCGTTCAGCGTCGAGACGAGATTGGCCGCGAAGGCGAAGCGGAGGAAGCCGGGGAAGCCTCTAGCCCCCTCGCGCCACGCCGCGGCGAAGCGGGGCGCGCCCATCATCCGCCGCCCGGCGCGCGCGCCCGCGAGCCAGAGCGCGAACCCCGCGATCACGCCCGCGCCGACCCAGACCGCCGCCAGCGCCTCGAACCCGCCCCCCGTGCGAAGGAGAAGGAGCGCGCCCGCGAGCCGCAGGAGCGCCGTCAGCGCATGCTGCGAGGCGAGCGCGAAGACCCGCCCTTCGAGCCGCAGGAGGCCGGTCGGCGTCATGTGCGTGACGAAGATCATAAGGAGCCCGAACCACGGCGCCGCCTCGATCATCGCCTCCGTCCAGCCGAGCGCGGGCCCTGCGAAGGCGGCGAGGGCGAGGAGAAGGAGGAAGGAGGCGGAGATCGCCGCCGCGTCCAGCGCCAGCGTCAGCGCCGCGAGCCGCCCGAGCGTCGCCCGGTCTCCCGCCGCCAGCGGCCCGGAGCCGAAGACCAGGAGCGCCTGCCAGGAGCTGAACTTGAGCGCATCGCCGATCAGCCGGGAGGCGGCGAGCAGGAGCCCGACCGCGCCCAGCGCCTCCAGCCCCACGGCGCGCGTGGCGACCGCGACCGCGGCGAGATTCACGAGCGCGAAGAGCGCCCGCCCGCCGATCAGAATCCGGATCGCCCGCCCGATCCGGCCCCAGGCGGCGGCGGCGTCCCTCGCGGCGCTCTCCTCCGACGGGCTCATCGCCGCCCTCATCGGCGGTTTCGGCGACGTTTGCGTGACGTCGCGCTATCTCGCCGCCAGCGCCCGCATCACCTCGACCGGCGCGGCGAGCCCCTTCAGCTCCAGCGCGCCCGCCGGCTCGCAGAGAAAGTCGGCCTCCACCGCCGCGAAGGCGCGCGGGCTGAGGAGAATCTCCCCGTCCTCCGCCCGCTCACAGAGCCGCGCGGCGAGGTTCACCGCCGTGCCGGAGGCGGTGTAGTCGAACCGCCCCTCATGCCCGACCATTCCGACCGTCGCATAGCCGAGCGACACGCCGACGCCGAAGCCCAGCCGGTGGCCGAGCCGCCGCCACCCGGCGCAAAGCTCCGCCATCCGCCCCCGCATGGCGAGGGCGAGCCGCACGGCCTCCCCAGCCGGGTCCTCGCAGGGAAGGGGGTCGTTGAAGAGGACCATGATCCCGTCCCCCATCCGGTGGTCGACCCCGGCGCCGTGCGCGGCGACGAGGAGGCCCATCTCCTGATGGTATGTCTGGAGGACCTCGATGGTCTCCTCCGGCTCCGCCTGCTCGCAGAAGGCGGTGAAGCCGCGGATGTCGCAGAAGAGGATGCCGAGGAGCGCCCGGTGGCTCGACAGCATCGTCTCGGACCCCGTGGAGACGACAGCGTCCGCCACGGCGGCGGGCAGGAACCGCTTCAGGCGGCCCATCCGCTCGATCTCGCCGACCTGCGCCTGAACGCGGTCGCCCAGCTCCGCGTTGAGCGCCTCCAGAGCCTTGAACTGGCGAACATTATCGATGGCGATCACCGCCTGCGCGGCGAAGCCGGACACGATCTCCAGATCGTCCTCGGAGAAGGGCGCCACCTCCCACTTTGCGAGGCCGAAGGCGCCGATCGCCTCGTCCTTGCGAAAAAGAGGCACGGCCATGAAGCTCCGCAATCCGTCCTCATCGACATGCGCGACGCGTTGCGGGTCGCCTTCGCGGTAGAGGTCGGTGTCCGCCAGATTGTCGATCCGGACCGCGCGCCGTTCGCGAACAGCCTCCGCGAAGGAGGACTGGCCGTTCAGGGCCCACTTCATACGACCATATTTCGAGTGCGCCAGCGCCGGGCCGTGCGAAGCTGTATAGACCAGATGCTGGCCGTCCTCGTCGATCAGGGCCAGACCGGCATAGCTTGAACGGCAGAGCGTTGCGGCTCTTTCAAGGATCGCTTCGAACACCGGCCCATCGTCATCCCGGCTCCGGCTGATGACCTCCAGAATCTCCCGGGTCGCGGCCTCCCGCGCCAGCCGGGTCTGCAACTCGCGGAACTGGCGGGCGTTCTCGATGGCGATGGCGACCTGTGCGGCAAAGGCCTCTACGAGGGCGATCTCGTCGGCGGAGAAGGGCCGCACCTCCTTCCGGTGAAGGTTGATCGCGCCGAGCGCGCCCCGCGCGTCGCGTAGCGGGACGCTCAGCATCGTCCGCGCGCCGAGCTCCTCGACCATGACGCGGAAGGTCGGCTCACCGGCGCGGTATTGCGCCGTCTCCGCCACGTCCTCGACATGCACGACGGCGCCCTCGCAGATCGCCCGCGCCGAGAGATGCTGCGCCGGGTCCATGCGCATCGGGTCCCGGTTGGCCTCGGCGATCATCGCCTCGATGGCGGCGACGGCGGGCGCTTCCGTGTCGAGATAGGCGGCGAGGGTCAGATGCGGCTCGTCCGGCCGGCCAAGCAGGAGCGCGGCGTTGCTGGCGCCGCAAAGGAGCCGCGCATTGCGGAGCACAGCCTCGAAAACCGGCCCCTCATCTTCCCGAGAACGGGCGATGACCTCCAGAATCTCGCCAAGCGCCTATTCGCGGCTCCGGGCCGGCTCCGTCTCCATCCTCGCCTCCCCCGGCCTTCTCGCCACCCTGACGCGAGAGGCGCCGCCGCTTCAAGCCCCCTCGCGCCGCTTTACGCCCCGCCCCCGCCCGGCTAAGACGCCCGCATGGCGGAGAGCGCGGAGGAACGGGCGGAGCGGCTGGCGGCGGCCTTGCGCCGCAACCTGCGGCTCCGCAAGCGGCAGGCGAAGGCGCGCGACGATCTTTCGGGGCTCGACCCGAACCGCACGGACACGCCGCTCAATCGCCATGATGAGGCGGAACAACGGCGCCGGGGGCGAACCGGCGGAGAGGGCTGAGGCATGGACCGGATCATCGTCAGGGGCGGCGCGCCGCTTTCAGGCAACATCGCCATCGGCGGCGCGAAGAACGCCTGCCTCGCGCTCATGCCCGCCGCGCTCCTGACGGAGGAGCCGTTGACGCTGACGAACGCGCCGAGGCTCGCGGACATCCGCACGATGACGGACCTTCTCGCCTCGCTCGGCGTCGAAGTGGCCGCGCTTCAGGGCGGGCGGGTGCTGGCGCTGGCCGCGCACGGGCTTTCCTCCCATCTCGCGCATTACGACATCGTGCGGAAGATGCGCGCCTCGATCCTCGTTCTCGGGCCGCTGCTGGCGCGGGAGGGGCGGGCCGTCGTCTCCCTCCCCGGCGGCTGCGCCATCGGGGCGCGGCCGATGGACCTGCACCTCAAGG
>JAUIDE010000057.1 GCA_030429105.1 Alphaproteobacteria bacterium
CCGCTGCGGAGGAGGCCGCGCCGGAAACCGCCGAGGCGGCGGAGGATCCGCCCGGGCCGGGCGCTGTGGAGCAAGCGCCGCGCCCCGGGGCGCGGCCCGACCATCTCGACATGACGCCGACGGATCGCGCGCTCGCCCTCGCGCCTCAGCCGCGGGCGCGCCCGAAGGGCCTTGCGCCGCGGCGCGAGCCGGCGGCGCAGCCGCAGGCGGAGACAGCCCGCGCGGCCCCTTCGGGCCCGATCGACGACGAGGAGGGCGAGGAGGCGGGGATCGCGGAGGTGCCGCGGCGGAGCGCGCCGACGGGCGCCGGCGTCGCGGCGGCGGCGACGCTGCGGGATGCGATCCGGCTCGACGACATGGCGATGATCGGCGTCTTCGGCGCGGCGGATGCGCGCCGCGCGCTGCTGCGGATGCCCGACGGGCGGGTGCACCGCGTCACCTCGGGGTCGGTCGTGGACGGCTGGGTCGTCTCCCGCATCGAGGCGGGTTCGATGCGGCTGACGCGCGGGGGGGAGGCGCGGACGCTCGACCTCACGCAGTGAGGGCGCGCCAGGCCTCCCACTCTTCCGGCGTGTCGAGGTCGGTGCGCGCCGCGACGCCGCGCAGCGGCAGGAGGCGAACGCTTTCGGGATGCGCGGCGAGGATGGCGCGGGCGCCCTCGTCGCCTTCGAGCCCGCGCAGCGCCTCGAAGAAGCGGCGGCCGAAGAGGACGGGGTTGCCCGGCTCCCCGGCGGCGGAAGCGGCGCGCACGATCTCCCGCCCCTCTTCCGGGTCGAAGGCGGCGAGGAGCGAGTCGATCTCCTTCGCGCCGATCTCCGGCATGTCCGCGAGCGCGACGAGCGCCGCCTCCGCCTCGGGCGCGAGCGCGGCCATGCCGGCGCGGATCGAGGCGCCCATCCCCTCCGCCGCCGCCGGATTCTCCACGATCCGGAGGCCGAGACCGGAGAGCGCGGCGCGGCGCGCCTCGTCCCCCGGGCGGAGCACGACCACCACCTCGTCCGCCCGGCTCGCCAGCAGCGCCTCGGCGGCGCGGCGGAGGAGGGGCGCGCCGGCGACGGGTTCGAGCAGCTTGTCCGCCCCGCGCATCCTGCTCGACGAGCCCGCGGCGAGGAGAAGGGCGGAGACGAAGGGCCGGCCCGCCGGCGCCGCGCCCTCCCGCGGCTGCGGGCGGGAGGGGATTTCCTTCAGGAGACCGCCGACGCCCATCGCCTCGATCTCCGCCCCGGATACGGGAAGTCCGGCGACGATCCGCTCCAGCGCCCAGTCGGCGCCGTTGAGCTTCGGCGAGCGGGCGCAGCCCGGCAGGCCGAGCACGGGCCGCCCGCCGAGCGCGCCGGTGAAGAGGAGGTTGCCCGGGTCCACCGGCATCCCGAACCGGTCGATCCGCCCGCCGGCCGCGACGACCGAGGCGGGGGCAACATCCCGCCGGTCCGAGGTCGCGGAGCCGCCGAGGATGAGGAGGAGGTCGCCCTCCGCCGCGGCAAGTGCGGCCGAAAGCGCGCCTGTCTGGTGCGGGGTGACGACGGGCTCGCCCGCCTCGACCCCGAGCGCGGCGAGGCGCGCGAGGATCGCCGCGGCGCCCTTGTCGATGAGGGAGGGCTTCATCCCCTCCGTTCGCGTCAGGATCAGCGCGGCGCGCATCGGGCGGAACGGATGGAGCGAGATCGCGCCGGCGAGCAGCGCGGCGGCCCGCCGCGCGGCCTCCGCCGGGGCGGCGTAGGGGATGATCTTCACCGTCGCGAGCATGGCGCGGGGCGCGACGCGGGCGTAGTCGGGCAGGGTGGCGATCGTCACCGCCTCGTCCACCCGATTGGCGGCGAGCACGGCGTCAGCATCCACCCGGATCACGCCCGCCGCCTCGGCATAGAGGTTCACGCGGCCGGTGAAGGGGGCGGAGAGCGAGAGATGCGGCCCGGCGAGCGGCGCGGCGACGAGCGCCGCCGCCTCGTCCTCCCCGAGGTCCTCCGGCCCCGGCCGCGCGACCCAGACGGTCCCGACCCCCGACGCGGCGAGCGCCGCCGCCCCCTCCGCATCGAGCCGCTCCCCCTTCGCGAAGCGGCGCGCGCCGGCGCGGACGGAATGGGCGAGCATCGCCCCTGCGGCCTCCGCGACGGGGACGGGGCCGAACTCCATCAGGACGCCCCGCGAAGCCGCGCCGTCACCTCCGCCATGATCGATACGGCGATCTCGGCGGGGGATTTCGCGCCGATGTCGAGCCCGACCGGCGCATGGATGCGCGCGATCTCTTCCTCCGAAAAGCCCGCCTCCTTAAGCCGGTCCACCCGCTTCGCATGGGTCTTTTTCGAGCCGAGACAGCCGAGATAGAAGACGGGCGCGCGGAGCGCGGCGCGGATCGCCGGGTCGTCCAGCTTCGGGTCGTGCGTGAGGGTCACGACGGCGGTGCGATCGTCGAGCCCGAGCGCGGCGAGCGCCTCGTCGGGCCAGTCATGGCTGATGACCTCGCCGGGGAAGCGCGCGGCGGAGCCGAAGGCCTCCCGCGGGTCGATCAGGATCGGGTCGTAGCCTGTCAGCCGCGCCATCTGCATCAGCGGCTGCGCGATGTGGACGGCGCCGACCACCGCCATCTTCAGCGGCGGGTTGTGGACGCCGAGGAATACGGCGCCCGATTCGTCGAAGCCGGAGCGATCCGCCCGCCGCGCCGCCGCCGCCTCCGCCTCCAGCGGGTCGCCGGAGCCGGGGAGAACCAGGCGCCGCTCCCACGTCTCCGGGTTCACCGCATAGACCGCCGCGCGGCGCGCGGCGCGGGCGGCGGCGAGGTCCCGGATCAGCGCCTCGTCCGGCCCGCGGCCGACGCCGACGGGCTCCACCATCACCCGGATCTCGCCGCCGCAGGCGAGGCCGACGGCGAAGGCCTCCTCGTCCGACACGCCGAAGGAGAGAACGCGGCAGGCGCCGTCCTCCAGCGCCTCCAGCGCCTCGGCCGCCACCGCGCCCTCGACGCAGCCGCCGGAGACCGAGCCCATCAGTTCGGCGTCGGACGAGATCGCGAGCTGCGCGCCCGCCTGTCGCGGGGCCGAGCCCCAGGTGCGGATCACCGTGGCGAGCGCCGCGCCCTTGCCGGCGTCGATCCAGCCGAGCGCCTGCTCCACGATCCGGTCATGCGCCGCCGTCTCCATTCCATCCTCCTCAGATCGTCGCGCCCGCGGCGAGCGCCATCGCCGCCGCCGCCGCGCGTTCGAGATGCGCCTCGTCCCGCGCCGCCGCGGCGAGCAGGAGCCCGCCCTGCAGCGCCGCCAGCACGCCCGCCGCCCGGATCGCCGCGCGTTCCGGCCCGAGGGCTTCGAAACATTCCTGCAGGAAGAGGAGGCAGGCGTCAAAGAACACGCTCACCGCCTGTTTCACCCGCTCCGGCAGGCCGACCGATTCGGCGGAGAGCATGGCGCAGAGGCAGATGCGCCGGCCCGCCGCGAAGGCGCCGAGATGGAGATCGACCATCGCCCGCGCGCGCCGGGCCGGGGAGGGCTCGCCGGCCACCGCCGCGTTCAGCGCGGCGAACTGGCGCGCCGCGTAGCGCTCCACCACCGCCTCCGCGAGGTCTTCCTTCGTCGGGAAATGATAGTGGACCGAGGCGCTCTTCACGCCGACATCCGCCGCCACGTCTCGGAAGCTCATGGCGGCGTAGCCGACCGCGCGCAGGCGCGCCTCGGCCGCGTCCATGATCCTTTCGCGCATCTCCATGCCCGCTCCCGTGTTTCTCTATCGATAGATAGGGGCTTGACCGGGGCGTCGTCAAACGCCAATATCTATCTACTGATAGATAGAATCAGCAGAACAGGAGCTGCGCCATGAAGATCTACGACCAGAAGGGCCTTCCGAACCCGATGCGCGTGCGCGTCGCCGCCGCCGAGAAGGGCGTGACGGACCGGATCGAATTCGTCCCCGTCGACGTGCTGGGCGGAGAGCACAAGCAGCCCGCCTTCCTCGCGATCAATCCGGGCGGATTCGTGCCGGTCCTGGAGCTGGATGACGGGCGGCGCATCGTCGAATGCGCGGCGATCACCGAGTATTTCGATCACATGATAGGCGAGCCGGTCCTGACGGGGCGGACTGCAGAGGAGCGCGCGGAAATCTCCATGCGCCAGCGGCAGGCCGAGGCGGAGGCGCTCGACGCGGTGGCGGCCTATTTCCATCATGCGACGCCGGGCCTGCCGACCGACGCCGGGATGGAGAAGCACCCGGCATGGGGCGAGGGACAGAAGCGCCGGGCGGAGCGCGCCTTCGAAGCCTTCGACGCGCTTCTCCGCACGCGCGACCATCTGGCCGGCGCGGCCTTCTCCGTCGCCGATATCACGCTTGCGGCGGCGCTCGTCTTCGCCGATTTCGCGAAGATCGAGATTCCGGAGCGGCTCTCGGCGCTCCATGGCTGGCGGCGGCGGGTCACGGCCCGACCGAGCTTCGCCTGAACGGGAGGGACGCCATGAACGTGAACGACGACTTCTCCGCCCGCGCCGCCGTCCATGCCGGCGCGGCGCCCTGGATTCCCTCGCCGATGCCGGGGGTGGACCGAAGGCCTCTCGACCGGATCGGCGGGGAGGTGGCGCGCGCGACCACCATCGTCCGCTATGCGCCGGGCTCCGCCTTCTCCCCGCACGTTCACACGGGCGGGGAGGAGTTCCTCGTCCTCGAAGGCGTGTTCCAGGACGAGCACGGGGATTTCCCGGCGGGGACCTATGTGCGCAACCCGCCGGAGACGCGGCACCGCCCCGCCTCCGCCGAGGGCTGCGTCATCCTCGTGAAGCTCTGGCAGTTCGACCCGGCGGACCGGAACCAGTTCCATCTCGACGAAGGCGATCTTTCGTGGGCGGAGGCGGGCGCGGGACTCTCCGTCGCGCTTCTCCATCGGGACGCGCGGGAGGAGGTGCGGCGGGAGCGCTGGGCGCCCGGCGCGCGGATTCTGCGCGAGCCGGCGGACGGGCGGGAGGTCTTCGTGCTTTCGGGCGGCTTCCGGGAGGGTGGGGAGGAGTTCGCGCGCTGGTCATGGCTGCGGCTGCCGAAGGGCGCGGCGCTCGATACGGTCGCGGGGCCTGAGGGCGCGGAGGTCTGGGTGAAGGAAGGGCATCTGAGCGAGACGCCGAAAGGCCCCTCCGCCTGAAGCTTCCGCTTCCCTTTCGGGGCGTCCGCGCCTTACCTTGCGGCGGATGTCAGAAGCGCGAGGGGGACGGATGCGCTCGATCAGGATTTTCGCCGGGGCCGCGCTGGCCTTGTTCGCCGCCGCCGCCGGGGCCGAGCCCATCGCGCTCCGGCCCGCCGATCCTCAGCCGGAGGCGGGCGCGCTCCTGCCCGGGCTTTCTGTGCGCTACGCCTATCCGCATTCGGTGCGCTCCCTGCGCGAGGCGAAGGAATGGCTAGAATCGGGGTCTGAGCCTGGGGAGCCGCTGCCCAATCTCCGCCATCGGGACACGATGGAGGGCGACCCGACGCTGACGGCGAAGCAGCCGATGCGGGTCGCGGCCTCGATCTCCGGCTATGTCCGGTTCGAGCGGGCGGGGCCGCAGCAGGTGGAGTTCCTCTCGAATGACGGGCTCGAGGTTTCCATTGGCGGCGCGGTCGTTTCGAAACATGACGGGGTCCATCCGTGCGAGACGAACGGGGTCGTCGATGTCCTCGTGCCGGAGCCCGGCTGGTACGAGATCGAGCTGACCTATTTCCAGTGGAAGGGCACGTCCTGCCTCCTCATGCGGTGGGGCGCGGAGGGGGAGAAGCTCGGCTGGGCGCCGGACGAAGCCTTCGCCCGGCGCGCCGACTGAGGTTATTGCAGGTCGGAGAAGGCGCTCTCGATCCGTCCCAGCGCCTCCTCCAGCATCGGGCGCGGGCAGGCGAAGTTGAGCCGCATGAAGCCGGCGCCGCCGGGACCGAAGCTCGAACCGTGGTTGCAGATCACCTTCGCCTCGCGCTCGAACCGGCGGACGATTTCGGGCTCCGCCATGCCTGTGCCGGAGAAGTCGAGCCAGGCGAGATAGGTGGCGTCGAGCTTCACGGAGCGGACGCCCTTCAGCCGCTCGGCGGCGAAGCGGTCCACCATGTCCCGGTTGGCGCGGAGATAGGCGAGGAGGGCGTCGAGCCATTCGTCGCCTTCGGCATAGGCCGCCTCGGCCATCAGATAGCCGAAGCGGTTGCCGGTCAGCATCCCGCAGCGCTCCATCTGCCGGTGAAAGAGCCGGCGCAGCTCCGGGTCGGAGATGATCGCGTTGCCGGTATGCCCGCCGGCGAGGTTGAAGGTCTTGGAGGAGGAGGTGAAGGTCACCGTCCGCGCCGCGATCTCGGGCGAGAGGCTCGCCATAACGGTGTGCGGCCCGTCGAAGACGAGGTCGTGGTGGATCTCGTCCGAGACGATCAGGATGCCGCGTTCGAGGCAGAATTCGGCGATGGCGGTAAGCTCCTCCCGCGTCCAGACGCGGCCGCAGGGATTGTGCGGGGAGCAGAGGATGAGCATCCGCGTCCTCGCGTCCACCGCCTTCGCCAGCGCGTCGAGATCCATGCGGTAGCGACCGTCCTCATAGGCGAGGAGGTTGCCGACGACATGGCAGCCGTTGGCCTGAACCGAGGGCGCGAAGGGATGGTAGATCGGCTGCTGGAGGATCACCCCGTCCCCCGGCCGGCAATAGGCCTGGAGCGCGAGGTTGACCCCGTTAACGATGCCGGCGGTGGTGAGGATCCAGCCCGGCTCCACATCCCATCCGTGCCGCCGCTTCATCCAGCCGCGGATCGCCGCGATGTAGCCCGAGGGATCGCCGTAATAGCCGTGGACGCCGTGCTCCACCGCCGCCCGCAAGGCCTCCGTCACCGCCGGGGGGGCGGCGAACTCCATGTCGGCCACCCACATCGGCAGGGCGCCCGCCGCATGGGCCCCGAACCGTGCGGCGAGGCTGTCCCACTTGGCGCAATGCGTGCCGAGGCGGGGAATCGGGCGGTCGAAATCGAAGGCGGGCAAGGGCGGTCCTTTCCATCGGGGCGGCCGGAGACTCGGCCTGCGGCGGCCTTTATCTCCGCTGGACCGGGTTCAGTCCACAACCCGCAGTATTTTCGCCCGAATCATGCCGTTTCGGGTTAGCCTAAGCTTTTGTTGGGGTGAGAATGGTGGGCGGATCGATGAAGCGCCGCGGGCGCAGAAGCGGATTTTGGGCTGACGACGGCGTTGTCAGCGTCGATTGGGTGGTCATCACATCGACGGCGGTCATCGCCGGCGTATTGGCGGTTTACTTCATCATCGGGCCTGACGGCCCCGTAGAAGGCATGGTCGACGCGGTGAACGCGGAGATGGACCAGGCATCCGAGAACATCTCCGACGTGCGAGCGCCGGGAGTCGGCGCAGTCCCGGGTGACGGGGCGACGGACTGATGCGCCGGCTCAGGCGCGCCGCTCATGCTCCCCGATCAGCGGCGGCTGCGCGTTGAGCGCGTCGATGGAGAACCCGGCGGTCCTCTTGTAGTTGGCCGCGAAATCCTGCCGCTCCTTCAGGGGCATGACGGCCTCCACGTCGTCGAAGACGCCGCCCGTACGCTGCTTCACGATCTCCAGCACGTAATCCGGCCCCGCGCCGCGGTTCGCGGCGATGACCTTTGCCATGCGCGGCCGCATCTCCGCCTCGTAATCCGCGAGGGCGGCTGGAGTCGGCCCGTGATCGAGGAAGGCGCGGCCGAGGCGGCGCGCGTCCACGATGGCCTGGGAGGCGCCGTTGGAGCCGGTCGGATACATGATGTGCGCGGCGTCGCCCATCAGCGTCACGCGGCCTTGCGTCCAGAAGGGCAGCGGGTCCCGGTCCACCATCGGGTATTCATAGACGGCCGGGGCGGCGGCGATGATCGCGGTCACGTCGATCCAGCCGAAGCGCCAGCTTTCGAACCAGTGGGCGAATTCCGAGGCGGGAACGACGCGGCTCCAGTCCTCCCGCGCCCAGCCGTGGCCCGCCTCGAACCGCCGCTCCGCGATCCAGTTGATGAGGGACCGGCCCTCCGAATCCGGCCCGCCGATCGGGTAGGTGACGAATTTCTGGTCGTAGTCGCCGATCATCGCCATCATGTTGTTCTCGGAGAAGCGCGCGATGCGGCTCGCGCCCCGCCAGAGGATCGCGCCGGCCCAGATCGGCGGGCCTTCATCGGGGTGCATCCGCCGGCGGATCGCGGAATGGAGCCCGTCCGCCGCGATGAGGAGGGCGCCGCGACGCTCGCCCCGCTCCGTCTCCAGCACCGCCTCTTCGCCCTCGGTGCGGTGGGAGAGGCCCTTCACCCCCGTCTCGATGGCGTCGGGGCCGAGCCGCTCCAGCACGGCGCGATAGAGCAGCATCTGCAACTCGCCGCGATGCACGGAATATTGCGGCCAGCGATAGCCGGCGGCGAGGCCGCGCGGCTCGCGCCAGACCTCGCGTCCGTTCGCGGCGAACATGGCGAGTTCCTGCGTCGGCACGCCGATGGCGGAAAGCTCCGCCTCGAGCCCGAGGTCGATCAGCTCCCGCACCGCGTTCGGCTGCAGGTTGATGCCGACGCCGAGCGGCTTCACCTCCCGCACCTGCTCCACGATCCGGCAGGGCATGCCTATCTGCCGGCAGGTAAGCGCGAGGGTCAGGCCGGCGATGCCGGCGCCGGAGATCAGGATGGTCATGGGTTCTCCTCCTCCCGCCAGATTATGCGCGCCGGCGCCCTTGCGCGAGAGGCCGCCGCCGCGCTTCATGGCGGAAAATCGGAGGAGCGCGATGTTTCTGATGGAAAAGCTGGCCGCGCGGGCGGCGGCGGGGCGGCCTGTGCGGGTCTGCCTCGTGGGGGCGGGGAAGTTCGGCTCGATGTTCCTTTCGCAGGTCCCCACGACGACGGGCATGATCGTGACGCGCATCGCCGACCTCCGGCCCGACGCGGCGCGCGCGGCCTGCCGGACTGTCGGATGGGACGAGGCGCGCATCGCCGCGACGGCCTTCACCGACGACGCCTTCGGCGCCATCGCGGCGGACGACGTGGAGGTGGTGGTCGAGGCGACGGGGAACCCCCATGCCGGCGTCCGTCACGCGCGCGCGGCCATCGCGGCGGGCAAGCATGTCGTCATGGTCAACGTCGAGGCGGACGTGCTTGCCGGCGCCGCGCTGGCGCGGGAGGCGCGGGCGGCAGGCGTGGTCTACACCATGGCCTATGGCGACCAGCCGGCGCTGACGGCGGAGATCGTGGACTGGGCGCGAGCCTGCGGGTTCGATGTCGTCTGCGCGGGCAAGGGCACGAAATACCGGCCGCATTATCACCAGAGCACGCCGGAGACGGTGTGGGAGAACATGGGTTTCGACCCGGTGAAGGCGCGGGCGGACGGGATGAACCCGAAGATGTTCAACTCCTTCGTGGACGGCACGAAATCCGCTCTCGAAATGGCGGCCATCGCCAATGCCTGCGGGCTGACGCCGCCTTCGGACGGTTTGCTTTTCCCGCCTTGCGGGGTGGACGACCTCGCCCATATTCTCCGCCCCGCTTCCGAGGGCGGCGTGCTGGAGGGGAAGGGGATGGTCGAGACAGTCTCTTCCGAGGAGCGGGACGGGCGCCCCGTCTTCCGCGATCTCCGCTGGGGGGTTTACGCGGTCTTCGAGGCTCCGAACGACTATGCGGCGGGCTGCTTCCGGCAATACGGCATGAACACGGATGCGAGCGGGCGCTATTCCGCGATGTACAAGCCCTTCCACCTGATCGGGATGGAGCTGGGCGTGTCCGTCCTCGCCGCCGCATTGCTCGGGCAGGCGACGGGGGAGACGCGGGCCTTCGCGGGCGATGTCGTCGCCACGGCGAAGCGGGACCTGAAAGCGGGGGAGATGCTGGACGGGGAGGGGGGCTATTGCGTCTGGGGCAAGCTCGTCCCGGCGGCGCGGTCGCTGCGGGAGGGGCTGCTGCCGATCGGGCTCGCGGACCGGGTTGCGCTGACGCGGGACGTGAAGGCGGGGGAGACGCTGCGGCAATCCGACGTCGCCATCCCGGCGGATGACGAGGTCGCCGCCTATCGCCGGGCGATGGAGCGGGCGAACGCCGCGTGAGCGCGTTCCGCATCGACGAGGCGGCGGCGGGGCTGGGGCTGCTCGGGCTCTGCCGCCTGCCCGGCCCGGCGGATTTCGCGGCGATCCGGGCATGGCGGCCGGATGCGGCGCTGACCTTGATCTCAGACGGGGAACTCGCGCGCCTTCCCGGCTTTCACGCCGGATTCGGCTGCGACTGGCTGCATCTGCCTATCCCGGATTTCGGGACGCCGGACGAAGATGGTTGGGTCGCGCTCGCCCCTCGGCTCCACGGCCTGCTGGATGGCGGCGGACGGCTCCTCATCCATTGCCGCGCGGGGCTCGGGCGGACGGGGATGATCGCCGCGCGGCTATTGGCGGAGCGGGGCGAGGCCGCGCCGGTCGAGACGATCCGCGTGGCGCGGCCCGGCGCGGTGGAGACGGCGGCGCAGGCGGCTTTCGCCCGCGCGGGCCTCAGCCGCTGACGCGGTAGCGCTCCACCACGTCAATGTCGGGCGAAAAGCCGAGCCCCGGCCCTTCCGGCAGGGCGATCTCGCCGCCTTCCGGCATCGGCATGGCGGGGGAGAGCCAGGCCTCCGCCTCGATATGCAGGAACTCGAACATGCCGGCCTCCGCCGCGCCCATGAGCTGCGCGCTCGCCCAGTAGCCGGGGCCGAAATAGGGGCAATGGGGCATCACCGTCTTGCCCGCCGCCGCCGCCAGCGCCGCGACGGCGCGGAACTCGGTCACGCCGCCGACCTTGGTGACAGAAGGCTGCGGGAAGGTAACGGCCTTCACGATCTTCCGGAACGGTTGTTCCGCCCCCGCATTCTCCCCGCTCGCCAGCCGAACGCCGAAATCGGCCTGCAGCGCGGCGAGGGCGGGCGCGTCGTCCGGCGGCCAGACCGGCTCCTCGACCCAGTAGAGGTCCATCGCCTTCATCTCGGGGAGGAGCGCGCGTGCCTCTTCGGCGGACCAGTTGCAGTTGACGTCCGTCGTCAGCTTCACATCCGGCGCGCCGCGGCGCCCGGCCTCGATGTTCGGCAGCGTGATCTCGTGCAGCTTCACCGCGCCGTAGCCCTGATCGACGGCCATGCGCGCCCGCGCCTCCACCATGCCGGGCTCGCCATAGCGGACGAGGGAGGCGTAGGCTGGGAAGCGCTCGCGCTTGCATCCGAGAAGATCGGCGAGGCGCTGGCCCTTCCGCTTCGCCGCGATGTCCCAGAGCGCGATGTCCACGCCGGAAATGGCGAAGAGCGTGATTCCGGCGCGGCCCTGGATGTGGAGCTTGCGCTGGAGGCCGCGGGTGAAGGCCGGAATGTCCTCGACCTCCGCCCCGACGACTAGGGGCAGCACCATGTCGCGGAGCGCGGCGAGCGTCGCCGTGCGGCAGGAATAGGCGAAGGCCTCGCCCCAGCCGACCGTCCCGTCATCGGCCTCGAGCCGGAGGAGGATGATCTCCAGCGTGTTCCACGTCGTCGGCATGAGCCCCGCGCCGGCCCCGCCCCCGTCGGAGAACGGTATGACGAGGGGCAGCGCCTCCGCCTTCACGATCCGCATTCCGCGCCCTCCCTGTGGCTTTCCCTCAGGCTACAGGGACGGGCGCGGGCGGCAAGGCCTATCGCTGGCCGTGGGCGAAGCCGATGAAGGGCGGCGTGACGCCGGCGGGGGCGGAGCGCCAGTATTGCTTCGGCCCGGCCACCTGAGCGCCGAGCGCGGCCGCGGCGTGCCAGCCCCAGCGCGGATTCCAGAGGAAGGCGCGGGCGAGCGCGACCGCGTCGGCCTTGCCCGAAGCCACGATCTCCTCCGCCTGCGCCGGCTCGGTGATGAGGCCGACAGCGAAGACGGGGATCGAGACGGCCTCCTTCACCGCCTCCGCCAGATGCACCTGATAGCCGGGGCCGACCGGGATCTGCTGCGCGGTGGAGACGCCGCCCGAGGAGACATGGATTGCGGCGCAGCCCGCCGCCTTCAGCGCGCGGGAGAGCGTCACGATTTCCCCGACTTCGAGCCCGCCATCGACCCAGTCGGAGGCGGAGACGCGGACCCAGACGGGGAGGTCGGCGGGCAGCGCTGCGCGCACGGCCTCGAACACCTCCATGGGGAAGCGCATCCGCCCCTCGATCCCGCCGCCGTAGGCGTCGTTCCGGCGGTTGGAGAGGGGCGAGAGGAACTGGTGCAGAAGGTAGCCATGCGCCATGTGCAGCTCGATCCCGTCGAAGCCGAGGCGCGCGGCGCGCCGCGCCGAGGCGACGAAATCGGCTTTTACCCGCGCGAGACCCGCCTCATCGAGCGCGAGAGGCGGCGCGTCCGTTTCGGCGTGGCCGATGGCGGACGGGGCGACGGTGCGCCAGCCGCCAGGCTCGTCCGGCGTGATCTGCGCCCCGCCGTCGAAGGGCGAGCGGGAGGAGCCCTTGCGCCCGGCATGGCCGAGCTGGATGGCAAGCTTCATCGAGGAGACGGCGCGCACCGCCTTCAGCGTCTCCGCCAGCGCGGCCTCGTTCTCGTGGCTGTAGAGCCCGAGGCAATGCGGGGAGATGCGGCCCTCCGCGCTCACGCCCGTCGCCTCGAGGATCAGGAGCCCGGCGCCCGAGAGCGCGAGATGGCCGAGATGAATCGTGTGCCAGTCGTTCGCGCAGCCGTCCACGGACGCATATTGGCACATCGGCGCGATGATGATGCGGTTCGGCAGCGTCAGGCCGCCGAGCGCGAGCGGCTCGAAAAGTCTGCTCATTCTGTCCCCCTTCAGGTCGTCATGGCGAGCCAGGCCACGGCGGCGCCGGCGGCGGCTCCGAGCCCGGCCCAGAGAAACGGCAGGCTACGCCGCTTCGGCGGAGGCGGCGGCGCCTCCTGCGCGTCGGCAAGGCGGACGAGCCGCTCGGCCAGTTCCGGCAGCCGCGGCCCGATGCGCGCGAGCGTGCGGAGCGCCGTAGCCGTATCGCGGAGGGCGGCCTGCGGCCCGAGATTCTCCCGCATCCAGCGCTCCACCACCGGCCCGGCGGCGGACCAGATGTTCGCGTTCGGATCGAGCGAGCGCGCCACGCCCTCCACCACCACCATGGAGCGCTGGAGGAGGATGAGCTGCGTCTGCGTCACCATGCCGAACCGTTCCGTCACCTCGAAGAGATGCGCGAGGAGCCGCGCCATCGAGATGCGGGAGGCGTCCTGCCCGAAGATCGGCTCCCCGATGGAGCGGAGCGCCTGCGCGAAGAGCTCCACATCCTTGTCGGCGGGCACATAGCCCGCCTCGAAATGTACCTCCGCGACGCGGCGGTAGTCCTTGCGCAGGAAGCCAAGCAGGATTTCGGCGTAGTAGCGCCGCGTCACCCGGTCGATCCGGCCCATGATGCCGAAATCGAGGGCGAGGATGTCCCCGTTCGGGGCGACCTTCAGGTTCCCCTGATGCATGTCCGCGTGCCAGAACCCGTCCCGCAGGGCCTGGAGGAGAAAGACCTGGATGATGCGCTCCGCCAGCGCCGTCAGGTCATGGCCGGCGGCGCGGAGCGCCTCCGGGTCCCCCATCGGCATGCCTTCGACCCAGGAGGCCGTCATCACACGGCGGTCGCAGAGCGGCCAGACGATCTCCGGCACGAGGAAGCCCTCGTCGTCTTTCACGTTGTGGGCGAATTCCGAGGCGGCGGAGGCTTCAAGCCGCAGGTCCATCTCCGCCGTCACCACGCCCTCGAAATGGGCGACGACCGCCCGCGGGCGGAGCCGCTTCGCCTGCGGCGCGACCCATTCGAGGACGCGGGCGATCATGTAGAAGGCCGCAATGTCCTTCCGGAACTGGCGCTCGATGCCGGGGCGGAGGACCTTAACCGCCACCTTGCGCCCCGTCTCCCGGTCGATGGCGGGGTGGACCTGCGCGATGGAGGCGGCGGCGATGGGCGGGCCGAATTCGGAGAAGGCCTCCTCCACCTCCCGGTCCAGCGCCTCGCGGATCGCGCGCCGCGCCTCCTCCATCGGGAAGGGCGGCAGGGCGTCCTGCAATGTGCGCATGTCGCGCGCCAGGTTGGGGCCGATCACGTCCGGCCGGGTCGAGAGGATCTGCCCGAACTTGATATAGGCCGGGCCGAGCGCATTGATCGCGCGCGCGACGGGCGGCAGGCCCGCATCGCCCGTCTTGCCGACGAGTAGGCCGGGCGCGGTGACGATCATCAGCGGAATGCGGAGCCGCGCCGGCGCATTGAACTCGTCTAGCACCTTCGCCATTGCGCCCGTCCGCCGGAACGTGGCGAGGACGCGCGCAAGCCGCCAGGTGTTCGGCCCGGCCTGCAGCAGGAAGCGGATCATCAGAGGCGCCAGCCGGAATGGATGGCGGCGACGCCAAGGGTCTGGTTCCGATATGCGACGCGGGAGAAGCCGGCCTCCCGGATCATCGCCGCGAAAGTGTCCTGATCCGGGAATTTGCGGATCGATTCGACGAGATACTGGTAGCTGTCCCGGTCACCGGCGATCGCTTGCCCCATGCGCGGGATGACATGGAAGGAATAGAGGTCATAGGCCTTCCGCATCAGCGGCGGATCGACCCGGCTGAATTCGAGGCAGAGGAAGCGCCCGCCGGGCTTCAGCACGCGATAGGCTTCGCGGAGCGCGTCGCCAATCCGCGTCACGTTCCTGATGCCGAAGGCGATGGTGTAGGCGTCGAAGCTCCGGTCAGGGAACGGGAGCCTCATGGCGTCGCCGCAAACCCAGCTCAGCGCGTGCGAGAGGCTCTCCGCCTCCGCGCGCTTCCGGCCCTCGACGAGCATCGCCGCCGTCATGTCGCAGATCGTCGCCTCGCCCTCGCCCTTCAGCCGGTCGAGAACGCGGAAGGAAACGTCGCCCGTCCCCCCCGCGACGTCGAGGAGCTTCATGCCGGGCCGGGGCGCCATCCAGTCGATCAGAGCCTCCTTCCACAGGCGATGGATGCGGAAGGACATGACGTCGTTCATCACGTCGTATTTCGAGGCGACGGAGGAGAAGACGCCGTGGACGAGCCCCGCCTTCTCGCCCTCCGCCACGTCGCGAAAGCCGAAATGGGTGGTCGGGCGGCTCTCGCCGGTCTCGCGCTCGTCTGTCATGTCGGGCTACATAGCCCGGTCCGCGCCGCGCCGCCATAAGCCGCGCGAAGCGCCGCAGGGGGAGGGACATGCCGGAGCTGCCCGAGGTCGAAACGGTCCGCCGCGGGCTCGCCCCCGCGATGGAGGGGCGGACGATCATCCGCGCCGAGCAGCGCCGGCCCGACCTTCGCTGGCCGCTGCCCGAGCGTTTCGCGGAGCGGCTGACCGGGCGGCGCGTCCTGCGCCTCGGGCGCCGGGCGAAATACATCCTCGCCGATCTGGACGGCGGCGAAACGCTGATCGTCCATCTCGGCATGTCCGGGCGGATGCTGGTCTCCGGCGGGATGCTCGGGGAGTTCGTCCATGCTCATGGCGGCGACGGCAAGCACGACCATGTGATTCTCGACATGGAGGGCGGAGCCCGCATCGTCTTCAACGATGCGCGCCGCTTCGGCGCGATGGACCTTTGGCCCTCCGAGCGGATCGGGGAGCACTGGCTGCTGAAGGATCTCGGGCCGGAGCCGCTCTCGAACGGGTTCAACGGGGACTGGCTTGCGGCGCGGCTCTCGGGGCGGTTCACGCCAGTCAAGGCGGCGCTGCTGGACCAGAAGATCGTCTCCGGCCTCGGCAACATCTATGTCTGCGAGGCGCTGCACCGCGCCGGCGTATCGCCGAAGCGGATGGCGGGCTCGATCTCCGCGGCGCGTATCGAGCGGCTCGCCGAGGCGATCAACGCGACCATCGCGGACGCGCTCGCCGCCGGGGGCTCCTCCCTGCGCGACTACCGGCAGGCGGACGGGGAGCTCGGCTATTTCCAGCATTCCTTCCTCGTCTATGACCGGGAGGGCGAATCCTGCCGGCGCGAGGGATGCGGCGGAACCGTCCGCCGTGTCGCGCAATCGGGGCGGTCGAGCTTCTATTGCGCGTCCTGCCAGAGATAGGCGCGGCTTGACCGATCCGGAGGCGGCGCGTATACGCGCGCTTCGTTTCGCAAGAAGAACACGGAATCGACTCATGGCCAACTCGCCGTCCGCCGCCAAGCGCGTGCGCCAGATCGAGCGGCGCACCGCGGTCAACACCGCCCGGCGCAGCCGCATCAAGACCTTCATCCGCAAGGTCGAGGAGGCGATCGCCTCCGGCGACGCTTCTGCGGCTAAGGCGGCGCTGCAGGCTGCGCAGCCCGAGATCATGCGCGGCGCGACCAAGGGCGTGCTGCACGCCAACACGGCGAGCCGCAAGGTCTCCCGCCTCGCCTCCCGGGTGAAAGCCCTCTCCGTTTGAACCCGGCCTTCGGGCCGTTTCTGTCGTGCTTGCGCGCGGAGCTTGGCTCCGCGCGTTTCATTTTTGTGTCGTTTCGAAGTGATGTTCTGCATTTGCACCGGTTGAGAGAATCGACCAGCTGAGCGATGCTCGCGACGTTAACTTTTTCGATGAGTCGCCATCCAGTTCGGCCCTTGCGACGTTCAGCGAGTAATTTTCTGCCAAGCAGAAATGTTAATCTTTGTTAATATCCCCCGGTTACTTCGGCGTATTTTCCGCCAGACCGCTCCCGGAAAAATAAGACTTCGAAACCTGCGCCGCCAAGTCGACTTGTGCTTGAAGATCGCGCCGGCTTGCCGGTAACGTCCCCGTGCTCAGAGAGAGGATTCGGGAAAGGATCCCTGGAATGGACACGGGAGACGGGGTGGACGAGGTCGGGCCGGAAGGCGCCTTCGCCGCGCTGAAGGCCGGCGGGGCGATGCTGATCGACGTGCGGACCCGCGCGGAATGGAGCTTCGTCGGCGCGCCGGACCTGTCCGGAACGGGGGCGGAGCTTGCCATGATCGAGTGGCAATCCTTCCCCACGATGGCGGTCAACCCCGCCTTCGCGGAGGCCGCGCTCGAAGCTGCGGAGCGGGCGGGCGCAACGAGCGTCTTTTTCATCTGTCGTTCCGGCGCGCGGTCGCTCCGCGCGGCGCAGGCGACGGCGGATGCGGCCGCGGCGGCCGGGCGGCGGCTCCGCTGCGTCAATGTCGCCGAGGGATTCGAGGGCGACCTCGATCTCGACGCCCGCCGCGGAACCGTGAACGGCTGGAAGGCGCGCGGCCTTCCCTGGCGGCAAAGCTGAATGGCGGGGCGGCGGGCATGGAGAGAGCAGTGCGGATGAAGGCGGGCGGGGCGGTGTCGAAGGGCGGGCAGATGGCGGAGGACGAAGCGCGGATCTGGGGCGAGGCGGTAAGGCTCGTGCAGTCGGAAATCGGCGCGGCCGCCTGCAGCCGATGGATCGCGCCGCTTGTCTTCCGCGGTGCGGCGGGCGATTGCGCGCGGCTCGACGCGCCGACCGACTTCGCCGCCGACTGGGTGCGCCGGCACTATGCCGAGGAAATCGTCGCCGCCCTTTCTGAGGCGGGCGCGCCCTGCCAGCGGATCGCCGTCTCCGCCCTCGCGGAGCGGCCGGAGGAGCCGGCGCGCCGCCCTGCCGCGCCCGCGCTGGCGCTCGCCGCCACGGACGGCGGGACGGATGCGCCGCTGCGCTCCGCGCCGCTTGAGAAGCGGTTCACCTTCGACCAGTTCGTGGTCGGCCGGCCGAACGAACTCGCCTACGCCGCGGCGCGGCGCGTGGCCGAGGACGACAGCGTCGTCTACAACCCCGTCTTCCTTCACGGCGGCGTCGGCCTAGGCAAGACGCATCTGATGCACGCGATCTCCTGGCGGATCGCCGAGCTGCGGCCGGAGCGGAAGGTGCTCTACCTCTCCGCGGAGCAGTTCATGTACCGCTTCATCCAGGCCATCAAGCGGGACAACACCATCGCCTTCAAGGACCAGTTCCGCTCGGTCGACGTGCTGATGGTGGACGACGTGCAGTTCATCGCCGGCAAGAATTCGACGCAGATCGAATTCTTCCACACGTTCAACGCGCTGATCGATTCCGGCAAGCAGATCGTGATCTCGGGCGACCGGGCGCCGGGGGACATCGAGAACTTGGAGGAGCGCATCCGCTCCCGCCTGCAATGGGGCCTCGTGGTGGACATCCACCCGACCGATTACGAGCTTCGCCTCGGCATCCTGCAGGCGAAAGCGGAGGCGGCGAAGGCGCGCGAGCCGAATGTCCGCATGGACCCGAAGGTGCTGGAATTCCTCGCCCACCGCATCTCCTCCAATGTCCGGGTGCTGGAGGGCGCGCTGACGCGGCTCTTCGCCTTCGCCGGGCTGGTGGGGCGGGAGATCACGCTCGACATGGCGCAGGAATGCCTTTCGGACCTCCTCCGCGCCTCGGACCGCAAGGTGACGATTGACGAGATCATGCGGAAGGTGGCGGAGCACTACAATCTCCGCCTTTCCGACATGACCTCGGCGCGCCGCGCGCGGGCGGTGGCGCGGCCGCGGCAGGTGGCGATGTTCCTCGCCAAGACTCTCACCTCGAAGAGCCTGCCGGAGATCGGCCGCAAGTTCGGCGGGCGGGACCATACGACGGTGATGCACGCGGTGAAGCGCGTGGAGAGCCTGACGGACACCGACAGCCTCCTCGCGGAGGATGTCGAACTCCTCCGCCGGATGCTCGAGGCCTGAGGGGCGGGCCGCGCCCGCCCCCGCTGGGCTCAGAGGCCGTCGAAGAGCGCGGTGGAGAGATAGCGCTCCGCAAAGCTCGGCAGGATCACCACGATCCGCTTGCCCGCCATGCCCGGCCGCGCCGCAAGCTCCAGCGCCGCGGCGACGGCGGCGCCGGAGGAGATGCCGCCCGGCGTTCCTTCGAGAAGGGCCAGCCGCCGCGCCGTGTCAAAGGCTGTCTCGTTGCCGATGGTCAGAACCTCGTCGATCAGGCTCCGGTCCAGAATCTGGGGCACGAAGCCGGCCCCGATGCCCTGGATCTTGTGCGAGCCGGGCGCGCCGCCGGAGAGAACCGGGCTGTCCTCCGGCTCCACGGCGATGATCTTCACGCCCGGAACCTTCGCCTTCAGCACCGAGCCGACGCCGGTGATCGTGCCGCCGGTGCCGACGCCGGAGACGAAATAGTCGACCTTCCCCCCGGTGTCGGCGAGAATCTCCTCCGCCGTCGTCCGCACATGGATCGCCGGGTTCGCCGGGTTGGCGAATTGCTGCGGGATGATCGCGCCCGGAATCTCCGCGGCCAGCTCCTCCGCCCGGGCGATGGCGCCCTTCATGCCCTTGGTCGGGTCGGTCAGCTCCAGCCGGGCGCCGAGGAGGGTCAGCATCTTCCGCCGCTCTACGGACATCGATTCCGGCATGCAGAGGATAAGTCGATAGCCTCGGGCGGCGGCGGTGAAGGCGAGCGCGATGCCGGTGTTGCCCGAAGTCGGCTCGATCAGAGTCGCCCCCTCGCCGAGCTTCCCCTCCTTCTCCAGCGCGTCGATCATCGAGACGCCGATCCTGTCCTTCACGCTGGCGAGCGGATTGAAGAATTCCAGCTTGCCGCAGATCTCCGCCTCCACGCCCGCCGCGCTCGCAAGGCGGGCGAAGCGGACGAGCGGGGTGCCCCCGATCGTTTCGGTGATGTCGTCATAAATCCGGCCGTGCGCACGCATGTTCGTCTCCTCCTGTCGCCTCATGGCGTTCAGATCGTGAAATCGGGCGCGGCGTTCTCGCGCCTGACGCCCTTCGCCTCCGCTTCGGCGCAAAGGTCCTGCATCGTGACCTCCTCCAGCTCCCGCAGCGCCCGTTCCTGCGCCGCGCGCCAGAGCGGCCGCGCCACCGCCTCGCCGAGGCGGGAGGCGGGCGGCTCCGGGTCCGCCTCTGCGTCTGCGGCGTCGACGATACGGATGATCTCCGCGACCGTGATCCGCCGCCGCTCCCGCGCCAGGGTGTAGCCGCCGCGCGGGCCGCGGACGCCCTTCAGCACGCCTTCGCGCACCAGTTGCTGCATCACCTGTTCGAGATAGCGCTGCGGGATGCCGAGCCGCCGGGTGATGTCCTTCGACTGGACGGGATCGGGGCGGGCGTTGAAGGCCACGTCCAGCACCGCCTCGAAGGCGAGGAGGGTCTTGCGCGAGAATCTCAGCATGGTCCGCCCTTCACGCCCGTGGAGCCGAAGCCGCCCGCGCCCCGCGCCGTCGCCTCGGCCGCGCCGAAGGCGAAGCCGGCGCGGGCGACCGGGGCGAAGACGATCTGCGCAGCGCGGTCGCCATGCGCGATCCGCGCGGGCTCGGCCCCGAGATTGACGAGAAGGATCATCACTTCGCCCCTGTAGTCGCTGTCGATCGTGCCGGGCGCGTTCGCCACCGTCAGCCCCTGCCGGAGCGCGAGGCCGGAGCGCGGGCGCACCTGCCCCTCCCAGCCTTCGGGGATGGCGAAGGCGAGCCCCGTGGGGACGAGCGCGCGCGCGCCGGGCGCGAGCGTCAGCCCCGCCTGCCGCTCCGCCTCCGGAAAGGAGGCGCGGAGATCGGCGCCGGCGGCGCCGGCGGTCGCGTAGGCGGGCGGGCCAAGTTCCGGGTCGAAATGCGGGAGGGCGGAGAGGGTGACGGCGCAACTCAGCATGAGGCCGTCTCCGCCGCGAACCAGTCCGCGATACGGGCGGCGAGGCGGCGGGCGACCTCCTCCTTGCCCATTTCCGGCCAGTCCTCTCGCCCCGACGCGTCTAGTATGGAGACGGCGTTCCGCGCGCCGCCCATGACGCCGCCGGAGACGTCGTTCGCCACGATCCAGTCGCAGCCCTTCCGCGCCCGCTTCGCCGCGGCGTTCTCCACCACGTCGTTCGTCTCCGCCGCAAAACCGACGACGAGGGCGGGGCGGCGGCCGGGCGGCAGGCCGGAGATCGTGCGGAGGATGTCCGGATTCTCTGCCAGCTTCAGGTCGGGGACCGCGCCCGACCCGTCCTTCTTCAGCTTGCGCCCCGATTCCTCGGCGGCCCGCCAGTCTGCCACCGCGGCGGCGAAGATTGCGGCCTCGGTGGGGAGGGCGGATTCGACCGCCGCGAGCATTTCCCGCGCCGTCTCCACGCGGAGGAGGGAGACGCCAGCGGGCGCGGGCTCGTTCGTCGGCCCCGTGACCAGCGTGACCGCCGCGCCCTCGTCCCTCAGCGCGGCGGCGATGGCCATGCCCTGCTTGCCGGAGGAGCGGTTGGCGATGTAGCGCACCGGGTCGATCGGCTCATGCGTCGGCCCGGAGGTGACAAGGATGCGCCGCCCGGCGAGCCGGCCTTTCGGGGCGAGCAACCGCTCGGCTGCGGCGAGAATCGCCTCGGGCTCCGCCATGCGGCCCGGCCCGAACTCGCCGCAGGCCATGTCGCCCTCGTCCGGCCCGACGACATGGACGCCGTCGGCGCGGAGGGTCGCGAGGTTCCGCTGCGTCGCCGGGTGGAGCCACATCCGCACGTTCATCGCCGGGGCGATCAGCACCGGCTTGTCGGTGGCCATGAGGAGGGTGGAGACGAGATCGTCCGCATGGCCGCCCGCCATCTTCGCCATCAGGTCCGCCGTGGCGGGCGCGACGACGAGGAGATCGGCGGCGCGGGAGAGCTGGATATGCCCCATCTCCGCCTCCGCCGTGAGGTCGAAGAGCGCCTGGTGGACTTTTTCCCCCGCCAGCGCGGCGACGGAGAGCGGCGTGACGAATTCCGCCGCGGCGCGCGTCATCGCCGGTGTCACCGCGATTCCCCGCGCGCGGGCGCGGCGGATCAGGTCGAGGCACTTGTAGGCCGCGACGCCGCCGCCGATGCAAAGGAGAATGCGCTTCCCGCCCATGTCGCTCCGCCCGCGTGGTTTCTTCCGAACCGCGAGCGAAGACTGTAGTTAGAAGCCTTCCCCATGTCCAACGGCGCCGGCGCCGGTCAGGGATCCTGCGTCTCGTGGCTGACGAAGCCGGGGCCCTCGACGCCCTGATCGCTGCTGAAGTCCACATCCTCCGCCATCACGTCGCCGCCATCCTCCGGCGCGGAGCCGCCGTCGGCGGCGTCCACCCAGCCGTCGCCGTCGCCCCCGCCGAGATCCGGGTCGGCGGGCGGGTCCGGGTCGGGCGCGACCTCGATCTCGAACGCCGAGAGCCGCTCCGCGGCCGCGCCGCCTGAGTCGAGGCCGTTGACCGACACTTCGAGGTTCATGGTCCCGACGAAGCCGGCGGGCGGCGTGATCTCGAGATGCTCGAGGTTCCATCCGGTGACGTCCAGCGGATCGGCGCCCGCAACCGCGACATCCTCGCCGCTCATCAGGATCGTCCCGTCCGGCAGGCCGGAGAGGGAGACGCCCTGAACGGTCCATCCGCCCGGGTCCACGTCGAGGTCGAGCGTCAGGGGGGACGCCTCCACGGTCTCCAGCCCGCCATCGGCGCGAAGGAGCGAGAACTCCGCTTCGCCTGGCGCCTTCCATTCGAGGGAGAGGCCGTTGCGGCCGGTATTCTCGAAGTACCGGACCTCGATCTCGTGCTCCCCCGGCTCGAGCGTGAGAGACCCGGTTTTCGTCTTGAAGGTATGAAGCCCGTCATGGTCGATCACGGGCTCTCCGTTCACGAAGAGCACTGCGCCGTCGTCCGAGCCGAGCCTGAACTGATAGACCCCGGCCTCGTCGACCGTGATCGAGCCAGTGGCCTTCAGGGCGAAGGTTGCGTCGTCCACCGCGTCGTTGAACCCGCCCTGGAGGTCCGCGTACTGGTCGTATCCGTCCTCGTCGACCGTGATCGAAACCACCTCGCCGATGAGCGGCGTGTCCCATTCCCAGTTCGATTCGCCGACCAGCTTGTTGGCCCGGTCCACATCGGGCGGGACGATTCCCTGCCCCTCGGCGACCACGACGCCGTTCTTGAGGATCTGCATCAGGCCGTCGTCGGAGATCTTAGCTCCCCATTTCGCTGTCTCGCCCTGCACGATCACGCCATTCGCGGTGATCGAGTACGCGGTGGAGCCATCGAATATCTCGAACTTCATGCTGTTGGAGTTCCCGGCCTGTCCCAACCAGATGTTGTCGCTAGCCGGGCCGTTCCCGTAGTCGAAGATGCGCTGCCAGTTGCCGCCGGCGAGGTTGTCGAATCGCACCGTCGCCTCGGCTTCGAAGGCGGGGCCGACCTCTTCCGCGAAGTCCAGCGCCTCGCGCGCCTCCCGATGAACGGGCTCGGCGTTCCAGTCGATGTCGTCGATGGAGTTCACCGTGGCGTCGAAGTCGAAATACTCGATGCTGAACCCGCCGCCCGCGAGGTTGATTTCGAAGCCCGCGCCCTCCGTCTCCTGCCGCGCGGCTTCCGCGATCATCTGCGCCGCGGTGTATTCGACGCCGCCGAAGACGAAGAACTCGACGCCGGAGACCGTGTCCCGCCCCTCATCGACTCCCGCCTCGTTGAGATCACGGATCGTGAAGGTCTGCTCTTGTGGATCGTAGAGGATGCGGAACTCTGAGCGCGGCTGGCTCCAGTAGGCGCGGTCGTCGCCGCCGCCGCCCGAGATCGTGTCGTCCCCCGCGCCGCCGGTAATCGAGTCCGCGCCTTCGCCGGCGTTAATCAGGTCGTCCCCCGCCTCGCCGAAGAGCCGGTCATTCCCGGCGTCGCCGTGGATTGTGTCGTTCCCGTCTCCCGCAGTCAGGCTGTCCGCGCCGTCGCCGCCGACGAGGCTGTCATTTCCGGCGCCACCTGTCATCGTGTCGTCGCCGAGGCCGCCGATGAGCGTGTCGTTCCCCTCGCCGCCCGTCACCAGGTCATTGTCGGCGCCGGCGTCGATGCTGTCGTCGCCCGCGCCGCCGTCCAGCGTGTCATGCCCGCCCTCGCCGCGGATCGTATCGTTCCCCGCCTCGCCCCAGGCGCGGTCGTTGCCGGAGCCGAGCGCGACGAAATCGTTCCCCTCGCCGGCAAGGACAGAGTCCGCCCCGCCGTTGGTGAAGATCACGTCGTCGCCAGCCCCGCCGCTGATCGTATCGTTTCCGCTCGTTGTCGTGACGGAATCGTGGCCCGCTCCGGCGTCGATGCTGTCATGCCCGCCGTTGCCGATGATCGTGTCGGCCCCGTCTCCGCCGAGGATCGTATCCTGCGAGGTTCCGCCGAGAATCCGGTCGTCGCCCTCGCCGCCGACCAGCCGGTCCGCCCCGCCGCGCCCCTCGATCGTATCATTGGAGGCGCTGCCGGTGAGCGTCTCGTTCGCGCCGGTTCCGATCAGGTGAAGGCGGGGCGTGATGAGGTCGATTTCCTCAACGTCGCCGTTTGCGAAGCGGAAGATCTCGACGCCGGAGACGGTGTCCGTCCCCTCGTTCGCGGCGCCGTTGGCGCGGTTGTCGGTGATCTCGTAGCGCCCGTCGCCGAGATCGACGATCGTATAGTCGCTGCGGTTTCCGGTGAAGACGGCGATGTCCGCCCCCCCGCCGCCGGTGAGGGAATCGTCCCCCGCGCCGCCTGTCAGCGTGTCGGCCCCGCCGCCGCCGATGATCGTGTCATCCCCGGCGCCGCCCTCCACCTCGTTCCCCGCCATCGTCTTGAAGTCGGTGTCGAAGCGCATCGTTCCCGGGAACCCGTCATCAAGAACGACGCTGTTCAGCGCCACCGAGGCGATTGGCTTCGAGGTGAGGAGAACCGAGTCCTCCGGGTTGTTGAAGGCCGGGAAGAGATAGGTCTCCCCGTTCTGGAGCTGCACGAGGACGGCGAGGAAGGAGCCGGTCGTCCCGTCCGTGAAGGTCGCCGTCGCGCTGTAGGCCTGGCCCGAGTCGAGCTTAACCGTCTGCCCGTCGATCGTGTAGCTCTCGACCTCGGCGTCGGTCCGGTTCCAGTCGTTGTCCTCGATCAGGCCGTTGTTGTTCGTATCGTTGCCCGTGGCGCGCGTCAGATACAGGAAGAGCGGGTTGTCCTCCGAGCCGTAGGTTCCGAGCATCGCGGCGGCGTTTTCGGAGACGCCGTTGCTCTCGTCCGGGTCGATATCGCCGAAATTGCCGAGGCGGAAGACGTTGAAGGTCGGCGACCGCACGCCCGTCGCCTCGACCCGATCGATCCGCCCGTCACCGGCGTCGATCAGGTCGTTCCCCGAGCCGCCGAGGATCGTGTCGGAGCCGCCGCGCCCTTCGATGACGAGGTCCACAGTGGCGGCGGAGGCGTCCGCCACATCGTCGCCGGCGCCGAGGCGGAAGGCCTCGACGCTCTGGAACGAGGCGGACATGACCGGTTCCGCCGGCGTCGTCGCATCCTCGACGACCGGAGCCGTCACGCTCGGGCCAAGCTGAACGTCGTTCGAATAGGGGTCGAAGTCGCTGCTCGAGATCTTGCCGGCCGAGTGGCTCCCGGCCCAGGGCGTCCCGGTGACGTTGTCAAGATTCAACAGCGTCAGCACGGTGCCTGGCGCCGGCGGATCGACCCATTCGCCTGTCGCCGGGTTCCAGCCGGCGGTGATGACCGATGCGTCGTATTCTCCGCCCCCGCCAAGGTCCACCTTGCCAACGAAGTACTGGATTCCGTTGGCGTCGGCCACGATGAAGCCGTAGTCCATCTCGATGTCTGCGCCGGCAGAGAAGGTCTGGCCGTTGATCGTGACCGCCTGCGCGAGGCTGGATGCGGCATCTTCGAGCAGCGTCTCCTGAATTCCCGCCTTGACTCCGTTGTATCCGTTGAAGGCGATCTGCTGTCCGGGCGTCGCGCTACCGCCGCTGGTCGAGTTCCGAAGCATCTGCGCGGGATCAGTCCAGGCCGTCTTGTCCAGAAGAAAGAACTCGAATTGCGCCCCCGGCGTTTCGATCACGTCGTCGGCCACGGCGGGCCCGCCCTCGACCCCGCCGATGGAAAGCGTTCCCTCGCCGTCGCCGGAGACCGTGACCGTGATTGCGTCGGTCACAGTCGAGGCGTCGATCGTGTCCCCGCCCTCGCCGCCGTCGATCGAATCGTCGCCGAAGCTGTTCGTCAGGATGAAGAGATCGGCCCCTTCGCCGCCCTGCATTGCGTCGGCCCCGTCCCCGCCGCGGATCGTGTCGTTCCCGGCGCCGGCGTCGATCCGGTCGCTCCCTTCGCCGGCGTCGATCACATCGTTCCCGGCGGCTCCGAGGATCAGGTCGTCCCCCGCGCCGCCGACCAGCGTGTCTGCAGCGCCGTCGACAGGCGACGTGACCGCGTCGAAGAACACGTCCGTCACGCGCACGCCGCCGAGGTTCGAGTCGTCCAGCAAATGATGGATCTCTATCCGCGCCACAGGCCCGTCGATCTCGACCAGAAGCGAGGCGCGCGCCTCGTCGGGAACCGAATCGCCCACTCCCGCGCGCGCCGTCGCGGTGTCGGCCCCTGCCACGCCGTCCGTGTCCGTGAGCGTGACGTCGGCGCCGCCCGTCAGCCTCACCGCGATCTCGTTCCCGAAGGCGTCGTAGGCCTTGACCGTGACGGTGTCGGTTCCGTCGCGCCGGTCGATGTCGTTGACGCGGAAGGAGACGTTGCGCACCTCGTCCGAGACGCCATCGGCGGCGGAGGCGAAGTCGAGTGTCACGACGCTGGCGCCCGCCGTCTCGCCCGCATAGTCGATCTCGGCCGCGGAGAGCCGGTTTATGGCCTCTTCGCCGGAATCGATGCCCGCGACATTCTGCGGGAAACCGCTCTCGAACTCGACATCCGGGGTTCCGGCGACAGCCCGGATGCCGATGCTGACCTCGACGAGGCCGGTATTCTGGGTGGAGCCGGACGTCAGATTGTCGCCGTCGTCGATCTGGCCGCCGTCGTCCGGGTCAGGCATGGAGCTCCAGTTGAAGGATTGCCGCGTGAGCGTCGGCGCATGGCCTTCAAGCGTGTCGTCGCCTTCGCCGCCGACGAGGCTGTCCCGCCCCGCGCCGCCGACGAGGCTGTCCGCGCCGCCCTCGCCGTAGATTACGCCGCCGTCCTCATGGGCGATGATCGTGTCGTCGCCATCCGCGCCATGGATTGCAGTCTCGGCGACGCCGGTGTCGGTGAAATGATCGTCTCCCGGCGTCAGGGTGAGCGTCTCCGCGACGTCTCCGACGGCGATGTCGAAAGTCTGGGAAACGGTCTCCCCGCCTGAATCCGTCGCCGTCACGGTCACTGAGACCGTAGGCTCAGCTTCGAAATTCAGCGCGACGCCGTCCTTCAGCTTGAGCTGGCCGCCGACGATCTCGAACCGGGCGTCGGAGACGGCGAGCGTGTGGCTGTCGCCGTCGTCGGGATCGGCGACGGTGACCGTCCCGATGACGGCGCCGGCGTCGTTCTCGTCGACGTCGGTGGCGGAGAGGCTGACCGCGGTCGGGCCCTCGTTGAGGTCGGCGACGGCGATGTCGAAGGTCTGCGCCTTCGAGAGCCCGCCCGCGTCGGTGGCGGTGACGGTGACGCTCACCGTCGGCTCGGCCTCGTGGTCGAGGCTGACGCCGTCCTTGAGCTTCAGCTGGCCGCCGACGATCTCGAAGCGGGCGTCGGAGACGGCGAGCGTATGGCTGTCGCCGGCGTCGGGGTCGGCGACGGTGACCGTCCCGATCACCGCGCCGGCGTCGTTCTCGTCGACGTCCGAGGCGGAGAGGCTGACCGCGGTCGGGCCCTCGTTGAGGTCGGCGACGGCGATGTCGAAGCTCTGCGCCTTCGAGAGGCCGCCGGAATCCGTGGCGGTCACCGTCACCGAGACGGTGGGCTCGGCCTCATGGTCCAGGCTGACGCCGTCCTTGAGCTTGAGCTGCCCGCCGACGATCTCGAAGCGGGCGTCGGAGACGGCGAGCGTATGGCTGTCGCCGTCGTCGGAGTCGGCGACCGTGACGGTCCCGATGACGGCGCCGGCGGCGTTCTC
>JAUIDE010000058.1 GCA_030429105.1 Alphaproteobacteria bacterium
CATCAGAAAGTTCATGCCGACGCATCTCACCCTCCCTCATCCGGAAGGTTGAATCAGCACTCGCGCCGCCACGCAAACTCTATCGACAGTTAATGGGGCCAAGGCCTAGCTCGCAAGGCATGAGCAATTCCCCCATTCGCCGCGCCGCGATCTTCGGCGCCTCGGGCGGCATTGGAGCCGCCATCGCCAGCGCCCTTGAGGCGCGGGGCGCCGAAACGCTGCGCTTCGGCCGCTCCGGCCCGCTCCCCTTTGACCTGACTGACGAAGCCTCCATCGCCACCGCCGCGGAGCGGGCCGGGGAGGTGGATTTCGTCTTCGTCGCCACGGGGATGCTGCATGCGCCGGGGATTGCGCCCGAAAAATCCGTCGCCGCCATCGCGCCGGAGGCGCTCGCCGCGTCCTTTGCGCTCAACGCCATCGGCCCTGCGCTGATCGCGAAGCACATGCTGCCGCGCCTGCCGCGAAAGGGCCGCGCCGTGTTCGCCGCGCTCTCGGCCCGGGTCGGCTCCATCGAGGACAACCGGCTCGGCGGCTGGCACGGCTACCGCGCCTCGAAGGCCGCGCTCAACATGCTGATCCGCGGCTTCTCCATCGAGCTCGCGCGCCGGAACCGGGAGGCGCTCGCCGTGGCGCTCCATCCGGGGACGGTGGACACGGCGCTTTCGAAGCCGTTTCAGGCTTCGGCCCCCAAGGGCCTCTTCACGTCGGAGGAGAGCGCCGCAAGGCTGCTCGCCGTGCTGGACGGGCTCGGGCCGGCGGAGACGGGCGGGTTTTACGCCCATGATGGAGCGGCGATTCCCTTCTGAGCCCGCTTGCGGCCCGCCCCGCCCGCGCATAGCCTCCGGCGATCACGCCGCCAGAGCGCCCCGGAGGAATGCCCATGACCGAGAAGAAACGTTTCCGTTCCAGCGAATGGTTCGACAGCCGGCACCGGACGGACATGGTCGCCCTCTATATCGAGCGCTACTGCAACAACGCCTTCACCTATGAGGAGCTTCGCTCTGGCAAACCGGTGATCGGCATCGCGCAGACAGGCTCGGACCTTTCGCCCTGCAACAAGATCCATCAGCATCTCTCCCCCCGCCTCCGCGACGGGATCAGGGAGGCCGGCGGCATCCCGATGGAGTTCCCCGTCCATCCGATCCAGGAGACGGGCAAGCGCCCGACCGCGGCGCTCGACCGAAACCTCGCCTATCTCGGCCTCGTCGAACTTCTCCACGGCTATCCGATCGACGCGGTGGTGCTGACGACGGGCTGCGACAAGACCACGCCCGCCCTCCTCATGGCGGCGGCGACAGTGGACATCCCCGCCATCGTCCTCTCCGGCGGTCCCATGCTGAACGGCTGGATGGAGGGGGATGACCTCGTCGGCTCCGGCACCGCGATCTGGAAGATGCGGCGCGAGCTCGGCGCGGGAAAGATCACGGAGGAGGAGTTCCTGATCGGCGCCGCCGGCTCCGCCCCCTCGCTCGGCCATTGCAACACGATGGGCACGGCGAGCACCATGAACGCGATGGCGGAAGCCCTCGGCATGTCGCTTACCGGCTGCTCCGCCATTCCCGCCCCCTATCGGGAGCGGATGGGCATGGCCTATGTCACCGGCAAGCGCATCGTCGAGATGGCCTATGAGGACCTGAAGCCCTCCGACATCATGACGCGGGAGGCGTTCCTGAACGCCATCGCCGTCAACAGCGCCATCGGCGGCTCCACCAACGCGCAGCCCCATCTCCACGCCATCGCCAACCACATGGGCGTGGAGCTGAAGCCGGCGGACTGGCAGATACACGGGCATGACATCCCGCTCCTGCTCAACATGCAGCCGGCCGGCAAGTATCTCGGCGAGCGCTTCTTCCGCGCCGGCGGCGTGCCCGCGATCATGTGGGAGCTGCGCGAGGCCGGGCGCCTGCATGAGGCGATGACGGTCACGGGCCGGAAGATGGCCGAAAATCTGGACGACCGCGAGTCGAAGGATCGGGAGATGATCCGGCCCTATGCCGAACCGATGGTGGAGCATGCCGGCTTCGTCGTGATGACGGGCAACCTCTTCGACACGGCGATCATGAAGACCTCCGTGATCTCCAAGGAGTTCAGGGACCGTTACCTTTCCACCCCCGGAGACGAGAACGCCTTCGAGGCGCGAGCCATCGTCTTCGAGGGCTCGGAGGATTATCACGACCGGATCAACGACCCGTCGCTCAACATCGACGAGCATTGCGTTCTCGTTGTCCGCGGCGCCGGCCCGATCGGCTGGCCGGGCTCGGCGGAGGTGGTGAACATGCAGCCGCCCGACGCCCTCCTGAAGCGGGGGATCACATCGCTCCCCACGATCGGCGACGGGCGCCAGAGCGGGACGGCGGACAGTCCCTCGATCCTCAACGCCTCGCCCGAGGCGGCGGCGGGCGGCGGGCTCGCGTACCTGAAGACTGGGGACATGGTGCGGATCGACCTCAACACCGGCCGGGTGGACGCGCTGGTGGACGAGGCCGAATGGGAGGAGCGGAAAAAGGCCGGCCCGACCTCTTACCCCGCCAGCCAGACCCCGTGGCAGGAGCTTGCGCGGAACCATGTGACGCAGTTGGCGCAGGGCGGCTGCATCGACCTCGCGATCAAGTATCAGAAGGTCCGGAAGGACGTGCCGCGGCACAATCACTGAGCCGGCGCGCCGCCCTCCTCTTCGAGGATGGCGGCCAGCCCCTCCCGATAGGTCGGGTGGCAGAGCTTGAGGCCGAGGCGTTCCTTCGTTCGTGCGTTCGAGACGCGCTTCGACTCGGAATAGAAGCTCCGCGCCATCGGGCTCAGTTCCGCCGTCTCGTAATCCACCGCCGGCGGCAGCGGCAGGCCGAGGAGTTCGGCGGCGTGGGCGATCACGTCCTCGGGCGGCGCCGGATCGTCGTCGCAGAGATTGTAGACCGCGCCCGGCTCGGGCCGGGCGATGGAAGCGCGGAGCGCGGCGGCGATATCGTCCCGGTGGATGCGGCTGAAGACCTGGCCGGGCTTGATGATCCGTCGCGCCGTCCCGTCCCTCACCTTCTCGAACGGGCCGCGGCCAGGCCCGTAGATTCCGGCGAGGCGGAAGATGTGGAGCGGAAGGCCTGTCGCCCGCCATTCCGCCTCGGCGGCGACGCGCATCTCCCCCCGCCGCGTCGTCGGCGCGGGCTCCGTCTCCTCGTCCACCCAGCCGCCGGCCCGGTCGCCATAGACGCCGGTCGTGGAAAGATAGCCTACCCATTGGAGCGGCGGCGCGGCGAGGTGCGGGCCGAGGGCGCGGAGCGTCGGGTCCCCCGTCTCGTCCGGCGCGGCGGAGACGAGGAGATGCGTAGCGGCGCGCACGATCTCCGGCGACGGAGGCCACAGGGCCGGCTCCACGCCGGTGGCGGCGATGGCTGCGGCCCCGTCGGGCGCGCGGTGCGTGCCGATCACGCGCCACCCTTCCGGAACAAGGAGAGTGGCGAGCGCGCGCGCGGAATAGCCGAAACCGGCGCAGAGGAGCGTGGGCATTGGGTCCGCCTTCCGTTGGCTCTATGCTGCGATCCTTAACCCGACGCGGAGCCCCGATGCGAGCCCTCGCTCTTTTGCCCCTGCTGTTCCTCGCCGGCGCCGCCAACGCTGTGGAGGACTATGAATCATGCGTCGCGCTGGTGGAGCGGGATGCGCCGCGCGCCGTCAGGGAGGCGCGTATCTGGCGGGAGGAGACGGCGGCGCTCGGTGCGCTGCATTGCGAGGCGCTGGCGCTTGCCGCCACTGGCTCCCCGCGTCTTGCGGCGGAGCGGCTGGAGGCCCTCGCCGTCGCGCCCGCGCTCTCACCGGAAGAGCAGGCCGCCGTCTGGCTCCAGGCGGCGACGCTCCGGCGCGACGCGGGGGAAGCGACGGCGGCGGAGGCCGCGCTGGCCTCGGGGCTGGCGGTCGCTCCCGGAGCCGCGGCGGCCCCGCTCCTGATCGAACGGGCCGCGCTCCGGGCGACCGGCGGAGACGATCGTGGCGCGCGCGAGGCGCTCGATTCAGCGCTTCGGCTAGAGCCCGGGAACGCGGAGGCGCTGACGCTCCGGGCCGCGGCGCGGCGGCGGCTCGGGGACCCTGCCGGCGCCCTCGCCGATGCGGAGGCGGCTCTCGCCGTCGACCCGGCGAAGGCGCCCGCCGCGCTAGAGCGCGGCCTCGCCGCAGCCGAACTGGGGCAGGGGGAGGCGGCCCGCGCCGCCTTCCTCGCCGCCATCGCCGCCGCTCCGGACAGCCCGGCGGCGAAGATCGCTCGGGCCGCCCTTCAGGCCCTTGACGCGCCTGAAGGCGACTAACGGCGATGGCCCGCTTGACTCATCGGCGCGGGCGGGTAGATAGAGCGCTCCGAATTCACCCGCTCCGGCGGGCGCGCTTGCGCGGGGCAGGAGAGATGAGATGGCGAAACCGACGACAGTGAAGATCCGGCTGAACTCCACCGCGGGGACCGGCCATTTCTACGTGACGAAGAAGAACTCGCGCACGATGACGGAGAAGATGTCCGTCCAGAAGTACGACCCGGTCGTGCGCAAGCATGTCGAATACAAGGAAGGCAAGATCAAGTGATCTGAGCGCTCCGTAAGGGGCGCCGTCTTGAAGCCGGCCCTGCGCTGTTGCGCGGGCCGGTTTTTTCATCCGCCTACGACGTGGACCGGGCGGCGACCGAGGCTGAGATCGGCGATCGAGCGCAGCGCCGTCCTTGCGATCTCCTCGAAGCACTCGTCGGTCCAGCAAAGCGCGTGCGGCGTCACGATCACGTTGTCCATGCGCAGCAGCGGCGAGTCGGGCTGTATCGGCTCCACTTCCGTAACGTCGAGCCCGGCCCCTGCGATCTCCCCTGCCGCCAGCGCCTCCGCCAGCGCCGCCTCGTCGTGGATCGGGCCGCGCCCGACATTGACGAAGAAGGCCGTCCGCTTCATGGCTCGGAACGCCTCGCGCCCGATCAGATGGCGCGTCTTGGGCGTCAGCAGGCAGCAGACGACCACGGCGTCCGCCTCCGCCAGCACCGCTTCGAGCGGCGCCTTCCGCGCGCCGAGTGCGGCGATCTGCGCCTCCGCCACGTTCGGGTCGGCGGCGAGGATGCGCCCGAAGAAGGGCGCGGCGAGGCGGATCAGCTCCGAGCCGATGCCCCCCGCGCCGACGATCCCGAGCGTCCGCCCGGTCAGACCGACGCCCATATGTTCGACCCGGTCGTTCCACCGCCCCTCCCGCACCAGCCGGTCCTTCGTGAAGAGCCGTGTGGTGAGCGCGAAGACGAGCGTCAGCGCCGCCACCGCCACGGGCCGGCGGATCGCGAAGGGCGTGTTGGTCGTCAGCACGCCCTTCGCCGCCAGCGCGGCGACGTCCACACTGTCATAGCCGACGCCGTTCCGCGCCACGATCTTCAGCCGGAGATCGGGGCGGGAGACGACATCTGCCCCAACGCGCGGCAGGTTCACATGAAGCGCGTCGAAGGCCGCGGCATGGTCCGCGGTGATCGCCTCGCAGGGCTCCAGCCATTCCCACTCGATCGCCGTGTTCGCCTTCAGCTCGTCAAAGGCCGCAGCGTTGAAGCAGGGCTCGCCGGACGCGGTCAGGAGATCCCTCGTCACGCCTACCCTGAACCGTTCCGCCGTCATGCCGTTCCTCCCGCCTCTGCGTCTCGGGCGACAATCGGTCGCGCCGTGCGGGCGTGCAAGAGCGCACGGCCCGCATCCGGAGGCGCGATCCGTTAACGTGATGGCCGCATCGGCGATATAGTGTCCTGTCCGCCCCGAAAGGCGAGGATCGCGTGCTGCACTGGCTCAATACGTATTTCGACCGGTTCGCGGCGCGGACAAAGCACTTGCCCGTGCGCGCCTCCGCTGCGCGGAGTTCCGGCGTGATAATCATCATAGCGGTCGTCTTCGTCAGCGCCATCGTCGAGGTCGGCAACATCGCGATGACGGCCCTGCGCGGCTATCCGATCACGAACGATCACTACTCGCATGTCTTCATCGCGATCGCCGTCGCTGCGGCGATCGCCTATCCCGTGATGCTCTACAGCATCGGCACGGCGCGGGCGCTTGCGCGGACCAAGCGCGAGCTGGCGGAGGCTGCGGCGGAGGCGGAGCGGGCGAATCGCATGAAATCCACGTTCCTCGCAACGACGAGCCACGAAATCCGCACGCCTCTCAACGCCATCATTGGCATGGCGGAAATGCTCCGGCGCAGTGTCTCGAGCGAGGCCGAGCGCGCACATGTCGCCGTTCTGAGCGAAGCCGCGCAGTCCCTTTCGCGCCTCCTCACCGATATTCTCGACATCTCGAAGGTAGAGGCCGGTCGGCTCGCCATCGCGCCCGAGCCGACCGATCTGCCTGCGTTGCTGGAGGGTGTAGTCGCGCTCTGGCGCCCGCAGGCGTTGGAGAAGGGCGTGTCACTCCGCCTCGCCGTCGCGCCGGACGTTCCCGCCTGGGTGGAGGCCGACGGGCCGCGCCTGCGCCAATGCCTCGGCAATCTGCTTTCGAACGCCATCAAGTTCACGCCGGAAGGTCCTGTCTCGGTCTCCGTCTCCGTCCCTGAGTCAGGCGAAGAGGGCTTTCTCGTATCGATCGCAGTGCGGGACAGCGGGCCCGGCCTGTCCCCGGAAGAACAGGCGCAACTCTTCCAGCCCTTCGAACAGGTTGGCGACATGCGGCAGCGGCGGCGCGGCGCAGGGCTCGGCCTCGCCATCTCACGCAACCTCGCGCGACTCATGGGCGGGGACGTAACGCTCGAAAGCGATAAGGGCGCCGGGGCCTGCTTCACACTCAGTTTCCGCGCGCCGCGGGCGCAGGAACGGCTCTCTCCGGCGGGACCGATGGAGCCCCCGCCGCCGCTTTCCATCCTCGTGGTCGACGATACGGCGACCAACCTGCTGGTCGCCCGGCTCCTCCTTTCCGCCGAGGGCCACGCGGTGACGACCGCCGAGAGCGGCGCGGCGGCGCTTCGGGCGCTGTCGATCCGCGCTTTCGACGTCGTGCTCCTCGACATCCACATGCCGGAGATGGATGGGCCGGAGACGCTGCGCAGGATACGGGAGTCGTCGGCGCCCTGGTCGACCATCCCCGTCATCGCGCTCACCGCCGACGCGATGAGCGGGGATCGTGCGCGCTACGTCGCCGCCGGGATGGACGGCTACGCCTCGAAACCGCTCGAGATCGGGGCGTTACAGGAAGAACTCTCCCGCGTCGTCGAGATAGACGAACCGGCGAAAGGGCGGCGGAGCGCCTGAGCTCCGCCGCCCCGCTGTTCAGGCCGGGCAGCGGAGATCGGCGGCGACGCTCACCTTGTCCCGGTTCTCCTCGACGAATTTCGCCATCCGCCCGAGCGACCATTCGCCCTTGGCCGTCGCGCCGAGAGCGGCCCAGGGCGTGAAATCCTCCGCCGAGCAGAGAAGCGATTCATGGTCGAGCGCCATGAGCCGGATCAGCACCGTCGCCACGATCCCGCCGCCGACCGGACCGAGCTTTCCGCCGAAATGCTCCGCCTCATGGAGGCAGTAGTACCAGAGCGGGGTCTTGGTGATCCCGGCCTTGGTAAGCTCCTTCGGGGCGGCGATCTCCTTCACGCCCATCGCACGCGCCATCTGCTGGCCCGAGGGCAGCTCCAGCGCGAACCGGTCGCGGAAGAGGTTACGGGCCGGGAGCTTCTTCGCCTCCGTCACGGAGAGCTCATGCCCGTCGATCGTGATCCCCGCATTGACGAACGGCAGGGAGAAGATCGCCGCCGGCAGCTTCCGCCCCACCGGCCGCGCCTTCTGGAAGGCGCCGCCGCCGGGATAGGCGAGGAGGTTGCCGAAGGCGATGTTGCGCGAAGCCTCCCGCGCGCCGAAAGCGCCCATCTCGAAGAGGCCGACATCGGGATGGGCGTCATTGAACCGGAAGCGGCTTCTCACGGTGGCGTGCCCGAAGCGGAAAGCGGCTCCGGAGAACTCGACTGGCATGACCGGGCTGTCCTTCGTCCAGGGTTCGGGCAGCCGCCCTTTCCGGATCGTGTGGAGCACGGACTTCAAAACCTCTCCATCGACGAAGGCGGGCAGGAATTCGTTGAGGATGAGCCAGTGATAGTGAAGCCGCATGATGCGACGCGCCGCCTCGAAGGGACGATCCACCGCCTTCATGTCCTCTGCGACCGCCTGCGCCCGAACGCCGGCGAAGGCCGCGGCGACCATCGACTCGTCCTTCATCAGCGCGTCCATCAGGATGTTGTGGAGCGCGACGAAGAGCCCGTGCAGTTGGGAGACGACGGCGTTCTCGTCGTTCCGCGGGTCGCCGATCAGCGCGACGCCCTTGCAGGTGCGGGCGAGGTCGTGCGGGTTGTCCTTTGTTCCGTAGAGAAGATAGCCGTGATGATCGGGCGAATAGAGATGCGGCGAGCCTTCCGGCCCGTCGCCGTAGACGCAGTCGAGGTCGAGCCCCGGCGTGCGGACGTTCCGTATCGTCCGGGGGTCGATCCTCGTGCCGATCGCGCTCGTCGTGTCGAGCGTCACGTCATGGTCGATGAACTGCCCGAAGAAGGTGAGCGCGGCGCCGGCCGCGCCCTCCGGGTCCGTCTCGTCCCGCATCCCGTCGACAGCGGCGATGAACGCCTCCGTCACCCGCTTCGCGTCGAAGGGCTTTCCGTCCGGCGCGGTCCCGGTCACCGGGTTGCGCGGGCCGAGGCGGCCGAAGATCTGCGGGAAGGGAATGGCGAGGGCGTGGTGCTGGTCGCAGGCGCGCACGAGCATGTCGTAGCGGCTCAATCCGTGGCTGGGGCCTGACATTCTTCGTCTCCTGGCTGGCTCCGGGACAGCCCCGGAGCTTCGGCGCGGGCGGGGGCCCGCGGGAGGAGACATGCGCGCGATGGTGGTATCGCGCCGTGAGAATTCTCATTCGTCGCGTGAATCCCTCGTTAACGCCGCGTCATAATGTGCGGAATCGCACCAAATTCGGGGGAGGCCAGGCTCGCTTGCGCCGGCGCGGCGCCGGGGCGTAGGATTCGGGAGCGAAGCGAAGGAGCGTTCCGATGACGCGATTTATGGCGTCCGCCCCGCAGCCGGAGGCGGCGGAGGCGGCGGTGGATGTTCTCAGGGCGGGGGGGAACGTGGTGGATGCGGCCGTCGCGGCGGCGTTCGTGCAGACTGTGGTGGATCCGCAGATGTGCGGGATTGCGGGGTTCGGGTCGATGCACCTGCACCTGAACGGCGGGCCCCACCTGCTGATCGACTTCCACGGGCGGGCGCCGAGGGCCGTCACGCCGGAGATGTGGGAGCCGTTGATCGAGCGGGAATGCGATGACGGGTTCGGCTTCGTGCTGAAGGGGCGGGTCAACGAGATCGGATACCGCTCCATGACGACGCCGATGACGCTGAAGGCCTTTGACGAGGCGCTGCGGCGGTTCGGGACGATGAGCCTCGCGGATGCGCTCGCCCCCGCCATCGGATATGCGGAGGAGGGGTTCATGGTGCGGCCCGCTGTCCATTCCTTCTGGATGCGGGGCGAGGATAACGGGCGGGTCGCGCGCATCCACGGGCTGATCGACCATCCGGAGACGCGGCGGATCTATACGAAGGCGGACGGGGCGATCCACGGGGTGGGGGACATCCTCCGCAACCCGGACATGGGGAGGACCCTGCGGAGGATCGCCGCCGAGGGGGCGGAGGACTTCTATACCGGCGCCATCGCGCGGGAGATCGCGGCGGACATGGCGGCGAACGGGGGGCTCCTCTCGATGGAGGACCTCGCCGCCTGCGCGACGGAGGAGACCGCGCCGCTCTGGTTCGAATACCGGGGGCACCGGGTGGCGACGAACCGGCCGCCGGGCGGCGGGCTGGTCATCGCGCTGATGCTCCGCATCCTGGAGCGGTTCGACCTCCGGGCCATGGGGCACAACTCGCCTGACTATATCGCGACCGTGGCGGAGGCGATGAAGATCGCGACGGCGGAGAAGGACGCGCGGATGGGGGACCCGCGGTTCGTGAACATACCCGAGGAGGAGCTGCTTTCGGACGCCTATGCCGACGCGGCGGCGGCGCGGATCCGGGCGGGGGAGAAGGCGGCGGTGCCGCGGCTCGGCGGCGGGCATGAGAGCCGGGAGACGACGCATATCTGCGTGGCGGATGCGGCGGGCAATGCGGTGAGCATGACCCACTCGCTCGGCTCCTCCTCCGGCGTCGTCACGCCGGGGCTCGGCTTCATGTACAACAACTGCATGATGGTGTTCGACCCGCGGCCGGGCCGGGCGGGCTCGCTGGCGCCGGGGAAGGCGCGGTTCTCCGCCCTCTCGCCCACCATCGTCTTCCGGGGGGAGCGGCCCTTCTTCCTCGTCGGCGCGCCGGGGGGCACGACGATCACCATGGGGAACCTCCAGGCGATCCTCAACGCGGTCGATTTCGGGATGGACGCGCAGGAGGCGGTGAGCGCCCCGCGCTTCACCGCCACCTCGGAGACGATCGAACTGACCAACCGCATCCTCCGCTCGACGGAGCGGGCGCTGAAGGCCCGCGGCTACCCCGTGAAGCGCCACCCGTTCAGCCACATGATGCCCCTCGTCCACGCGATCCGGCTCACGGAGGCGGGGCTCGACGGCGGGGCGGACCCGGCGGCGGACGGCATGGCGGTGGGGGCGTGAGGGTGTGTGCACACGCTGTGCAAGGGGGTTAAGTTATTGGAATTATTGTGTAATCAGAAATAGCGGTTTGAAAAGTTCGCTCGCGTATCTGGGGGCGAACGTGTCGCGGGTGTACGTGGTATCTTGCAAGTGGCGGAGAACTGGAAACATTCTTTTCGTCACACTGCGTTGGAGGACTTCGTGGACAGTCTCACTCTCACCTGCCCAATCCGCGGAGTCTTGAAAACTGGCGCGAAGAGCAAGGATGGATTGAAGCCATCTGAGGAATACTTCCGGGTGGAGGCTATCAAGCACCTCCTAAAACTTGGGTATCCTAAGGCAAACATAAAGGTCGAAGCCACCGTGAAGCGTTTTGGCAATGGTGGACGGAACGCGATGCGCGCAGATCTCGCTGTTCTTGATGCTCCTGTCGGCACCATTCCCCCTGGAGATGTCGACGGCCTCCTCGAACACTCCCTTATCCTTGTCGAGGTGAAGCGAGAAAACTCTGCGCCGAACTACGTCAAAGATACTCAGGTAAAGCCGCTCCTTGACTTTGCGAAGCGAGACGACTGCGTCGCGGTCTACTGGGACAATGTGGATCAACGGGTATTCTGGCAGGAACGCAGAAAGGGAGTGCGAACCACAAAGGAAGGACCACTGCCAATCCTTCCAAAGCACGGGCAGGCTATCCACGTAAAGGCGCTTGCTTTTAATGACCTTAGTGACGCAGACAATTTGATCGACGTGTTCGACCGAATCGAGAACATTCTCCACGGCGCTTCAGTCGATTTGGATCAGCGCTTCTCCGTGATGATGCAACTGATCCTAGCAAAGCTATTTGATTAGCACGGTAACCAGTCGCGACCATCTGCCGATCTCGCCATTCAAGATTATCGTGCTCTCGGAGGGAATGCCAAGACTTCACTCGAAGCCTTTAACGGCCTTCTTGGCAAGGCAGTTGGTTTTTACCAAAATCACTTGCCGAAACCCATCGCTAAATCTTTGCCAAGCAAGGTGAGTGGCGAAGTTCTGATGGACATTTGCGCGGTCCTTGCTCCGATTTGTATGATTGCGTCAAAGCGGGATGTCGTTCAGTCCTTCTATATGAAATTCTCGAAAGGCCTGTACAAGTGGGACCTTGCTCAGTTCTTCACACCCCCAAGCGTTACTGACTACATTGTAGATATCCTAAGTCCTCAGTTTGGCGAGCATATGAAGGACCCCGCCTGCGGGAGCGCCGACTTTCTGACTGCCGCTTTTCACAAACGCAGGGCCTTCGATCCAAAGTATGCCGACTGCATCTGGGGCGTAGACAACAGTGAAAACGCAGTCCAAGTCGCTGTGCTAAACATGCTGTTGAACGGTGATGGCAAGTCGAACATTAGAGACGGAGACTCTCTCGCGGATGTCGATGCTGACGCAGGCAGTTTCGACATCATGGTGTGCAACCCCCCGTTTGGATTGAAAATCGTCGAAAAGAGGACAGCTGTCCTACGGAAGTTCGACCTCGGTCACGAGTGGGAGATCGACCATGCAAGTGGAACATGGAAGCGAAAGGCGAAACTCGTCGCGCATCAGGAAACTGGACTTCTGTTCGCAGAGGTCTGCCTTAAGCAGGCCAAGCCGGGCGGGCGGATTGGGATAATTGTTCCGAACGGTTACCTCGGCAACCGTTCGGTGCGATATCAGGTCTTTCGGGAATGGCTCCTTCGTCACGCCAAGATCGCTGCGATCTGCTCGTTTCCTCGTTTCACGTTTAAGACTTCCGGAGCGGACGTCAGTGCCAGCGTCCTTTACTTGGAGAAGCGGAAAACCCCATTAGACGATGCTCGATTCGATACTTCTTACAACGTGTCAGTCCAGATGATTGAGAACGTAGGATGGAACCTAGGCGACAAGAAAGCGGCACCCCGATATGTCAGAAACCAAGAAGATGGGAGTTTCATTATTGACCCCGAGGGGAATCGTATTCTTGATGCGGACTTCGCCGATTCCCTCGCTGACCTTCGAGCGAGCGCTGCCGCAGTGGACTTTCCCTGGCTTGCGGATGGGGTCGCTGCCGCCAGCCCCGGCAGTGGATGGTCGGTTCCTATCGCGCAAATCGTGAATGACGGGGATCTAACGATGGATCCCAAGCGTCTTTGCAGGAAGTTCGCGAATATAAGAAGCGAGATCATCAAACGAGAACACTTCAGACTCGGTGAAATCGTGGATTTTGTTCCTGAGCAAAAAAATGCGGCTGGTAACAAGATAAAGAGGGTCCCACGCCAGATCTACTATTATGTGGAACTACAGAATATCGGGCAAGGTGACTATCGTGGAGAAGAGTTAATGGGGTGGGAGTTACCGCAGCGTGCGAAGCACTTCGCTGAGGGCGGCGATGTCTACATTGGTTCAATATGGGGGAGTGTACAGAAGTGGTGCTTGATCCCATATGACGCGACTGGCGTCGTGGTTACGAATGGCTGCCATAGGCTCCGTATGAAGAAAGAATACTCTGATAACATTGTCGATGTCGTTGCGTTCATGTGTGCAGAAGCATACTCGATCCAGATGCGGGGTTTCGCCCGGGGATCAGATGGACTCGCCGAAATCACCGTGGACGACGCATCACAGGCCGTCATTCCTATCCTTACCGATAACGAGCGCGCTGAGATTAAGCCGTATGTGGATAGCCTCCTAAGTGGTCAACCCGACATCCGAGCGAAAATCGGACGGATGATCACTACGAGCACCGTTGGATACCCTGCGCCACCGAAGCGCGGCTCTCATGTTGCTCTCGTTTAGGGTCACGGCCCATCGGAATATCTGAGCCGATTTTTAAGATGACTGACCGCATGTATAGAGCGAGGCTATATCTAAGCGCGAGATCGAGGTTTTAAGTTATGCCTGCTCACCCCACCGGCTCGAACCGCCGAATCACATCGTCCAGCACGTCCTCCATCAGCCTGTCCTGCGCATACTTCCCCGTGAAGGTAAGCGTCCGGCCTCGCCGCTCTGCCGTGTCTTCTGACGTGTCGATAGTGTCCATGAAGCGATGATGGACACTATCGGAGGCGGATTTGGGAAAGCGTGGCCGGCGTCGGATCTGGACGGACGATGAGAAGCGGGTGATCTGCGCGCAGACGCGGCTGGCCGGCGTCTCGGTGAGCCAGGTGGCGCGGCGCTACGACGTGAACACCAATCTCGTCTTCACGTGGCTTCGCGATCCTCGCTTTGCCGGGACGGCGGGGGAAGAATCCCCATCGTTCCTGCCGGTCGAGGTCGCCGAGGCGGCGCCAGCGGTCCGAGCGACGGCCGAAGGTCGGGTCGAGATCGATCTGGCGGGTGGCGTCCAGCTTCGGGTGGTCGGCGGCTACGACCCGGACGCGCTGGCGCGTCTGATCCGCGGATTGAGCGGATGATCCCGGTTCCGTCGCACACGCGGGTCTGGCTGGCGGCAGGGGTCACGGACATGCGCAAAGGCTTCGCCGGTCTCTCGGCGCTGGCGGAGACGGCGCTGAAGCAGGACCCCTATGGCGGTCATCTCTTCGTGTTCCGCGGCCGCCGAGGCGACCTGATCAAGGTGATCTGGTGGGACGGCCAGGGGGCGTGCCTGTTCTCCAAACGACTGGAGAAGGGGCGGTTCGTTTGGCCCTCGCCGGCGGACGGTAAGGTCTCGGTGACGCCGGCGCAGATGGCGATGCTGCTCGAAGGGATCGATTGGCGGGCGCCGCGGCGGACGTGGCGGCCGCTGACGGCAGGATGATCGTCCTTCGTCGCGACCAGAGGATTCCCTGAGGGAATCCAATCCGGTAAACTTCCGTCATGCTGGACGAGCCCGGTTCTCCGCCTGACGACCCTGAGGACTTGCGCGCCTTCGCGGAGCGTCTGATCGTCGAGGTGAAGGCGCAGGCGATCCTGATCGAGAAGCTGCGCCACCAGCTGGCGGGCCATCGCGCGCATCGCTTTGGGACCTCCTCCGAGACGGCCGACCAGTTGCAACTGGCGCTGGAGACCAGCGAGGTCGCCGCCGCGGCGATGATGGAGAGGCTGAAGCTGCCGGATGCCGAAGAGACGGCCCGCCCGAAGCGCCGCCCGATCCCGGACCACATCCCTCGGCTGGAGGTCGAACTCGCCCCTGGCGAGGACGACTGCGCCCGGTGCGGCGGCCATCTGCGCCGGATCGGCGAGGATGTGACCGAGGAGCTGGAATACGTCCCCGGCCGGTTCATCGTGAACCGGATCGTGCGGCCTCGGCTCGCCTGCTCCGGCTGCGAGCGCTTCGTCCAGGCCCCCCTTCCGTCCCGACCGATCGAGCGCGGGAGACCCGGCCCCGGCCTGCTCGCTCATGTCCTGACGAGCAAGTACGCCGACCACCTGCCGCTCTATCGCCAGAGCGCCATCTTCGGGCGAGAGGGGCTTGATCTCGACCGCTCGACCCTGGCCGACTGGGTCGGCAGGTCGACCGCCCTGCTGGAGCCGCTGGCCGAGGAGATCGGCAGGCATGCGCTGTCAGGGCAAGCCATCTTCGCCGACGACACGCCGGTCAGCATGCTGGCCCCAGGAACCGGAAGGACGCGAACGGCGCGCCTGTGGACCTATGTCCGCGACGAGCGCCCGTGGAACGGGGACGCACCGCCAGCCGCCCTCTATCGCTTCTCCGGCGACCGCAAGGGGGAGCGCCCGAAGGGCCATCTCTCCGGCTTCCGCGGCTGGATGCATGCCGACGGCTACGCCGGCTTCGAGGACCTCTACCGCACGGGCGGCATCCGCGAGGTCGCTTGCCTCGCCCATGTCCGGCGCAAGTTCGTCGACGTGCATCGCGCCCACGGATCCCCGATCGCCGAGGAGGCGATCCGCCAGATCGCGCAGCTCTACGCCGTGGAGAAGGAGGCCCGCGGATCGCCTCCGGACCGGCGCGTCGAGATCCGGCGGGCGAAGGCCCGGTCGATCTTCGACGACTTCGAGACCTGGCTCGCCGCCCAGAGCGCGACCCTCTCCGCCAAGACGCCGCTCGCCGCCGCGATCCGATACGCCTTGTCCCGCACGGCCCGTCTGCGGCCTTGGATCGACCATGGCGTCCTCGAGATCGACAACAACGCGGCCGAACGAGCCATGCGCGCCATCGCCCTCGGACGGAAGAATTATCTCTTCGTCGGCTCCGAGGCGGGCGGCAAGGCTGCCGCCATCGCCTACACCCTGATCGAGACCGCAAAACTCAACGGCGTCGACCCCCAAGCCTGGCTCGCCGACACCCTCGCCCGCATCCCGGACTGCAAGATCAACAGGATCGGCGATCTGCTACCCTGGCGCTACGCCAGATAGCGGTCAGCCCGGACGCTTACGGTATCCCCGCCCTTCCTCCCGTTGGTCGTGCAGGCCGGGTGATCCCCCTCCCGCCGCGCGGGTCCTGACCGCTCCCCCCGCTCATTGGCGCGGGCCTAGTCCGGTTTCAGGCGAACCGCCTTCAACCGGAAATAGGAGAAAGACCAATGAAAACCGATATCTACAAGAGAGTAACCGACCGCATCGTCGCTGACCTAGAACAGGGCGAGCTTACATGGCTGAAGCCGTGGAGCGCCGGAAACCTTGAGGGGCGGATCACAAAGCCGCTGCGCCATAACGGCCTGCCCTATAGCGGGATCAATGTTCTGATGCTCTGGGCGTCATCCGTCGAGGCCGGGTATTCCTGCCCGTTCTGGATGACCTACCGGCAGGCCGCCGTGCTGGGCGCACATGTCAGGAAGGGCGAGAAGGGCTCCCCCGTCGTTTATGCCGGAACCCTCACTAAGGAGAGCGAAGGCGAGGCCGAGGGCGCCGACCTTGAGACCCGGAAAATCCCCTATCTGAAGGCCTACACCGTCTTCAATGTCGAGCAGATCGAGGGACTGCCCGAGCACTATCAGGCGAAACCCGCGCCCGTCATCGATCCCGCCCGGCGCATCCGCCATGCCGACGCCTTCTTTGCGGCGACTGGCGCGGATATCCGGCACGGCGGCGGACAGGCCTATTACAATGGCGGCAGCGATCATGTGCAGATGCCACCCTTCGAGGCGTTCGAGAGCCCCGAAAGCTACTACGCCACCCTTGCCCATGAGTTGACCCACTGGACGAAGCACAAGAGCCGCCTGATGCGCGAATTCGGGCGCAAGAAATGGGGCGATGAAGGCTACGCCCGCGAGGAGCTTGTCGCCGAGTTGGGCGCAGCGTTCCTCTGCGCCGATCTCGCGCTCACCCCCGAGCCGGGGCAGGATCATGCCGCCTATATTCAGGGCTGGCTGAAGGTTCTGAAGGAAGACAGCCGCGCGATCTTCGCCGCCGCCGCCCATGCGCAGCGCGCCGCCGATTATCTCCACGGCCTGCAACCTCTCATCGAGGCGCCTGCGGAAGGAGTCGCCGCGTAAGCGGCGACTTCCCCGAAGGAGGGCGCACCCATGAAGCAGACCTACACCACCACATGGCGCGGCATCGCGCTGCACATCACCTTCACGCCGGACGCCTATGGCCTCGCCGATCACATCGAGATCAGGACGAAAGGACGCCAGCCGATCCCCGTCACCGAGACCGGTTATCGCTCGCATTTCATGCAGCCGGGAACGGTCGAGGCCAGCGGCGGCGCCGTCGCGCTGGTCATCGAATGGCTTGAGGCGGAGGCCAAGCGCACGAATTGGTGCGGCGCGCAGCTCAGCCTGTTCTGAGCGGACAAGAAAAATTCGCGCCCGGCTTTGGCCGGGCGCGGAAGCTGCGCATTTGCAGCAGAGATTTTGTTTGCATAATGTATCTTCCAGCGATCCTTTCAATAAACGGATTCGCCGAAAAGAAGCTCTTCACCAAAAACTTAAACGACCATGTCGCCGCGCAGGGAGTCGGCGCGGCAGCGTAAACCTCCCGTAAGATCTCTTGACCGGAGATCGCGCGGGTCACTCTCGCCTTGACAAGAAGGTATCATATTTGATAACATGAGCAATGAACTGGACGATCACGTTCTACAGCAGAAGAGTTGAGGAGGAGACGCTCGCGCTTCCGCCCGGCATCCTCGCAAACTTCCTGCGGACGGCGGAGCTGATCGAGGAATTCGGGCCTGATCTGGGGCGGCCGCATACCGCGCCCCTTGGCAAAGGTCTTTTTGAAATCCGCGCCAAGGGCAAAGAGGGGATCGCGCGTTCGATCTTCTGCACGGTGAAGGGGCAGGAAATCGTGATCCTCCTCACCGCGATCAAAAAGACCAACGCGCTGCCGAAACGGCTCATGGAGACGGCGCAGAAACGAATGAAAGAGGTGCAAGACAATGACTGAGAGACCGACCCTGAAGGAGATGCGCGACAAGGCGCTGACGAACCCGGAGGTGAAAGCCGCCTATGAGGCGCTCTCGCCTGCCTTCGAGATGAAGCGGCAGATGATTGCGCTGCGGCAGATGGCCGGGCTCACCCAGAAGCAGATGGCGGACAAGCTCGGCACCAAGCGCAGCAACATCTCGCGGCTGGAAAGCCTGAACTCCGATGTTTCGCCGCGCCTCTCCACCATCGAGGAATATGCCCGCGTTCTCGGTTATTCCCTGCGCGTCGCCTTCGAGCCGCAGCGGGCGCGCTAAAGGATCAACCGCCTACCGGTCAAGGTCGAGCGTAGTTCTCTGACGGGGGCGGCGGTCAGGCTTGTCCTGATCCACAGGCCGGTCGCGCAGCCCTGCATAGAAGGCGACATCGAGGCGCAGGTCTTCCCGCTCGCGATCCGCACAGCGCCGGGCTTCGCGGATATCCTGTTGCAGGTAACGCCGCGCGGTGAGCTGCCGCGCAATCAGGGTTTCCTGCTCTTGCCTATCCCGAAGCGCGGCAGCCTTTGCCGTCGCCTCGTTTTCCGCCCGTATCTTGCCTGTCTTGCCGGTGATCCAGTCCCACAAAGCCGGAAAACCACGCCGGAAGCGCGCGGCGCGGGCCAGGGCTTCGGCTTGTTCGCGCGTCTCAAGGCGGCGCTTCTGGTCGGCTCGCTCCTGTCTCTGCCGCGCCTTGAGCTCCGCCTTCTTCGCCTCGACGGCGCGGAGGGAGTCTGCGGCGCGCCTCTCCGCCTCCGCCTGAAACGCGCGCAGCCGCTCGGTCATGCGCGCTGCGATATCGGCTTTGGCGGCGGCCACGTCTGGAAGGTTGGACTGATCATCGAGCTTGGACTTCAGAGCCTTGGTCTTCTCCCCCGTCCAGCGCGAGAGGGAATAGACCTCGCCGTGGCAGTCAACGGCCACGAAACCTCGCCGGTCACCCCTTGCCAGCACGAAACCCTGATCGGCCAGCGCCTGGGCGAAGGCGGCGCCGTTATCCGAAACCGACCAGCATTCCCGGAACATCACCTTCAGCCGCTCCGGGTTCTGCTTGGTGCGTTTGGCCTGTTGCCATTCGGCGAGCGTGAAGTTCAGCGGATTGCGCGCTTCCTTGTCCCGCAGGCCCTCCGGCAGCCGCCAGCCATGTTCGAGAAAGAGGGAGCGGGAAACCTCCTGGAGCTTGTTTTTGAAGAAAGGCAGGTTCACCGCCTTCATGGCCTCCGGATCGATCCGCGACCAGACGACATGGGCGTGACGGCGGCCCTCTTTCTCGTGGAACACAATCGCGCGCGGGCGGGCGGAGAGGCCGAGTTTTGCCTCGATCCGGTCGATGGCGGCTATGAATTGGCCCGCGCTCACCGTCTCCGTCGCAGGGGGATTGAGGCTCAGAGAGAAGAGATGCTGCTTGCAGCGCGTGCCCTTTGCGACCGCCTCCGCCTCGCGCAGCGCCTCCCGGAGATCGCCTCCCGAGAAACCCCGCAACTCATGCACTGTGACATGATCGTTCTCGTCACCGCGTAAGAGATGCGCGGCGAGCTTCAGGGCGCCGCCTCTCTGCGAGCCTTTCAGGATCATGCCCCATCCTCCGGCGCATAGCCGAGGGCGCGCATCAGTTCCGCCCGGATCGCGAGAACGGCCGCGCAGGTCCGCATAAGTTCCGCTTCCAGCTCCGGCGACACTGGCAGAGTTCCGCGCCGGGCGGCTTCGGAAAGCTGATCGAGGCTCGTGGCCAGGCGCAACTCGCCAAACATGCCGAGGATGCGTCCGACCGCGGCGTGATCCTTCACCGGCGCCTTGCCGCGTCCCTTTCGCTTGGGCGCGCCGTCCTGAAAGAGCTGTTCCTTGATATAGGCCCCGAGCGGCGCGCCTCCGGCCGCCTGTTCGAGCCGCTTCCGCTCCTCCGCGTTCAGGCGGAGCGAGAAAGGCGGCGGGGATTTTGCACGCTTCCGCCGCCGGTCGCATGCGGCCGCCGCGCCGCGGAAGACTTCGCCTGTTCGGGGCTCAGGTCGCGGCGCGGTCATGGCGTCAGCTCCGGGCCATCAAAAGGCGGTGCGGCGCGGAAGCCCGACGGCAGATCAACGCTCTTTAGCTGTTCTTCCCAGTCTTGGAGTTCGTGGAAAAGGGCGTCTGGCGGGTTCGAAGACTCTCCCGCTATGTCCGCCATACGCCCTCCGCACCGGTCCCGTGATGCGCGGCAGCCTCGCTCGCCTTAAGAACAGCGCATCCTTTCCTTGCAACTGCGGCGGCGCGCCTTTCGAGGCGAACGCGGCCGCGTGTCTCCGTCCTCCGAGGATTGCTCCGCCAGAAGGGAGCAACTCGAACGCGTTCGGCTTGTCCCGTGCGACCGGAAGGGATGCCGGTCACCGGACAAGATTGCTCTTGGAGCTTGGCAGCGCCGCCCGGATCGGGTTTGTTCGGATCGTTGCACGTCACGACGGAATCCACGGTGAAGCTCTCATATCGCCCTGAAATTGACGGCATGCGCGCCGTCGCAGTCCTGTCAGTCATTGTCTATCACTTGAAGATATCGATTGGCGATTTCGATTTGGCGCCTGGAGGGTTTCTCGGTGTTGACTTGTTCTTTGTCTTGTCAGGATACCTGATTACAAGGATCATTCTGGCGGAGTTGCGCGAGACCGACGGCGTCAGCATTCGTAACTTCTATATTCGCCGCGCGCGCAGAATCCTGCCGCCGCTGCTTCTGGTGATGCTGGTCTCGATTCCCGCAGCCCTCGCGATCCTGACGCCGAGCCAGCTTGAGCGTTTCGGCTGGTCGCTCGTCGCTTCGCTGGGCTTCGCGAGCAACGTCTTCTGGTATGTGGAACAGGGTCGCTACGGCGCGAGCTCAGCTTTGCTGGAGCCATTCCTGCACACATGGAGCCTGGCGATCGAGGAACAGTATTATCTGCTGTTTCCGGTCCTGCTCGCAGCCTTTCACCGGCACAGGCCGAACTGGATCGGGCCGGCGCTTGTGTTGAGCATCGCGCTCGGGCTTGCGGCGGCGCAGCTCTTGACCATGAGAGTGTCAGACCTGTCGTTCTTTTCCCCGACCAGCCGCGCATGGGAGCTTCTGGTCGGCTCGTTGCTTGCCTTCGCCGCCGAGCGCCGCCCCGCCCCCCCCCCCGCAAGACCTTGCCTCTCGTCGCTCTGGCGCCGAGCCTTGGGCTCGTCATCCTCTTGGTCATGGTCGCCACGGTCGATCTCGCGTCATTCGCCCATCCGGGAGTTGGCACGGTCCCCGTGATCGTCGCCACCGCGATGATGATATGGTTCGCCAATCCGCGCGATCCGGCGACGCGCCTGATGTCGTCTCGCCTTTTCGTCGCGATTGGCAAGATATCCTATTCCCTGTATTTATGGCACTTTCCGATTTTCGCTTTTGGCCGGCTGACAAGTATCAATGGGCCCGGCGTTCTTGACTATGCTGTCTGGCTTTCCCTGACGTTTGCGCTGGCCATTGCAGGATACTTTCTTGTCGAAAAGCCGTTCCGTTTTCGAATGCCAGACCGATCTTTCGCTCTTGCGACGAGCGCCGCGGCATCGGCCCTGGTCGTCTTTGGCGTCGGCGCCTACGCGGCAGGCGGCTGGCCCGAGCGCCTGTCGGCCCGCGCCGCGTTGTTCGCCCCGAACAGCTATGACAACGAGGCGCTGCAAGAGCAGTCATGGTCGGTGATCGACGGATTATGGCCCGGCCAGCCCGTCGGGCTCTGGAAGGAGCGTGAGCGCGCGCGCCGGGACGCGGAGCTGCTGTGGTTCGAGGACCCCGACGCGAAGCATGTCCTGGTGATCGGCAATTCCCACGCCAAGGACGCCTTCAACGCCTTGCACCTGAATCGCGAGCGGTTTCCCGGGATGGAGTTCGCTCGTTTCGATCTGCGCAGCGACGTCCGGGAGGAACAGTTCCAGAAGCTGATCGCCTCGCCGAACTTCGCGGAGGCGGACGTGCTTGTGCTGGCTCCGCAGTTCCATGTGCAGGCGTTCCCCATTTTCCGTCGCCTCGTAAGCCGGCTCATGCAGACCGGAAAGGAGATCGTCATCTTCGACAACATCGCCGAGTTCGAAGATGTTCATAACAGAACCCTTTTCGATTGGTGGGTGCTCAGCCGCGACGGCGTTCTGGACGTCGATGCGGTGAACGCGTTGGGCCATGCCCGGGAAAGCCGCCGGCCCGATACGGTCAACGCCGCGCTGCACGCGTTCGCATCGGAAAACGGGATAGAGATCTATTCCCGCCGCGCGCTGATCTGCGACGACGGCGCGAAGCGTTGCGCCCTCTCGACGCCGGATGGGCGCAAGACCATGTTCGACTACGGCCACTGGACGCTGGAAGGCGCGGAATATTTCGGCGCCCGGATGGCGGAACAAGGCTGGCTGCGCTGACGATCGCCTGAACCCTCTCCGCATCCGCGGGGGGGGAAGTCGTCGGAGCGATCAGGCCGCGCCCGCCCCCCGCCGCCCCCTACATCACCGCGCCGATCTGCCACGGCACGAACTCGTAGTCCCCGAGCCCCTGCGCCTCCGACTTCGTCATCTCGCCGGAGGCGACGCGGAGGAGCATCTCGTAGATTTCCCGCCCCACCTCCTCCACGCTCGCGCCTTCGAGGATGCGCCCGGCGTTCACGTCCATGTCCTCGACCATGCGGCCATACATCTCGCTGTTCGTCGCGATCTTCACCGAGGGGGCGGGCTTCGCGCCGAAGGCGCTGCCGCGGCCGGTGGTGAAGGTGACGAGGTTGCAGCCGGAGGCGATCTGGCCGGTCACCGAGGCCGGGTCGTAGCCCGGGGAATCCATGAACGTGAAGCCCTTCGCCGTCACCGGCTCCGCATACTTGTATACGCCGGTCAGCGGCGTCGTGCCCCCCTTCGCCTGCGCGCCGAGGGACTTTTCGAGGATCGTGGTGAGCCCGCCCTTCTTGTTGCCGGGCGAGGGGTTGTTGTCCATCGAGCCGCGGTTGCGGGCGGTGTAATCCTCCCACCAGCGGATCAGGGCGATGAGCTTCTCCCCCGTCTTGCGGTCCACCGCCCGGCGGGTGAGGAGATGCTCCGCGCCGTAGATCTCCGGCGTCTCCGCCAGAACGCCCGTCCCGCCCTGCGCTGCGAGAAGGTCGCAGGCGTAGCCGAGCGCCGGGTTGGCCGTGACGCCGGACCATGCGTCCGAGCCCCCGCATTGCAGCGCCACCATCAGCTCGGAGGCGGGGCAAGGCTCCCGCCGCGCCTCGTTCGCGATGGGGAGCATCGCGCGCACCTTCTCGACGCCGAGCTCCACTGTGCGCCGCAGCCCCGCCACGTCCTGTATGTTCATGGTCTGGAAGAGCGGCCCGCGTTCGAGCCCGTAGGCCTCCAGCAGCCAGTCGATCTGGTTCATCTCGCATCCGAGGCCGACCATGAGGACGCCGGCATGGTTCGGATGCTTCGCATAGCCCCACATGACCCGCTGCAGCGCCTCGAACCCCTCGCCGGAGCCCGCCATTCCGCAGCCCGTGCCGTGGACGAAGGCGACGACGCCGTCGACATTCGGATACTGCGCCATCTCCTCCGGCCCGAAGGCGGCGGCGATCTTCCGCGCGGCGGTGGCGGAACAGTTCACCGAGGTCAGGATCGCGATGTAGTTGCGCGTCCCCACCCGGCCCGACTTGCGGCGATAGCCCATGAACGTGTCGATCTTCGCCGGCGGCGCGGCGGGGCGGAGATCGGTGGAGAATTCGTACTCCACCTCCGTCGCCCGGAACTCGACATTGTGGGTGTGGACATGGGCGCCGGCCGGAATGTCCTCCGCCGCATAGCCGATCACCTGGCTGTATTTCCGCACGACCGCGCCCTTCGGGATCGGCGCGGTCGCGACCTTGTGGCCCCGCGGGATGAGCGCGAGCGCCTTCGCGCCTTCCACGGCTGCGCCGACTTCGAGCGGGCGGATCGCGGTGACGACGTTGTCGGCGGGGTCGAGGCGGACGGTATCGGCCATGATGCTCCTCAGGCGCAGGCGGGCGCGTCCGCGCTCCACCGGTGGATCGGGATATGCGGCGCGCGGGCGAGGCGGGCGCGCGCCTCTTCCCACATTGCGCGCCAGTCTTCGGCGCTCCGCAATTCGGTTTCGGGCGCCTTGCGGCTGCGAGCGACGAAGCTCGGAAAATGGCTCCGGCCCGTGGGTTGCCCGGTGACGTTATAGCGAACGTCGAAGGACCAGCGGAACCCCTCCGTCCGGTTGACGAGGGAGGCGTGGGCCGTGCCCGGATGGAAGATCACCACCCCGCCCGACTTCACCGGGAGCGGCAGGGCGCGCGACCGGTCCAGCGCGGATTCGGGGATCGTCAGCTGGATGCCCGCCGGGCAATGCGTCTTCAGCGGCTCCCGATGCGTGCGGGGCGCGACCTGGAGGCAGCCGTTCTCCGCCGTCGCGTCCGAAATCGCGATCCAGACGGTGACCATCTCCGTCTCGTCCGCCTCGTCATGCGCCACGCCCCGGTCCTGGTGCCAGTCGGTATAGGTCACATGGGGCCGCACCTCGTCCGCCTTCAGCAGATGCGCCGGCGGCTTGATGCGGACATGCTGGATCGGGTTCGAGGTGATCTCCGGCCCGATCAGCCGCTCCACCACGTCGAGAATGGCGGGATGGCGGAGCAGCGCGAAGATCGCCGGGCCGAAATGCATCGGCGTCTCCGCCTCGATCACCCCGCCGGGGAGGGAGATGTCCATCGGCTGGAACCAGTCCAACCCGGCGACATAGGCGGCGCGGAGCCTCCCTTCGAAATCGAGCGCGAGGGTTTCGGGGGCGAGGCGGCCCTCTTCGATCCAGCCCTTGCAAAGGGTTTCGAGCAGCGCGGCGTACTCCGCCTTCACGGCCTCTATCGCCTCGGTCGGAAAGACGTTTTCGAGGACGAGATACCCCTCCTCGTGCAGCCTGCGCCTCAGCTCGTCCATCGCTCCGCTCCCGCCGCCGGCTTCCCCGGCTTCGGCGCACAATCGCGCCGGGCGGCGCTTTCCGCAAGGGCGCCCGGAGCGCAAGGTCCCGGACCTGATCCGGGACCTCGACGGGCGGAGCGCCGCGCATCACCCGTCGAGGCCCCGGATCAAGTCCGGGGCCCTGACCTTCAGGAATACCCCTTCATCCAGCCCAGCCCCTCGTCCGTCGTCCCCTTCGGTCGATACTCGGCTCCGAAGAAGCCCTTCCACCCGAGCGCCTCCATCGCGGGCAGGAGCCGCTCATAGGCGATCTCCCCCGTGTCGGGCTCGCCCCGCCCCGGCGCGGCGGCGAACTGGACATGGCCGATGAAGGGCATCAGCGCCTCGAACCTGCGGAGGATGTCCCCCTGCATCACCTGCACGTGGTAACAGTCGAACATGATGCGGATATTCGCCGCGCCGGTGCGGATGATGATCTCCGCCGCCTGCTCCACCTCGGTGAGGAAATAGTCGGGCGCGTCGCGGGCGTTCAGCGGTTCGATCAGGATGGTCTTGCCGAGGTCCCGCGCCTCCTCCGCCGCGTAGCGGAGATTGGCGATATAGGTCGCCTCGTCGCCGAACCGGCCGGCCATGACATGGACGGCATGCGCGCCCGTCTCGTCCGCCCATTCGAGCGCCTGGTCGATGGCGGCGCGGGCCTCCGCCTCCCGCCCCTTCAGCGCGGCGAGGCCATTCTCCCCCGCCTCGCCCCGCACCGTGTTGACGCCAAGGAGGGCCAGCCCCGTCTCCTCCAGCGCGGCGCGGGCGACTTCCGCGTGCGTCTCGTAGGGCCAGTGCATCTCCACCGCCTGGAAGCCCGCCGCCTTCGCGCGGCGGATCGCATCCGTCAGCGCCAGCTCCGTCCAGAGAAACCCGAGATTGGCCGAAAAGCGCATCATTCCCCCCATTCCGCCCCGAACGTCCTTACAAGGTCGGCGATTTCCGCCGTCTTAAGCCCGCGCGGGGCCATACCGCGCGTGAGGAGCGCGAGCTTCGCCGTCTCCTCCAGTTCCTCCATCGCGAAGACGGCGGATTCGAGGTCCTTCCCCGCCACGACTGGCCCGTGATTGGCGAGGAGGACGGCGGAACGCTTCCCGGCGAGGCTCCGCACCGCATCCCCCATCGCCGGGTCGCCGGGCCGGAAATAGGGAAGAAGCTTCACCTTGCCGACGCGCATGACCGAATAGGCGGTGAGCGGCGGCAGCACGCAATCCGGGTCCGTCTCCGGCAGGATCGAGAGCGCGACGGAATGGACGGAATGGAGGTGGACGACCGCCCCCGCCCCCGCCCGCGTCTCGTAGAAGGCGGAATGGAGCGGCATCTCCTTCGTCGGCGGATCGCCCGAGAGGAGCCGCCCCGCGGCGTCGAGCCGGGAGAGCCGCGCCGGGTCGAGCGCGCCGAAGCCGGAGCCGGTGGGCGTGACGAGAAGCCCGCCATCCTCCGTCCGCGCCGATATGTTGCCGGAGGAGCCGGGCGTGAGCCCGCGCGCATGGAGCGAGGCGGCGAAGCGGCAGATCGCCTCGCGGAGGGCGGACTCCGTCATCGTCCGGAGGTCCCGAAAGAGGGGCGCTCGAAATTATCCTTATGAATCAGAGGGAAAATGCCCGTAACCACGGTTATGCCGGCGCGCGGCCTCATTCCTCCGCCCCTTTTCGCGGCGGGGCGAGCGCCGCGACGGCGCGGGCGAAGAAATCCTCGCCCCCGAAATTGCCGGACTTGAGCGCGAGCGCGAGGCTCCTGCCCTCGGCCTTGAGCGCCGGCACGCCCGGGTCGATCTCCGGCCCGATCTCCAGCGCCGCGACGCCGAGCGCCTCGACCACCGCGCCCGAAGTCTCCCCGCCCGCGGTCACGAGGCGGGTGACGCCGCCCTCGACGAGGGCGACCGCCGCCTCCCCCATCAGCCGCTCGATCCGGCCGGCGACCTCCTCCCGCCCGAACCGCTCCTGCGCGGCGGCGACGACGGCCGGGTCGGCGGAGGAATAGACGAGCGGAACGCCACGCTGGGAGAGCGCCCATTCGGCCGCCTTCGCGCCGTCGATCTCCCCGGCCATGACGGCCTCCGCCGTCACCTCCAGCTTCGGCCCGTCATGCGCCGCGACCTGCCCGCGCGTCGCCGTCGAGCAGGAGCCGGAGAGGATCGCGGCGCGGCCCAGCACGCCCGCCCAGCCGCCGCCGCCGCCCTTCAGGAGCCCGGCCCGGCGGAAATTCTCCGGCAGGCCCATCGCGATCCCGGAGCCGCCCGTCACAAGCTTCAACCCGTCCGCAGCGGCCCCGAGGGCGAGAAGGTCGGCGTCCGAAGTCGCATCCGTCACGATCAGCCGCCGCCCCGCTTCCGCCTCCGCCTCCAGCGCCCGCCGGATCGCCGCGGCGCCGGCGGAGACGGTCCGCGCCGGCACATGGCCGACCTTCATCCGCGTCTGCCGCGCGAGCCAGCGCCGGATGTCCGGATCGGTCATCGGCGTGAGCGGGTGGCTCTCCATCCCGGACTCTGAGAGAAGTTTATCTCCGACGAAGAGATGCCCCTGAAAGATCGTGCGCCCCGCGCCCGGAAAGGCGGGGCAGACGATCACCCGCGTCTCACCCAGCGCCTTCGCCATCGCCTCCGCCACCGGGCCGATATTACCCTCCGGCGTCGAATCGAAGGTCGAGCAATACTTGAAGACGAACTGCCTGCACCCCTGTTCCGCGAGCCATTCGAGCGCGAGGAGCGAGAGCCGCACCGCCTCCTTCGGATCGATAGTGCGCGACTTCAGTGCGACGACGCCCGCCTCCACCCCCGGCGCGGCGGGGCCAGCGGGAACGCCCGAA